>CAXGUU010000001.1:0-54504 GCA_964012875.1 uncultured bacterium
GTGCGCCTATGCGCTCAGCCAGATGCAGTTTCCCGGCCGCAAGGCGCTGTACATCGCTGCGCACTGTTCGCGCATCGTTGACTGGCCTGTGCCCGACGGTCGTTTATTGTTGCGCGAATTGATTGAACATGCGACTCAGCCACAATTCGTCTACGCGCATCAGTGGCGTGAGGGCGATCTTGTCATTTACGACAATCGTGCGACCATGCATCGTGCGCGTCCGTTTGAAGACACCCGCTATCGGCGCGAACTCCGACGAATCACCTCTCTCGATGTCTGAATTTCGGACGCAGACACAACGCCGGATTTGGCTGATCGCCGTACTCCTGGCGGTTTCCTTCGACCTCGCATGGGCTGACGATATGCGCAGCCGCGCGGTTGCATTAGCCGAACATATTGAACTGTCGCTGCCATCGCGAGAGGGACCGCACCCTTTGGCCGTTCTCATGCCTGGATGCCTGAGCTGGCATCCTCACCATGAATTGTGGCGGACGCAGCTCCTGGAACAAGGTTTCGCCGTGCTGCACGTCGACAGCTTTACCGCAGCCGGCATTACAAGCCCTGCCGCAATGCAGCGAGAGGTGTGTACCGGACGGCGTCTGACGGGAGCGGATCGGGCTGGCGATTTGATTGCTGTCCTGAATGTCATGATCGAGCGTCCGGACATTGATGGCGCCCGCGTACTGGCCTGGGGTTGGTCGCATGGCGCATTTTCTCTATTCGAAACACTGATGCGCCTTGAGGCGGGAATACGGCCGCCAAACCTCGACGATTTGCCGCCGCCTGCAACGTTGAATTTTGAGGCTGTTTTTCTTTACTACCCCTATTGCGGTCCGGGCTCCCTCGATGGTTCCGACGGATACCCGAGTGCAACGTCGACGCTCGTGTTTCATGGCGATCGCGATGTGATTACCAATCCGCGGGCGTGCCGGCGCCGGGCGCAGTTACTTGCTGCAGCCGGCGCGGACATTGAATTCGTTTCGTTGGCCGGGGCCGGGCATTGGTTCGACAACCATCAGGCGCCCGCCGCGTATGACGCCAGCGCAGCGGCGCGGGCACGCGCACGGATCGATAGCCTTGTGCACGAACTAAATGGTGGCGAAGATGATTGAGGATGTTCGCATCGAAAGCATCAGCGCGATCACGCTCTTTACCGCTGACATGCCCAGCGCCGTCGCTTTTTACGAGGCCCTGGGTTTTGAGCTCATCTATGGCGGCGCGAACGATCCGTTCAGCAGTTTTCGTGCTGGTTCGAGCTACGTTAACGTCGCCGCTGGCGTTGCACCGGAATCCTTATGGGGGCGAGTTATCATTTATGTCAGTGATGTGGACGCTATGTACCGCCAGGCGATTGCGGTCGGCTTCAAGCCCGAGTTTGCACCGTCAGACGCGCCCTGGAAGGAACGCTATTTTCACATCCGTGACCCGGATGGTAATGAACTCAGCTTTGCCAAACCGCTTTAGTGCGGCTGACGGCTAGCCAGCGGATGCTGCTGCGGCGGAACCGGTTAATACGAAACCCTCATAGCCTGCTGCGACAACGACTTCGCATTTCTCACGGTAGGGACCTACGCCACCAATGTAGGGCATGAACACGGTTGGTTTACCCGGCACGTTCGCACCCATGTACCACGAATTAGCCAACGGAAAGAGCGTGCCCTGCGCGATCTCGTTCACGTGCGCGACCCAGGCCTGTTGTGCCTCGCTCGTCGCTTCGATGGACTGGCAATTGCGATGTTTAAGGTAGTCCAGGCAGTCTGCGATCCAGTCGACGTGCTGCTCGATGGAAATCATCATATTGCTCATGACCGACGGACTGCCAGGGCCGGTAATTGTGAACAGATTCGGAAAGCCCGCGATCTGTAGTCCAAGATAGGTTTCCGGTCCACTGGCCCAGCAGTCGCGCAGGCACAGGCCACCTTTACCTCGAATATCAACGTTGCTGATCGCGCCGGTCATCGCATCGAAGCCCGTGGCACACACGATGCTGTCGAACTCGCGTTCGCCCGCGGATGTGCGAATGCCGCTTTCCGTCACGCATTCGATTGGGGTCTTCTTAAGGTCGACCAGCTCAACATGCGGTTGATTAAAGGTGTCGTAGTAGCCGCTATCAAGACAGGCCCGCTTGGTGCCGATGGGGAAACTGTCGGGGCACAGCGTCTCTGCCACGTCGGGGTTATCTACGGTCTCCCGAATTTTATTGCGAACGAACTCGCAGGCCGTGTCATTGGCGTCTTTGCTCACCAACAAATCGTTGAAGCTTTGCAGAATACCGACCAATGTGCCCTGGTCCCACCCGGCCTGGAAGCGGCGGTTGCGCTCGCTCTCGTCGACCTCCAGGGCGCTGTCGAGCATCTCCGGATCCGGTACCCCGAAGGACGAATACCGCGAGAGCTGTCGGTGTTGCTCGTATTTGGCTTTACGGTTCCTGATTTCTTCTCGGTTGAGCGGCCGGTTCAGTGCCGGGAGGCTAAATGCCGGTGTGCGTTGGTACACGGTGAGGCGCTCGGCCTGGCTGGCAATGATCGGAATGGATTGGATCGCCGACGAGCCGGTACCAATTACGGCCACGCGCTGTCCACTGAAATCGATACCTTCGCGTGGCCAGTCAGCGCTGTGGTAGCGGGTACCTTTGAATTGCTCAAGGCCCTCGATGTCAATCGGCTTGGGCACAGACAAACAGCCCGTGGCAAAAACCAGAAACTGGCAATCGCGCGTTTCCCCGTTATCGAGTGTCAAGGTCCATCTCGCCTGTGCTTCGTCATAGCTCGCCGCAGTCACCCGGGTGTTGAAGAGGATGTCGCGTCGCAAGTCGAAACGATCGGCGACGTGGTTGGCGTAACGCAGGATCTCCGGCTGGGTCGCGTATTTCTCGCTCCATTCCCATTCCTGTTGCAGCGCGTGATCGAAGGAGTAGGAATAATCCAGGCTTTCAACGTCGCAGCGCGCCCCGGGGTAGCGGTTCCAGTACCATGTGCCGCCGACATTGTCGCCCGCTTCAATAACCTGCGTTGAAAAACCGGACTGGCGCAGACGATGCAGCATGTACATACCGCCGAATCCTGCGCCAACTACGATTACATCATTGCTCATCAGTTTTTTCCCGAGTTACACCAGGTCCATCAAGCTTATCCGATGCACACGGGACCTGGCTGTTGCTGCGTTTTATGCAATTAAGAGGGCGGTATCATAAGTTGATGCAGAAATGGCGTAAACGAATGAGTTGGGTCTTACTTGCCATCCTGTTAGGACCGCTGTGGGTTGGGGTCACCGGTCCGGTCAGTCTGACGAGTGATTGGCGGACCGCCAGCCGTGAAAGCATGGGGATCGCGCCCGACCCCGGTCGAACGTCCGAAGCTGTGGTTCAGGTCTATGCCGCGCGCGCGTTTAACTGGCGCGGGCTTTTTGCGGTTCACACCTGGATTGCGATCAAGGCGCCGCATGCGCGGCGATTTGTAGTGCATCAGGTCCTCGGGTGGAACGCATGGCGCGACCTGTCCGTTGTGGACGCGCGCGAAGCGGTCCCCGATCGACGCTGGTATGGTGCCGACGCAGAGCTTTTACTCGATCGCCGGGGCGACGATGCCGAAGCGCTTATACCGCTGATTGAAGCTGCGATCTCGCGCTACCCTTACAGCCACGAATACCGCCTGTGGCCCGGACCCAATAGCAACACTTTTATTGCCTTTGTCGGCCGCGAGGTTCCTGAACTTGGCATGCATCTGCCAGTCACCGCCATTGGCAAAGACTACCTGGCAGATGAAAGTATTCTCGGTCGGGCGCCAAGTGGCACCGGGTTCCAGTTTTCATTACTTGGCGCGTTCGGATTTCTTGCGTCGAAAACGGAAGGGCTGGAACTCAATGTTTTGGGCTTGGTGTTCGGTGTCGATCCATTCGGGTTCGCCATCAAGTTGCCCGGAATCGGACGGGTCGGCATGTAAGCCGGCCGCCCCCGACTCCATGCCGCGACCAGCGGCAGTGCGCCCCTGGCCGATGTCATGGTTATGGCCGCTGCGCAGGCCTGCGGCAAACCCATGACCTGGCTTCGCGCATCGACCGCGCATTTCTTTTACCCCTGTCGGAATTAATCGCGACCGCAAGCTTTGATGTCAATAAGCTCAGCCTCGAGATTCCGGAAACCGCCGCGATTACGCACAGCGACGATACTAGTCAGTTAACCGCCAGCCCGTTTTGGGTTGCTACCAGACTTCGCCAAAGGGCCGGACTTCGACGTTAAACGACCAGGCGGAGCGATCCTGGTGCGCGACATTGAATACCGTTTCAGCGATTCCTGAAGGTTGAATGAAAAAATCGTCGGGCTTGTCCGGCATCATCTTGCGTGTCCAGTCGAGATCGATGACCGCATCGATGACGACGTAGGCAACGTGCACACCTTTTGGTCCCAATTCGCGGGCTATGGATTCTGCGAGAATACGCTGCGCGGCCTTGGTCGGAGCGAACGACGCAAAGTTTGCTTTGCCACGTAATGCCGATGTGTTGCCCGTGGCCATGATGACGCCTTCGCCCGCCTCGATCATTTTCGGCGCCAGTGCCCGCGCGAAATACAACAATCCCATCGCATTGACCTGGAAATGGTGATTGAAATCTCTGGGTTCGATTTCCATGAAGTTGCCGAACGTGGCGGCGACTGCGTTGTGAATGAAGACGTTCGGCTGGCCGAGATCACTCGAAATTTGTTCCACGGTCTGGCTGACAGCGGCCTCGTCGCTGACATCGCACGCGTATCCGGTCGCGCCATCGATTTCTGCTTCCAGTGCGGAAAGCCGTTCGGTGTTGCGCGCGATCATGGCAACACGGTAGCCAGCGGCGGCGAAGCGCCGCGTCATGGCGGCGCCGGTACCCGGCCCGACACCGGTGATTAGACAGATTTTCTCACTCATCACTCTTCTCCATCGCCACTGGGACGCAAGGCTGCTATTACAACGCGGCCGGGCCGAACACTCAAACCAATCGAGCCACGACCGCGTTTCCGTCGATTACACTTTAGCGGACCTTGCAATCGGAGTACGCGATGGATGCTTATCGGATTATCGGCATAGAGTCTTCGCCCTATGCCGTCAAAGTGCGCGCGGTTATGCGCTATCGCCATCTGCCGCACCGGTGGATCGCACGAATGCCTCAGTTCTTCACTGAAACTGCTGATGTCCGGCCGCTGATCATGCCGGTCGTGCAATTTCCCGATGGCACTTACCACACCGACAGCACCCCCATCATCTATCGGCTGGAAGATCTTCATCCTAGTCAGCGCAGTGTCTTGCCAGACATGCCTGCGCTGGCGTTTGTGGCCGCGCTTATCGAAGACTTCGCCGACGAGTGGGTAACCAAGGCCCTGTTCAACTACCGATTCTCATCGGCGGGTGATCAACAAGCCGGTGCTGCCTGGGTCATGGATGACGCCCACCCTGACCTGGCGCACGAAGAACTCGCGCACTTTGTGGAGAGTTTTATTGAGCGCCAGGTCAAACGCATGCCGCTGGTTGGCTGCACGCCGAAAAACACACCGGTGCTTACCGAGTCCTACTTCGCACTGCTTGGCGTGCTTGAGCAGTTCGTTGCGACCGATCGTTTTTTGTTCGGCTCACGCCCTTCAATTGCCGATTTTGGCCTCTACGCGCAACTCAAAACCATGGCGACGGATCCGACCGCCGGCGAACTGATGCGGGAGCGCGCGCCGCGCCTGCGCCGCTGGATCGGGCGTACGGATGACATGTCTGGCGTCGACGGGGAGTGGCGTGCTGATGTTTCCTCATTGCCGCCGGCGACCCTTGCCGTGCTTGAACTCTGTGGGCGTTATTACCTGCCGTTGCTTGAAGCGAATGCCGCGGCCATGGACGCGGGCGAGGGCGAATTTAGCGTCACGCTCAACGGGCGCGAGTTTCGCCAGTCGGTATTCCGGTACCACAAAAAATGTTTCGCTTTTCTGCGCAGTCGCTATGACAATTTGTCAGCATCCGAACGGGCAAGCGTGCAGCCGCTGCTTGAACAGACTCAGTGCGCCGCGTATTTCGCCACCTGATGATCGCCTGTACTCAGGCTTAAACCTCGTCGGCGCCAGCGTCACGTCCCGCAGCCACGGTACGGCGGTCAAACGAGATGGTCTTGATTAACGCATAGACGCTCGAACCCTCGCTAATCGCAAGTTGCGCCAGCGCTTCACGCGTGATTCGTGCGCGCAGACGCCCACCACCGATATCGACCAGCGTTTCCGCGAAAGCGGTATCCGTTTCCGGGGCGATTTGCGCAACCGTGCCTTTCAGAACATTGCGGATGCTGATGCCCTCCGGCTTGCGTGTTGCCAGCGCGACATCACGAGCCCGAATTCTGACGCGAACCATCTAACCCGCAGATGGATCAATTTCGGGGATAGAGATTTGTTGACCGTCGACGTCCAGATTGGTGAGCTTGTAGCCGCGGTTGTGGCCAACGATAGTGGCGCTCAGTACAACGCCGGCCTCAAACCGTCCGGTTCCGGGATAGAGGGCGAGGCGCTCAAGAATGTCCTGCACCCGACGTTCGGCGATCTTCCGACCGGCAGAAATGACGACCATTTGATCAGCGAGCCGGATGACCTCCGCAAGGCCATGGCTGACGTAAACAATGGGTAAAGCTATCGATTCTCGTAGCACTTCAAAGTAGGGCAGAATTTCTTCTTTTGCTCTGCGATCGAGCGGAGACACGGGCTCGTCCATCAGCAGCACCCGCGGCGCTGAAAACAGGGCGCGGCCGATGGCCACGCGTTGCCGTTCATCTCCGGAAAGCGCTTTAAAGGACCGTTCGAGCAGGCCCTGAAAATTGAGTAACTCGATGATTTGCGCTTCGTGATCAAGCTCTATGCCGTTGCCGCGGCAGGCGCCGAAGTGCAGGTTCCGCAGAACAGAAAGGTGATTGAACAAACTGGTGTTCCGGAAGACGTAGCCGACTTCGCGACGATGGGGTGGCACGAAACAACCGGTCGCATCGTCATGCTAGGAACACGTCGAATGGCGCGCCGGCGTATATCTGCGCGTACAGCGCACCGGTTGAAGCGAACAGCAGTCGCGTACTGAGAGCCGTCTCGCGTTCGAACGTCCGGGTCAGGCTTTTTGCGCAGGTATTGAAGTTCGCCCCCGCATTTCATTGTGCGCCTGGTGCGCTGTAGTCGATATCCTTTGCGACCGTCATTGCCGCGACCGCATCGTCCATCGATATCAGTGGTGTGACTAGCGTATTGCCGACACCGCCTGCGACATCGGCCAAAGCAACCGCCAATGCCGCAACGTCACTCTCAAGTTCGACCAGGATAACTGCATCCCATTCACCGAAAGTGAAATAGAAATCGATCAGGCTGCCGCCCAGTTTTTCCATGATGAGGCTCGCCTGCGGTTTGCGATCCTGTGGCTTGCGAACGAGACCGCCGGCGCTGTCGGCATTGTACTTAATCTGAATCATGTATCGGCGCACTGTTAATTCTCCGGGATTTTTCGATATGGCGCGTTGGGTTGATCGCCATTACGCGCGTGCTTGCATTTCAGTATATAGATTCATCCCGACCCGGCGCCTGGATGCTCGCGTACGCAGGTTGCGTTCGCCAGTGTTGGCAGCCCATCATAGTGTCATCCGTTTATTAAGGAGTGGATGGAATGAATATCGGATTTTTTGGAATCGGGCCCGGGCCTGCCGCGGACCCTGACGTCATCAAGGTTATCGCCACGACTTGCGAGGACTGCGGTTACTACTCACTGTGGGCGCCCGAGCACATTGTGTTGTTGGATAAATACTCATCGAAGTATCCCTATACCCAGGACGGTGTGATGCCCTTTCCAACGATGGAAATTGACCTGCTTGACCCGTTCCTGGCGTTGACTTTCGCCGCGGCAGTGACGAAGAGGATCCGACTTGGTACCGGCATCTGCCTCGTCCCTGAACGTCATCCGCTTACGACAGCCAAGGAAGTTGCGAGCCTCGACAAGCTCAGTGGCGGCCGGTTCGATTTCGGCGTTGGTATCGGTTGGTTGAAAGAGGAGTTCGACGCGCTTGGTATCTCTTGGCCGAGACGCGCGCAACGCACCCGGGATTACCTCGCAGCCATGCTGTCATTGTGGACCGAAAGCGTGAGCGCGCACAGTGGCGAGTTCTGCAGTTTCGAACCTGTTCGCTCATTCCCGAAGCCGGTTCAGGATCCGCATCCGCCAATCATATTCGGCGGCGAAAGCGAACCGGCATTGCGGCGTGTAGGGGAGATTGGCAACGGCTGGTGGGGGGTGAACGTCACGGTTGAGGCGGCGAAGGATCATTTGCAGACCATTGCGAGGTTCGCCGAAGAGGCCGGTCGCGATCCCAAGGACCTGACCCACGCTGTGTCGCCCGGGATTGGTGTCCCGGTAACTAAGGCCGAGGTCGAACAATACGCCGAACTCGGAGTCGATCAGGTGATTGTCGGCGCGTTTGCGGAAAGCGCGGACGAATACCGTTCAATTATCGAGCAAACGGCTGAGGAGCTCATCGCGTAATGGAGACCGATGCTGGTGCGCGACACGCGCACCAGCACCGCTTCGTCGAGCGCTTAAACGAGCCTGGTTCCACAGCGCCACCTGACACAACTTAGTGGGTTTCGCTGATCACGGCGCTCAAGATCAAGCGGAAAGCGCAACGCATTAGCCTGTTTTTAATGAAAAAATTATTTAGAAAGCACTAATGGTTATGAGAAATTTATAATTATTTTCATGCATAGGCCATTATTACGTCCAAATGAGATAGAACGTTCATGCCACAGGAACAGCGCCTGAACTCGGAGTACCCAAGGACATCTGAAGATCGTAGACCGTTTCCGACCAGTATGATTCGCGGCTATTGCGAATATGAGGGGCCAGAACACCGCTCGAGCATCGAGCGGCGCCGCCCACGCGCGACGTTGGCACCATCAATGGGACCGGTACCGACCATCAAAACGCCGCGTTAGGCTGCGGTTTCGAGCTGACATTCGTTTCGGATCAAGGTCGGAACGGAAACGCGACGGCACCGGTGCGCAATGCGCGTCGGGCGAGCTTGACCCAGCGACAAAGGTGGGCGCGCGTGTGGGAGGGCTCGATGATTTCTTCAATTTCGAAGTGCTCGGCACCGCGCAGCGGTGAGCGCACCCGATTCAGTCTCGTTTTAATCTCGGCCAAGTGAGTATCGTAGTCGGAGGCGGCCTCCAACTCCGCCTTGTAGGCAACCTCGATGCCACCCTCGATGGGTAATGAGCCCCAGTCGCCCGACGGCCAGGCCATACGAAAATGATGGCTGCCAGGTTTTTGATTCGCGGCACCGGCCACGCCAAATGCTTTCCGGACAACAACCGCGCAGAACGGTACCGTGGATTGACCGAGGGCCGCGAGCGCCTGCGAACCAAAACGGATGGTGGCTTCGGCCTCGGCCTGTTTACCGATCAAAAACCCCGGACAGTCCTCGAGATGGACAATTGGCAGGTGAAAGGTCGAGGCAATGTCCAGCAGACGAATCAATTTACGTGCCGCATCTGCCGTCCACGCGCCGCCATAGACGTATGGATCTTCGGCGAACAATGCCACCGGCACGCCGTCCAGGCGCGCGAACCCACTGATGATCGATTTGCCCCAGCCGCCTCCGATTTCAAAAAAGGAGTCGCGATCGACGATCGCATCGATGACCGTTCGCATCTTATAAACCTGGCGCGGGTTCTTCGGCACGATGGCGTTGAGTTCCGGGGCGCTCCGTTGCGGCGAATCATCGTGCTCGGTCAGTGGTGGTAACTCATCGACATTTTGCGGCAGATAAGACAGGAATCGTTTTGCCCGCTCGAAAGCTTCTGTTTCGGTCTCGGCCTCGTCGTCTATTGCGCCGTTGCCGGTATGGATCGCGCTTGCGCCTAGTTCTTCTTTAGACACTTTGCCGAGGCCGGCCCATTCGACCAGCGCGGGACCTGCTATCATCATCTGCGCGGTATCTCTCACAATGACCGAATAATGGCTGGTGGCCACCCGCGCCGCACCGATACCAGCGACCGAGCCAAGTGCCAAAGCCACTGACGGCGCGACGCTCAAATGTTGTACCACCAGCTCCCAACCTTTGAGTCGCGGAATGAAGGTACGGCCTGCAAGTTCGATCGACTTGACGGAGCCGCCGCCACCCATTCCGTCAACGAGCCGGATGTGCGGTAACTTGAGTTCCAGCGCCAGGCCTTCGGCCTGTGCGCGTTTTTCAGGGATATGCGCTTCCGCGGAGCCGCCACGCACGGTGAAATCGTCGCCGGAGACGATCACCGGTCGGCCGTCGATCTCGGCGTCACCGAAGAGGAAATTCGAAGGTTTGACGGTGACGAGATCGCCGTTGTCGTCGTATTCCGCGCTGCCAGCGAGCTTGCCGATTTCGTGGAAACTGTCGCGGTCGACGATGGCCTGGAACCGTTCCCGGATGGTCAGTTTGCCAAAGTGATGTTGGCGTTCAACCTTGTCGACGCCGCCCATGGCGTCAGCGAGTGTCTCGCGCGCGGCGAGCTCGTCAAGTTCCTTGTCCCAGGTCATAGCGTCATTCCGCCCGTGGTGAGTCCAGACAAGCGACCGAGATTACCCGATCCTGCTGCTCGATTGGCGACGCTCACTCGGCGCTCATGATTTAATGCTTGCAACTTCAGATGAGACGACGACATGACTACGGCTACGGAACGCAAAGCTATATTCATTACCGGCGCCGCCAGCGGCATGGGCCGCGAAACAGCGCGACTTTTTTGCGCGGGCGGTTGGTTCGTTGGCGCCTATGATGTGGATTACGAAGGCCTGCAGACTTTACAGGAAGCGTTGGGCCGCGACGCCTGCTTGATCAGAAAACTCGATGTATCGGATCGCGAAGACTATCGCGAAGCCCTGACCGAGTTTGCGAACGCGACCGGCGGCAAACTCGATTTATTGTTCAATAACGCCGGGATTGGCAGGGCCGGTTTCTTCGATGAGCAAAGTTTCGACGACGTAATGGCGGTGGTTAACGTCAATTTCGTTGGCGTATTGAATGGCATCCATCTTGCGTGCGATCTGCTGAGGGCGACGCCAAACTCCTTGTGTTTCACGACCTCGTCATCATCGGCGACTTACGGCATGCCGGGCATAGCGGTTTACTCGGCGACAAAGCATGCTGTCAAAGGCCTGACCGAAGCCTTGTCGATTGAACTCAGCCGGTACGGTGTCAGGGTTGCCGATACCTTACCTGGGCTCATCGATACCGCGATCCTGCCAGACGAGCTCAAACAGAATGCTGCCAAAGAAGGGATGTTCCGTCTCATTCCGCCGATTGAAGTGGCGCGGGCGGTGTGGGCGTCCTATCACGATGACCCCGACCGTCTGCACTGGTTTGTGCCCGAGGAAATTGCAGAACTCGACAAGGCCTCCGCACTCGATCCGGAAGGCACTCGTGAGCAGCTCGCGACCCGTGGTGAAATCGGCGCCATGATGGAAAAGGCGCGCGCGGCGGCAGGCGGCTGACAGATCGCTCGCTGGAATCGACCGATACAGGTTGCCATCGGGTCTCCGACGTAAAGTGGCGTTCAAGGTCTGGGTTGATGCCGATGGTTGCCCGAAACCAGCAAAGGAGATTCTCTTTCGTGCAGCAGATCGAACCGGCATTAAAGTAACGCTCGTCGCTAACCACATGCTGTGGGTTCCGCCATCGCCCAATATCGAATTCGTAAATGTTGGTGCCGGTTTTGATGTCGCCGATGATCGCATTGCAGAATTGCTCGAAGCAGGAGATCTGGTCGTGACAAGCGACATTCCGCTCGCTGCTGATGTGCTCGAGCTTGGCGCACTGGCGCTTACGCCTCGTGGCGAGCCTTTCGATCCTGAGACGATCAGACAGCGACTGACCATGCGCGACTTCATGGAGACGATGCGAGGCAGCGGCGTCGTCAGTGGTGGACCCTCGGCCTATGACGCACGTGACAAGCAGGCTTTCGCTAATGCACTCGATCGCATCCTGACCCGCGCAACGGCTGCGCGCTGACCTATACTTGTGATCTACCGCCCACCCTGGAGTCAACATGCAATGGTGTTCGGCGATTAGTCGCCAAACGGATCTGGACACGGCGCTGACCGACATCGGGTCGCAAATCAGCGCCGTGCTAACGCTGCCGCCCGACCTTGTTTTCGTCTTTGCGTCCGAGCATTACCTGCCCCGCTTCGATGAACTACCGGGACGGGTGCGCGCGGCCCTGAATGCAGATCGGATCGTTGGTGGCTCAGCCAGCGGTGTAATCGCTGCGAATCAGGAAATCGAGTTTGAACCAGGGCTTGCAATACTCGCGGCCTCGCTGCCCGACGTTGATATCGAGTGCTGGCACCTTGAGCAGCACGACCTCGCCCCCGGCACTGCACACAGCGAGCGCTGCGCGGCGCTGGCGGCACGCGACCCGGGACAGCTGATCCTGTTGGCTGATCCATTCAGTTTTCCGCCCGAACAACTCCTGCACGCACTCGAAACTGCATTCGCGACCAGCACCATTGCCGGCGGCCTGGTGAGTGGTGGTCGCAGTCCCGGCGAAATGGCCCTGTTCGTCGATGACAAGTGCTACCACTCCGGCGCGATCGTAATGGCGCTCAATGGCAACATAGAAATGCTGACGGCGGTCGCTCAGGGCTGCCGGCCTATCGGCGAGCCAATGTTTGCGACCGCCGTCGACCAGAATCAACTGCTGGCGCTCGATGATCGCTCGCCAGTCGAAGTACTGAACCAGCTCTATGGCCAGGCGTCCGATCACGACAAGCAACTGATGCAGCATTCGCTCTTTGTTGGCCTGGCGATGCGTGCCGGCGAATCAACCTACGGTCAGGGCGATTACTTAATCAGGAATGTCATCGGTGCTGACCAGGGCAGCGGGTCCATCGCGGTTGCAGCTCACCTGCACCCCAATCAGGTCGTGCAATTCCACCTGCGTGACGCCAAAACCTCGGCCGATGATTTACGCCAGGTACTCGGTCGCCTTGAGTCGGCACTGGGCTCGGGCACACCCGATGGCGCATTGCTTTTTTCGTGCACCGGCCGCGGCCGCGGACTCTATGGTGAAAGCGGTCATGATTCCGCCAGTTTTACCGAAACCATCGGCCAGCTGCCGCTCGGCGGTTTCTTTTGTAACGGTGAGATCGGGCCCGTCGGGGGCGCTACCTTTGTGCATGGGTATACGAGCTCGTTCGCCGTTTTCAGACCCATAACGTCAGAATAAGCGGCTGTCTCGGCTTCAGTTCAGCTGTCGGTTCAGATCACTGAGGCGCTCGACCATATCGTCAAATTCGGTTGCGGTAGAATAGCGCGAGGCCTGAATGTAATGCGCCGCACCGATTGTCTTGCACGCGCCCAGGGTTTCCACGGCTTCGTCCTGCGAATCCGGTAAGCCGCCAATCAGTACCATGGCAGGGCACGGCTTACCTGCCGCGTCGGCCATTTCCGCGAGCTTGTCATAGCGTGGTTTTAGTTTGTCAGCGTCCAGCCCTATCGGTAACCAACCATCACCGACCCGCACGGTCCGTTCAAGTGCAGCATCGGTCATACCGCCGACATAAATCGGAGGGCACGGTGGCCTGGGCCGGAATAGAAACGGTTGTCCATTCAGTTCAACAACATCGTCATCGGCATGGAAGCATTCGAGAATAAAGTCGATGGTCTCGTCCGTGATTTTGCCGCGCTGATTCTTAGGCACATTCAGCACCTTGAATTCGGGTTCCATCCAGCCGGGGCCGATACCGAAATGCAAGCGGCCGCCCGAAAGCGCCTGAATGCTGGCAATCCACTTTGCCGTCGGCAAGGCGGTGCGGTAGGGCAACACCAGCACACTGACGCCAAGTTCAATGGTTCTGGTGGCAGCAGCGAAATACGACAGGACCGCCAACGGGTCCAGCCAGATTCCCTCGGAACCCTCGGCATCGTCTGGCGGAATGGCGATGTGGTCGACCGTCCAGATGTGCGCGAGACCGGCTGCTTCCGCGCTCTCGGCTGCATGGCGGATGAGTTCGGCTGTTGCTGCAGGTCCCATGTTCCTGATCGCCGTACCGATTTTCATAATGAGGCTCCCCGTTCGTCCAGCAAACGCGCGCCAGTGTACCGGGATTTCCGCGTCAAGGTATCTCCTAACGCGAACCGGCCGGCTTGTTCGTGCACCCCCGGTCAGATGTTAAGGTGCCTCGGCAATCGCAGCTGCGCAGACATCAACAGGGAGACAGGCAGTGAAAATGACAGTCGAGATCAGTATGTATCCGGTGCGGGATGAGTACCTGCCGCCAATCAAGCATTTCATTGCCGAGCTCAATCAATATCGGGAGCTGAACGTCGACACCACACCAACATCGACCCGCGTTACTGGCGACTACGACGCGGTCATGGCGATGTTGAATGCGACCATGAAAGCGAGTTACGAACGCTACGGCACCTCGGTTTTCGTGACCAAGTTTTTGCCCGGCTATGTTGCTGAGTAGAGTTACGCCGGAGCGATGTCAGGTTCTTGCGAATGGGTATGGTTCTTGAGCTGATCCCGCGCTTGCCGACCACCTCCGCAAGGGTATCAGTCGAGCAGCTTCAGTAAACCGGCATAGCTCGCCTCCAAGGCACCCGGTTCCGGCGGCATGGCGTTCAATAACATGATTTCGTCCAGCGTCCCCTCATACTCGGCCAGGCGTCGCCGGCAGTCGGCAACCGTTCCTGCGATTGTAAGCTGATCGATACATTCATCCGGGATCGCGTCGACCGCCGCTTCCAGCTTGCCGGCCGGCATGAGCTTGAGTAAATCGTCTGCTGATTTCGAGAAACCCTGCTCCCGCATGGTGAACTCGTAATAAGGGTGGGGCAGGGGCGCATAGAGATGACATATTGCCTCTCGGGCTGCGCGTCGTGCCCGCTCCCGATCCTCGTCAACCGCAGTGATGGCGACGGCATTCCATTTAAGGCTGGTGAAATCCCGATCGACCTCTGCGGCAGCCGCGCGTGCCTGCGGTTTGATCATCTCGTCCACATAGGTTGCCGATAAGGTGGCGCCGCCGGCAATACCATCGGCAACCTGCGCTGCAACCCGCATCATGCGCGGAAATACGGCAGCCAGGTAAACCGGGTAGGGCCTATCGCCGGGGTCAACGGACGGCGTCCATTCCATGTTGTAGATCTTGCCGCTGTAACTGACTGTCTCGCCCAGCCGTGTGCGCCCGATGATTTTCATCAGCTCAACGTACTCGCGCATGCGCGTCAGCACGCGCTCGTGCGGAATGCCCTGCCATTGTTCGTTGATGATGCGGTTACCGCCACCAACGCCGAGTATGAGGCGCCCGCTTGAAAACTCGTTGAAATCAACTGCGGCCATGCCGGCCAGGTAGGGACTGCGGCCGTAAGCGTTCAGCACATAGGGCGCGAGCCGAACGCGTTGGGTGGCCGCGGCCATGGCAGTCAGGGTGACCCAGCCACTGCGCCAGGCTTCAGCCATTGCCAGCGTCGAAAAGCCGCGGGCGTCAGCATTGCATGCGACCGCGGTCATCTCCGATACGGTTACTCCACCGCCGACAAAAATAATGCCTGTATCCATTGTTTCGCTCCTAACAGGGTGATGCAAAATGTAGCGAGGAAGGTCAGGGGCAAGAGGCGGGTGAGGCGAGGACCGGAGCATGCTGATCCAAAAGGGGCCAGGCGCCGAACCTGCAACGCTGCCCGTGGCCTCCGCAGTAGTTTTGCATCACCGTGTTTAACCCTCGCCGTCGTCGTCACCGGTACCCGCGCCGACTGGTGGCGGCACGACGTTCAGGCCGAGTGTGGCGCTGACAATCCCGCGGGCCGCTTCGCGCCCATATTCGTGTGAGTTTGCCTCGGTTTGCGGGACGGCGAATTCGCCGCCCTGTGGGGCAGGCGGAGAGTCTCCAGCCTGTTTCATGTACAGCGTTTGCGTCGGGTAGGCGAACTCAACGCCTAGTTTGGCCGCCAGGCGCAGGGAGTCCAGCAAAAAGCGGTGGCGTTCGCGCAGCTCCGTGCCCCAGTCCGGTGTTTCCCAGAAGACGTAGATCAGGATCTCGAGCGCCGAGTCGCCGAAATTATTGAAGTATATGTGGAAGCTGTCTTTGCGCATGTAGGGGTGGATTCGCACCAGTTCACGCAGGCCCTCGCAGAACGAATCGATACGCTCGGCCGGGGTGTCGTAGGCGATTCCGTACTTGCAACTCAGGCGGCGGTATTGTCGTTGTCCCATGTTATCGACGTTGGCCGTGATCAGGGTCGAGTTGGGGACTGAGACCAGGGAGTTGTAGAACGTCCGTATGCGGGTGCTGCGAAAGCCGATGCGCTCGACCGTGCCTTCGACATCGCCAATCACAACCCAGTCACCGACATTGAATGTCTGGTCGAGCAGTACAGTGATCGAACCAAAAAGATTGCCGGCCACGTCTTTCGCTGCCAGCGCGAAGGCGAGGCCGCCGAGACCGAGGCCCGCGAGCAGGCTGGTGACGTCAACATCGAGGTTGTCGGCGATGAATACCCCACCCGTGACCGTAATGAACACCTTGATGGTCTTTGTGGCCAGCGGGACCAGCGCGTCATCGAGCTTACTCTCGGTCGTGAGCGCCTTGTTTTGCAGGAATGCGGTCAGTAGATCGACCAGTCGGTAGGCGCCCCACACGGCCGACAGGCAGGCCAGGAATTTGACCGAGACCAACAGTATTGCGAGTGCGTTGGCCGGCAGGCCAAGCAGGTTGAGGCCTGCCCACCACACCAGCGCCATGGCCATCAAGCCAAGCGGCCGCAGGATGGTGTCATCGACCCGCCGAAAGGATCCTTCAGCAAAGCGCTTACGCCAGGTTCTCGCGAATATGCGCAGGAAGCCGGCGACGAGCTTGTCGACGATGAAACCGATGAAAATAATGGCCAGGATACCGAACCATTGCCAGCGTTCGAGCGTGAAAGTCGTTTGCCGCCAGTCGTCAGAAAGCTTGCGGCGGATTTGCAGGTGCATAGGCAGGTGGCTTAAGCGCGCTTCTGCTTCTTCCGCATCTGCGGCAGCGAGCAACTCATCGAGGATGGTTGGTAGAGCTGCAACCGTGGCTGCAGAAAATTGCCAGCCCACATGTTCTTTGAACTCGATTGAGACCTTGCCGGAACTGTAGGTGTTGAATACGAACGGCGCGCCCGAGGTTCTGGTCGAGAATTTTTTCGTATTCGGTTCTCGCGTGAGGTCGATAACTTCTTGCAACAGGTAGACGAGCTCGGCACCTTTTTCGTCGCGGACCAGGGGATTCACGTCACTCAAATCGAGTGTCGAAACCGCGGCCTTGAGCGAGCCGCTCACACCTTCGTCAACGCCCTGCATGGCGGACAGAAAGGTCTCCACGGTGGCGCGTGGCGTCACCAGGGTCTCCGGTATCGGCGCTGGTTCAGCGGCTGGCGCGGGTTGTGTCGGAAGAACCTGGCCGCCGGCGACGCC
This sequence comes from uncultured bacterium, assembly GCA_964012875.1. Lineage (GTDB taxonomy): Bacteria > Pseudomonadota > Gammaproteobacteria > CAXGUU01. Next base: position 17,447 of record CAXGUU010000001.1, read on the forward strand.
GGGCCCCGATAACAGCGCCACCAACGCGAGTACTAAGGCGGCAATTTGACGGCGTGAGGTCATGGGTTCAAGCGCTCCTGGCAGGTATCGTGGAAGTACGGCCGCGGTGAAAATCCGCAGGCAACCCGGCGTCCGCGCGGTCTAACTGTTGTCTTCCATTGTGCCGATTACCTGGTCCTGTTCAAGCGCTGCAATGGCTTCGGCGTCAAGTCCGAGTTCCCCACGCAGAACCTCATGATTGTGCTCACCCAGGCGCGGTACATGACGACCGACTGTCGCATGCGTTTCAGAAAAGAGGAAGGCCGTGTTTGGCACTTTGAGCGGCCCTTCGGCGTCTTCGATTTCGGTCAACATGCCACGATGCAATAACTGCGGGTCGCCATCGAGGTCACGCACATGCCGATAACGCGCGCATGGCAGGTTATGAGATTCAAACGCGTCGATGCATTGGTCGCAGCTATGATTGCGCGTCCACTGCTCGATTTCCCCTTGCAGAAAATCGTAGTTGTGCACCCGCGCCGTCGTCGTTTTAAAGCGCTCATCGTTAAGCATGTCGGATTTGCCGATGATCCTGACCAAGGCTTCAAAGTGATGTTGATTGAGTGGCACCACAATGACAAAACCGTCAGTCGTTTCGAGCGGTCCGTAGTGACGGTCGTTCATATCACCGAGAAACGCGGTCTGAAAATCCTTGTGCATGTTCGCCAGGAGGATGTCCTGCATGGCGATGTCGATGTACTGGCCCCGTCCCGTTTTCTCGCGATGGTACAGCGCCGCCATGATGGCGCCGAACGCTTGTTGTGCGGCCCCCGTGTCGCCGATAGGTAAGCCCATGTTGAGCGGCTTGGTCTGGCCGACCTGACTACGCAGATAAACGTACTCGAAACCACTGGTCGCCTGGACGATTGGGGCATAGGCCGGGCGCCAGGCTTCGGGCCCGGTTTGCCCGTAACCGGACACTGAACACATGATCAGCTGCTCATTAAGCTCCTGCAGTTTTTCGTATTCGAGGCCGAGGCGCTGCATGACGCCGGGACTGAAATTCTCCACGACCACGTCATGGGTTTTAACGAGTCCCCGGCAGATCTCAATGGCCCGATCCTGCTTCAGATCCAGCGACAGGCAACGCTTGCCGCTGTTCATGGCACTGAAGAGCGCGCTAGTCTTGCCGCGCATGGGACCGGCGTGGCGTAGGATTTCGCCACTGAGACCTTCGACTTTCAGTACGGCAGCGCCGAGATCAGCCATCATCCGGGTGCAATACGAACCGGCAATTACGGCGGTAAAGTCGAGGACTTTGACGCCGTCCAGAATACGGGGGCCGGATTCGCTGCGGTTTTGCTCGATGGACATGATGCCGGTGTCGTTTTACCTGGACGGGGAGCGTGCCGGATTATAGCGCCGTCTGGCTGTTGCCGGCGCGGACCATGCCGAATCCGTGGAATTTCCTCTCAGGCACGGCCATGTGGCGTGTTGAAGTCCAGATCAGGACCTTTGGGGATCAATCCGTTCTGATCGACTGTGCGGTAATAGCCATACTTGATTTTTTCGATGTCGACCGTGCCCGCAACACCGGGAAGCTGGTAAAGGTCGCGGCAGTAGGGCCACAGGTTCGGGTAGTCGACGATCCGCCGTTTGTTACATTTGTAAAGCGGGTAGTACACGCAGTCGAAACGTACCAGGCAGGCGAACAGCCGCCAGTCCGGTTCTGTTGGTCTTTCGCCGAGCAGGTAGCGTGACGTTTCTAGTTTTTGGTCGAGCTGATCGAGCGCTGCAAACAACTGGTCGAAACCGGCTTCGTAGTCGCGCTGGTTTTTCGCCAGCAGGCAGCGGTAGACACCGTCTGTAACGCGGTCGCCAACAAACGTGTTCAAGCTGTCAATTTCGGCGCGGAGTTGCTCGGGGAAAAAATTTAGTTCGGGGTGCCGGGCAAGGTGATCGAATTCACAGTTGAGCATGCGCGCAATTGCGCCGGAGTCGTTGTTCACGATCCGACCGGTCTGCTTGTCCCACAGGATGGGTATGCTGACCCGCCCTGTGAACGAATCATCGCTCGCCGAGTAAAACTGGTGCAGGTGGGTCGCGCCCAGATTGGGATCGCGATAATCACCGGTATCGCCGAACCACCAGCCATCCATGCTCATCGCGGGATCGAGTTCAACAGCAGCGATAACGTGGTCGAGTCCCTTTAATTCTCGCGTCACCACGCCACGGTGCGACCAGGGGCAGGTGCGGTTGAAGTAGAGGACGTAGCGGCCGCTTTCGGCGGCATACGTTGTGCTGCCATCGGCACTGATACGATCGCCGAAGCCGGCGGAAAAGCGAACCTGTTTACCGTCGCGCACGAAGCCGGAGATGTCCTCGCGCTGCCATTTCCCGTCCACCAACATACCCATCGTCGCGCTCCCTGCTCAGTCAACACCTGGATGGCGCTGGCCCCAACGGTCGTGGAAGGTCAGTTCGCGTGAGGGTTTTCGGGTTACCGGACCGAAGTTTCCTTTGGGATAACCGATGGGGATGACCGCGACAACGCCCTGGTTCGCCGGCAGTTCAAGCCGCTCAGCTAGTTCATTTTCGAAGACTTGCTGCATCGTGGTAAGGCTGGCGCCAAGTCCCCTGGCGCGGCAGGCCAGCAGCACGTTCTGGATGGCCGGATACACCGAGCCGTAGCTCGGCGGCGCCACGCCGATGCGTTCGTCTTCAGGGACGGCAAAGGGCCAGTCGCGTTCGCCGACCACAATTAACAGGACGGGCACATCCTTCATGGTTTTGCCGAAAGCCATGGCCGTGCGCACATTGCGGGCAAAGGCGGAATTATCATCGTCGGCAGGTTGCATAGCACTGAAGCGCGTTTGCATGGCGTGGTCATAATGCTCACCAAAAAAGGCCTTGATATCCGGATCACGCACGACAATGAAGTGATAGGGTTGTGAATTCAGCGAATTCGGTGCGCACGACGCCGCATCGAGAATTTCTTCGATCAGCGCCTGTGGTACCGGGTCCGGCTTCAACCGCCGCATCGGGCGGCAATTTTGCATGATGTGGAAAACATCCTGATTATCGAGACTGTTGTGGTTGGTCATGCCTGGTTCGTCAGCTTGGGAAAATACATGGGCATATTATTCGGTGTGCGTTTCGCAGGCGACCTTGCCACGCCTGCTCAAGGCCGAACTACCCTGAGGTGCTGCTCATGCTGAAATTTTTCATGAAGACTTTCGTCAAAGGCCTGCTGGCTTTCCTGCCAGTATTTCTCACTATCTATGCCATCTACTATCTGGGCGGGTGGCTGAATCGCATCAGCAATGTGGCGGCACAGTGGCTGGTGCCGGGGGCCCCTGAATTTCCGGGGCTGGGGATCGCCATCGTGGTCGCCGCGATTTTTGTCCTCGGTGTATTGGTGTCGACCAGGGTGACACGTTGGGCCTACGAACTCGTTGAGACGCCGCTGACCCATCTGCCCGTCGTCAAAGATCTCTACAGCGCGTTTAAACAATTGACCATCCTGATCACCCCTTCCGACGAGCGTGTTGTTGGCCAGGTGGTCGCCGTGACCCACCCGGAACAACCAGTATCCGTGGTCGGCATCCTGATGCGGGGCGACACTGAAGACCTTGATGACAACATCGCCGCGTCTGACGCCGTCGCCGTCTATTTTCCGATGAGCTACCAGGTTGGTGGCTACACGCTCTTCATACCCCGAAGCTGGATCCGTCCCGTCGATTTGTCGGTCGAGTCCGCCATGCGACAGGCGCTGACCGGCTGGATTCATGAAGGTACTGGTCAAAACCCCTGATCGGAATAAAATGCGCCGCGCGAAATCCAAGAGCAGTCATTTCTGATGAACAAAAGCGTCGCGACCAATCTGATCGCGCTGGCGGTCATTCTCGCCGGCACGGCTGCACCACACTACGGTGATATCGTCTTCATGACGGGGCTGTTCGCATTGTCGGGCGGCGTAACCAACTGGCTCGCCGTGCACATGCTGTTCGAGAAGATCCCTTTCCTGTACGGCTCCGGCGTCATTCCGCACCGATTCGAAGAATTCAAGGCGGGCATCAAAGCGCTGATCGTGCAGGAGTTCTTCACGCGCGAGCACATCGAACGATTCTTCAGCGAGAATGGCACCGCCTCGGTTGACAGCATCACGCAGAAGATCGATTTCGACCACGTTTTTGCCCACATCACCGACGCAATTGCCGAATCATCGATGGGCAATATGTTGAACATGGTTGGCGGTGTTGCCGCCCTCGCGCCGCTGAAAGAGCCGGTGACGGAGAAACTCAAACACGTTATCGCGGAACTGGCAGCAAAACCGCTGGATGACGGGGCTGAAAGGGGTGACTTCACCGACGGGCTGATAGCCCAGATCGAAAGCATTATCGATAATCGTCTTGCCGAACTCACGCCGGAGATGGTCAAAAATATCGTTGAAGACATGATTCGCAAGCACCTGGGATGGCTGGTCGTCTGGGGCGGTGTTTTCGGCGGCCTGATTGGCCTGATTGTGAGCCTGGGGGAGTTCTATTGAGGTGTACCTGGGGTACGCGTCGCGGCTACGGTAAACAATTTCGAGCGCGCTTTACGATTAAGTATTTCGATCGCCCCTGCAGATAACGACAATCGCCGGCCGGGCGGTGAGCCAGGCGCAATGGTCGGTTAATACGAGGCCAGCGCGGGCCAGGCCGGTTCGCAGGCTGTGACGCAGTCATCGCGAAATTGCGGCGAGAAAAACAGCATCGCCGGGGAAAAGGGCGGCAAGTGCGAGTCCTTCTGATAGGTGCTGGGCAAGGGCGCTTATTGGCGATACCGCCAGTAGCTGGCCGCGGCGGAGAACGCGCATTCTGCCCACCGGGTTTATTTCAGTTTTGATGCCCACACGGCGAGGCGATGCCTCATGGCCTGCTGAGAAATCTGCTCCTGAGGTATAGGCTGGATAATCTTATCGTGGACCAGCAAGCGGTAGATGTATTCGATTTTCAGACCGGCGGAATCCGTTGGCTCGAACTCTACGACCCCTCTTTCCTCGCCGTATTTCATTCCTTCGACGATCGCCTTTCGCACCAATTCCTTTTCGTTTTTGACCTTTTTCATGCGCATGAGTCCCCGCGATCGCAGTCGGCGATGCCCGGTTGGTTTCGGTACGGCAATACGTCAGTCCGGCGCTACGCCTTTCGGCACCTTGTAGACCGTCGCTGCGGTGTCATGAAACATCGCCACCTGTTCATCTTCTGAGTAGCTTTGGGCGAGTCGTTTGAAGGCATTCCAGAGCACGGCGTAACTGCAACTGACCTTGTCGACCGGAAAGTTGCTTTCGAACATGCAGCGTTCGGGCCCGAAGTTTTCAATAGCGAAGTGGTAGTAATGCCCATTCGTTTGCGCGAGGTCCTCGGAGCTGACGCCTACGGCGCGTTTATGTAGGTCAAAGCCGTTGATCGGCATGGCTAGTCCACCAAGTTTCGCGTAAACATTTCTGCACTTTGCCAGTTCTGCGACAGACTGTTTCCAGGCCGTGAATACTTCATCACGTTGGTCTTTAAACGGTCCAATGCCAAGTGGCCCGCCGAAGTGATCAAAGATGATTATCTGATCCGGAAAGGCCCGTGCTAGCGCGGTCAGATCGTCTATCTGCGGATGATAGAGCCAGGCGTCAAACGTGAGATTCCGCTTCTTCAATTCCCGCATACCTTCGTGAAACAAAGGCCGGCTTAGCAGGTCCTGAGTTGGCCTGGTGTGCGAATTGCGGATAGCGTCGCTGTCGGACCAGCCGCTGGCATGGCGAATCCCGACAAAACGTTTGCTTGCCGCGATATGGCCATCGAGCACTTCTCCGACCGCGCTTCCTAATGTCAGATCGGCGAAGCCAACGATTGACGCACACAGTTTTGCCTTGCCGTAGTTGCCGCTTGCACTCATGGCGGCCATGCCATTGACGAACTCCGTTTCGCCCACCGGCTTCATCGCTTCGGGGCCGTTTGCGCGATACATCGCCATGCACTCCATGAATACCGTACTGACCACGTTGTGTCCGCTTGATACGTCAGCCAGCAGTTCGTCAAGCAGGTACCTATGATGGGGGTAGTCCCATAAATGATGATGCGGATCGCAAATCGCCCGATCGGGATCGATGATAGGTTCCTCGGGCATCTGCGGTCGGGTGGTTTCGCTCATGTTGGCAGACTACCTGATGCGGCGGCTCGGTCGGAGACAGTATATTAAATTCTCTCGTGCCCGCGACGGGTCGCTGGTGAGGCCGTGTTAGGCACGAACTCGAAGTCGACCAACACGAATTCAATATACTGTCCCCGAATGAGGGAGGAGTCTGATGCCGGAAGTTGATGAGTCGTTGCGCCTGTGGGGCTGGTTTTTTCTGGCCCTGTACATCCTGGCGATGATGGGGTTTGGTTACCTCGGGATGCGACGCGTGACCTCGAGTGACGACTTTGCCACCGCGCGTGGCGGTTACGGACCGGTGTTTCTGGCCTTTGCCCTGACCGCCACGGCGGCGAGTGGCGGCACCTTCGTCGGCATACCGGCAATCGGATACACCAGCGGCATCTCGGTCTTCTGGTATTCGACCTTTTACCCGCTGGGACTGTATTTCGGGCTTGTGCTGTGTCTGCGCGGTATCCGCCGTGCGGGCGCCGCGTTTGGCACGCGGTCGATGCCGGAATACTTAGGCGAGCGTTTCGATTCCGACGCGCTGCGCATTCTTGCGGCTCTCTTTTCGCTCCTGCTCTTGTTCTACCTCGCCGGACAGTTGCTCGCCGGTGCCGTGATGTTTAACAAGATGATGGGTGTCGATCTCTTCCCGGCGCTGGTGACAACGGCGGTCATCATCATGGTTTACATCGTCATCGGCGGCGCCCACGCGGATATTCTGACTGACGGTGTGCAGGGCGCACTGATGCTGGCACTCGCGATTGCCGTCGCCATCATGTTCTTTTCCGGGGTCGGTGTGGTCGGTGGTTTCGGCGGCATGATGGAAAACCTGCGTCAGCAGGATCCAGCCTTAACGTCGCTGTTTCATCCGACCACGCCGTTTCTCGATTCGAAGTGGGATGTATTCGCCTTGTTCCTGATGCATGCACCGCTTGGCCTTCTACCGCATGTTGGCAACAAGCTCTGGGCGCTGAAAAGCGATAGCGATCAAAACAAATTCATTGCGCTGTCGTTCGGCTTCGGCATGCTGCTCCCGCTCATCGCTACCGGTGGTATTCTCGCCCGTGCGCTGTTGGGTGATGCCCTTCTCATTGAAGGTGCGAGCCCGAATGACGCCATTCCCTCGTTGTTTATCGTCCTGTTACCGACCTGGCTCGCGGCACTGGTCGGTGCCGGTGTGCTTGCCGCGGTGATGTCCACTGCAGACGGATTGGTTGTCTCGACATCACAGATTTTTGCCAACGATATCTACCGGCTGTCGATTGTGCCGCGCCTCAAAAACAAGCCGAGCGAAGCGACGATTGATCGCGTGGCATTAATCACCAGTCGAGCGGGCTCGGTAATCGTCGTTTCCGGTTCTATCTGGCTCGCCTGGGTATCCCAGTCCATGAACGTGGCGTTGCTCATTGCGGCTGGTATCGGCGGCATGATCGCGGCGATTGCGGGGCCCATCTTTGCCGGTATTCTGTGGGAAGGCGCGACCAGAGTAGGCGCACTCGCCGGGTTCGTGGTCGGCGGTTTTTCCTTTGTGCCTATTAAAGCGGGTTGGATCGATGCCGAATGGTTTATTGGCGGGCCGCTTGAGGCCGCTGGTTCCTGGCTCGCGGCGCAGGCGGCCAACCCGTTCGCCTGCGGCACGATATCGGCACTGTTGTCGTTGGCCACGGTGGTCCTGGTTTCGTGGTTTACCGAACGGCCGAGTGAGGCGCATTTAAACAAGGTCTTCGGTGAGGGCCGGGCGCCTGCTACATAGCCCACAGACTGGCCACGGATTGTCTCGAAGCGCTACAGTAGGTGGTACTTGGATCGAGACGGTTCAGCCATGACGCAAATCGAAGTATTCAGCCCGATCGCGCAAAGCCGTGTGTTATCGCGCGAACTCGCATCCCGCAGTGGCGATCTCGCATCCAAACGCGTCGCCTTGCTCGACAACCTCAAGGCCAATGCCGGCGCCCTGCTCGAAGGGGTCGCCGCCAAAATGCAGACGGCCAATCCCGGCGTCGAAGTGTGCCGCTTTGAGAAGGAAGCAACAGCGGCCGCATCGGATGTTGTGATGGCGCATTTGAAAACTTTCGATGCCGTTGTTCTTGCCATCGCGGACTGAGGCTCCTGTACGTCGTGGAGTGTCCATGACTCGATTGAACTGGAGCAACTGGGTGTGCCGACGGCACTCCTGTGCACCGACGAGTTCGGACCGTTGGCCCGGGCAGAGTCGGAAGTGCTAGGCATGCCGGGTCTGCCCTTAATCGCAATACCGCATCCGCTCGCTGGTAATGAGCATGGTCTTGTCACGGCTAAGGCCGCGGCGATTGCAGGCGAAGTACGTGATGCGCTCAGCGCTCCGGTTGACGAGGTCACCACACGCTACCGGGGGAGATTCACGACCTTGACCGAGCGCCGTCTGAGCGACGGTGCGGTCTGCGTTGACGAAGTGTGCGCGCTAGACCCGGCGATGGCGCGCTGAGCGTTGCCTGGACGATGACGATGGCGCAAACGATTCGTCTCGACGCCGACACGATTGACGATACTTTCGAAGCGGAAGGCTGGAGCGACGGCTTGCCGGTCGTGCCGCCGACGCCGGCGCGCGTGAACGCCATGCTGGCTCAAAGTGGATGGGATGCAAGCCATGAATTCGGCACCATGCCGCCGCGTCACGGCGTCGTCACGCCACACATTCTTGCCGTCAACGCGGTCATGGCCGGGTGCCGTCCCGAGTACTTTCCGGTTGTGGTTGCGGCAGTACGGGCGATACTTGACCCGCTGTTTAACCTGTTCGCGGTGCAGGCGACGACCCATCCTTGCGGACCTTGCGTGATCGTCAACGGACCCATCGCTGGCGAACTCGGCATTAACGCCCGTTATGGTGCCTTCGGCCCCGGCACGCGGGCCAATGCGACCATCGGCCGCGCTATTCGTTTGATCCTCATGAACGTCGGTGGCGCCAGGCCCGGGATACTCGACCGCTCGACCCAGGGGCAGCCAGCCAAGTACGCCTGTTGCGTCGCTGAGAACGAGGCCGAAAGCCCGTTTGAACCGCTGCACGTGAGTCGCGGTTTTGACGCCGACGAGTCAGTCGTCACCGTAACCGCCGCCGAAGGCCCGCACAATCTGAACGATCACGTCAGCGACAAGGCCGCCGGGATTCTTGCCACACTACGCGGCGCGATGAACGACATGGGGTCAAATAATGCCTACCTGTATGGCAATCCGACCCTGGCGCTGGGCCCCGAGCATGCTGCCATTATCGCAGCTGGTGGCTACGATCGGCGCCGGCTGCAACAGTTCGTATTCGACGAAGTGCGTATCGAGCGCAAGCACTGGCTTGAAGGCGGTATGGCAAAAATGTTCAACGATGATTTCGCTGATGCCAGCGCCATTCCTATTATTCGGCGCCCCGAAGACTTACTGGTTATGGTCGTCGGTGGCTTCGGGCGGCACTCCTGCTGGCTGCCGACTTTCGGCGAGAGTACGCAAGCGGTATCGATGCGGGTGGAGCGTTAGAATCGCTGTCATGGAACAACGAGCAGGGCAGCAGAGCTGCCGCCATAACCTTTTCAAGAGGAGATGCATATGAACAGTGCTGCGGTCGACCAACTGGGATTTTCGATTGAAGGCGACGTATTACGCGCTGGCGATGCCGGTTATGACGAGGCGCGAACGATCTGGAACGCGATGATCGACAAGCGTCCTGCACTGATTGCGCGTTGCCGGAACGCAACCGATGTTCGGGCAGCTGTTCGCTTCGCGCGCGACAATGGCCTTCTGGTCTCGGTTCGTGGCGGTGGCCACAATGTCGCGGGGAATGCCATCTGCGACGACGGTCTGATGATCGATTTGTCGCTGATGAAAGAGGTGCAAATTGATAAGGCGGCGGCACGGGTCAAAGTGGGTGGTGGTGCGACGCTGGGCGATCTGGATCGTGCGACGTACGCCGAGGGCCTGGCCGTACCCGCTGGTATCGTTTCTGAAACGGGCGTCGGTGGACTGACACTGGGTGGTGGCGTCGGCTGGCTGGTGCGCAAGCACGGTATGACCTGCGACAACCTGGTGTCGGCGGAAGTGGTTACCGCTGACGGTCGTATTGTCACGGCAAGTGCCAGCGAGAACGACGATTTGTTCTGGGGACTGCGTGGTGGCGGGGGCAATTTTGGCGTGGTTACCACGTTCGAGTTCAAGGCCTATCCGCTGACTACGGTGGTCGGCGGCATGATCCTCTTCCCGCGCGACGACGCCGCCGAGGTCTATCGTTTCTACCGCGATTTCACCAAGCAGGCACCACTCGATCTGACCGCTTATTGCGCATGCCTGTGTACGCCCGATGGCATGCCGGTGACAGCAGTCATTGCGTGTTACAGCGGCGATCTGGCGCAGGCCGAGTCGGTCCTCGCGCCGCTCAGGAGTTTCGGCAATCCGGTCGCCGACATGCTGCAGGAAATGCCGCGTATCGACATGCAGACGATGTTTGACGCCGGCTTCCCGTATGGAAATCGTAACTACTGGAAATCGGCCTTCGTGGACGAATTGACCGACGATGCCATCGACATTGTCGTTGAACGTGCCAATCTCAATCCGTCACCCTTGTCGGCATTGATGATCGAGTACTACTACGGCGGTCCGTCAAGCGAGATTGGCGAAACTGAAACTGCGTTCGCGCACCGCGCCGCACAGTATGACGTCGGCATCGTCGGGCAATGGGTCGAGAGCAGCGACGACCACAAGAATATGAGCTGGGTGCGCGAAACCTATGATGCGCTTGCGCCGTTTAACAACGGGCGCATTTACGCCAACCTGATGGGTAGTGACCAGATGACCGACGAGCTGCAAAGTGCATTCGGCCCCAACTATGAGCGTCTGGTGGCACTGAAGCGTAAATACGACCCGGATAATTTTTTCCGACTGAACCAGAACATCAAGCCCTGATTTCGATTGCGCCGCGCGCTGCTGGAAGCGCGGTTTAAGGTATGACGATGACCGCCAACCTGCGTGCCCTGCCGGAGGGCGCGCAGATCCTGTGATATCGGATCAAGCGCGTGCTGGGCCAGGGGGGCTTTGGCATCACCTACCTGGCGGACGATAAAAACCTGCAGCAACAGGTCGCGCTGAAGGAATATTTTCCCTCGGCCTTTGCCGTACGCGGGCCGGACAGTGCAGTGGTCGCGGCATCGGCCGATGTCGCCGGTGAGTTCCAGTGGGGGTCTCGAGCGCTTTGTGGAAGAGGGGCGTACGCTCGCAAAGTTTGATCACCCGGGTATTATGCGCGTGCAGTCAGTCTTTGAGCATTCGGGGACTGCCTATCTTGTAATGCGCTATGAAAACGGAGAAACGCTGAGCGATCTGCTGAAGCGTGAACCGCGCTTACCTGAAGAGCGAGTTGTCGCGCTCCTTGATGACGTGATGGATGGTTTGTCCCAGGTCCATGAGGCCGGCTTTATTCATCGCGACATCAATCCGGGGAACCTGTTCCTGCGTGAGCGTGGCGGCGCGCTGTTGATTGATTTCGGCGCCGCGCACCAGTCGCTTGGTGAGCACAGCCAGAGCCTGACAGCGATCGTCTCGCCCGGTTATGCGCCGTTCGAACAATATTTCAGCGACGGTGCCAGGCAGGGGCCATGGACAGATATTTATGCACGGGATGCGACGGCCTATCGGGCGGTATCCGGCGTTGCGCCCATGCCGGCTGTCGATCGATCGCGTGCTTTGTTGAGCGGCCAGTCCGACACCCTCGTACACCTGGAATCATTGGACAATGTCATGGTGAGCGCGAATTTCCTGGCTGCGGTGAATGCCGCGATGCAGTTTCAGCCCGAAGCGCGCCCACAGTCCGCGCAAGACTGGCGGGAGATTTTCCAGCACGGCGTCGATGCTGTAGCCGCAGAGCCCAGTGAAGCGCCAACGATGATGGCCGAAGCGGAAACGATCCTAGCCGCAGCCGATGCGGAACCAAAAAAGGCCTGGTACAAAAAGAAGCGCCACGTCATTCTCCTGATTGTTTTCGCACTGTTCGTACTGTTCGGAAGAGATGAACCGGGTCGCAACCAAGGGCCGGCGGTCGGCACGGATGTGAGTATCGCTGATGACACTCGGCGCGACGCATCACGGGATGGGGGAGATCTTGATCGCCGTGACGCTGCTGTCGAGGCACGGCCAGCAACGGATATTTCGACGGAAATCCCGGAAAACCGCATAGCGCGCTTGTTGGACGAAGCCGGAAACGATATTGCCGAGCAGCGCCTGACCCGTCCCCCCGTGAACAATGCGGTCGAAAAATACACAGCGGTACTGGCGCTCGACCCGGACAATCAGTCGGCGCGCGAGGGAATCGACCTCGTCGCCAGGCGTTACCTTGAAATGGCACGTTCCAAAGATCGGAAGTTGCCGCAAACTTTTGATGCTGCCGTTCAGGCACTGAAAAACGGTGAGGTCGAGAAGGCGCGCAAGTTGTTACGCAACGCGGCGAAGCGGGCTGGCGCTAAAGCACGGAATTAGGGCACCGACTCGGGTCGCTTACGAGCGTAGCCTTGCTTGCGCTGTTTGGTCTCGCGCTAGGCGGGCGTTTGCGGACCACGAATTAAACGACCCGGCAACGCGCCGGTGGCTTCGCCGTCTTCGAAAGTCACGTCGCCCCGCAGGATGGTCGTGTGATAGCCGGACGCCCGCTGAATCAGTCGCTGACCGGACGCGGGCAGGTCATAAACCATTTCCGGCAATGGCAGCGAGAGATTGTCGAAGTCAATGAGGTTAATGTCTGCCCGCATGCCTGGTTCTATCAACCCGCGGTCCAGGAAACCGTAAAGTGCGGCCGTATCCCGTGTCTGCATTTTGATCGCCTGCTCCAGTCCGATTCGCTCGCCACGCGCACGATCGCGCACAAAATGCGAGAGTAAGTAAGTCGGTGCACTGGCGTCGCAGATCATGCCGCAGTGCGCGCCACCATCACTGATCCCGAGCACGGTATTGGGGTGCAGCATCATTTCCCGGGCAACGTCGTAGTTACCCGCGTTGTAATTAAACAGCGGTGAATACAGGAAGGCTTTGCCCTCGCTTTCGAGCAGCAGGTCGTAGGCGGCTTCTTCCGCGGACTTGCCTTCGCGCCGGGCGATCGCGTCGACGCTCAAATCCGCCCCCGGTTCATACTCCGGCGGTTCGCCGAGTCGAAAAATACGATCATAGTCAGCGATCGTTGTATTCATGGCCTTGCCTTCCATGAACAACAGACGCAGCAGTCGTGCGGGCCGTGAGTCAGGCCCTTGGAGAATTTTTGCCCTTACCTCGGGCTTGCGCATCATCGCGACGCGTTCAGCCAGGGGTAAATGCGCAATGCTCTGATAAGCGGTCCGGCCGGTGAACGGGTGTGTCCCTTCCAAACACATCAGGCACCCGGGCGGTCGAATCGCCACCTGCGGATACATGCCGTGGTGGCGTCTAGCGGCATAGTCCAGCAGCCGCTCCCACTGCGACGGGTCTTCATCGTTCTGCACGCAGGCATAGGTTACCTTGCAGCCGCTGTTGTCGATAATGTCGTCCATCCACAGCAGCTCGTCTGTTTCGGGGGCAAGGTCAGACGCGACTTCAAACACTGCGCTCCCGGCTTTGCCCATGGCATTAGCGATGGTGGTCAGTTCGATCGCATCGGCGTCGGTGCCGGGAACAACTTCGCCGTCTATTGAACGGTGCAGGATCGTGCGCGAGGTCGTGAAACCGACCGCGCCCGCGCGAACCGCCTCGGCGACAATCTCGGCCATTGCCTTACGCTCATCTTCGTTCGCTTCGACATCGGTCGCGCCGCGCTCGCCCATGACATAGGCGCGCACGGCCCCGTGTGGGACCTGCGCCGCAAGATCCATCGCGCGGGTTGAGCGGTTCAGGGCATCGAGGTATTCGGGAAAGGTTTCCCAGTCCCATTTAATGCCTTCGGCCAGGGCCGTGCCGGGAATATCTTCAACGCCTTCCATGAGGCCGATGAGCCAGTCATGTTTGGCCGGATTGGCTGGTGCGAAGCCAACGCCACAATTGCCCATTACGGCAGTTGTTACACCATGCCAGGACGAGGGCGTGAGGTAGGGATCCCAGGTAGCCTGGCCGTCGTAATGGGTGTGCACGTCGACCCAGCCTGGGGCGAGTAACAAACCGTTCGCGTTGATCTCGCGTCTGGCCGGCCCGAGTTTGCCCCCGACGGCGGCGATGGTATCGCCATCAATGGCGACATCGCCGTTGAAGCGGTCGCCGCCAGAGCCGTCGACAACTTGGGCGTTGCGAATAACCAGATCGTGCATTACAGAGTCCTGTCTCGAATGAAGTGTTCTTTGTAGACAGGCCAGTATATCCAGCGTCCGGCCAAGCTGCGATATGCTTAACAATCAACGCGTCGGGGTGGCGCCGCCAAGGGGACATCATGGGGCAGCAAGGCAAACTCAAGGTCGAAGATTTCGGGGCATCGATGCCGGTCACCGGAGAGGCCATACAGAAACCGCCGTTCTATTACCGCGATATGGATATGATGTTTCTGACCTATCGCACTGATGAAGCCGCCGCCGTGGCCTGGTTGCCTGAGGCGCTGGAACTCGATGAGCCGGCGCTCGTGACCATTATTCTCGCTTATTACGGGTGGTCCACATTCGGGCCTTACTACGAGGCGATGATGGCCATTCGGTCGCGCATGAACGGCAAGGTCTATAGCTACTATCCGGCGCTTTTCACAGACAACGAGGCGCCCTTAATCGGGGGCCGCGAAATATGGGGCTTCGCCAAGAAGCTGGCGCATATGGAAATCAAACACGAAAGTGAGGTCATGATGGGGCTGGTCGAGCGGCCGAAAGGAAATCGTTTGATCACAGCCACCATGCGCAACGTCACGCCTGTCGCGGTCGAGGATTTCGCCCTGACACCGAGCATCTCACTGAAGATGATTCCGTGCGCGACCGATGCAACGCGTCCGGCTTTGGCGCAGTTGATCGGCAGTTCGCTCGCACTCAAGCCGCATATCGGCAGCAACGGCATCCCGCATATCTGGAGTGGACCGGGTACTGTTTCCTACGACGTACCGTCCGCGATTGATCCCTGGTGCAAACTGCCGGTCCTTGAAATGGTGGCCTGCGTGTCGGGCCGTTTTGACGCCGTGCTCGGACACGGCGAAATACTGGCCGAGCTTTAATGCAAACCTTAATTTCATCAGCAGGTAAAGGACGATGATCAAGATCTACGGCACGACAATCAGTAACTATCACAACACCGCGAAACTGGCGCTGATCGAAAAGGGCGTCGAGTTTGACGAAATCGATCAGTTTCCGGGGCAGGATGAAAAGATCCTGGCGGCGAGCCCCATGGGCAAGGTGCCCTGGATCGAAGTTGACGGCAAACCTTTGAGCGAAGTGAATGTGATCTTCGACTATCTCGAGGACACCTGCCCCAACCCGCCCATGTATCCTCAGGTTCCCTGGGAGCGCGCGAAAGCCAAGGAGATTATTCGCGTCGTCGAGCTCTACTGTGATGCCGCTGCACGGCGCCATATTTCGACGGTGTACTTCGGCGCAGACGTTGACCAGACGGCTTTCGATGAAGTGAGACCGGCGCTCGAAAACGGCCTGCGAGCATTCAAACAGCTCGCCCGGTTCTCACCGTACGTTGCCGGCAGTGATTTTGGTTTCGCCGACATCGCGACCTTCTTTCAGTTGCAGTTCACCAACCTTCACACCCGCAAGATCTATGACTGGGACTTCATCGCGGAAGACAGCGCCTTGAGTGACTATTTCGCGATGTTGTCCGAGCGTCCGTCACTCAGGGAAGTCAATGGCGTAATGCAGGCGACTATGACTAAAGTCTTGCCGCAGTAGTTGTTTTCGCGCAGTGGTGACACGGCAGCGCGGCTTTTTGCGGGGACCTTTTCCATAGACTACTAAGCCAAAAGCCGCGGTCAGCGTCACCTGAGTTTGCCGACACCCGGTCAAGTAGAATCATCGGCTTCTAATTTTCAGGTCTGTCACGATGTCCGACGATTCGCGAACTTCCGGTAAGGACGACGGTTTCGATCTCGCTCGCCTCCAGGATGCGAAAACCCGCGCTCTGGCGATGGGCGGCGAGGCGCGGCTGAGCCGCAAACGTGATGCCGGCCAGTTAAATGCACGTGAGCGCATCGATTGTCTGCTGGATGACAACAGCTTTCGGGAGCAGGGGCTGCTGGCAGTCAGTGATCGTCACGAAGACCGGGCGAGGACGCCCGCCGACGGCAAGATTACGGGCTTCGGGCGAATCGATGACCGGGCCGTTTTTGTCGCTGCAGACGACGCCACCATCAAGGCGGGGGCTTACGGTCGCGTCGGCAGTGACAAGGGGCACCACGCACTCGAGTACGCCATTCGCAAGGGCTTTCCCTGTATCAACCTCGGCGAGGCGGGCGGCGGTCGCATCCCGGACATTATGGGTGCGGTCGGCATGATGCATATTGTTCTGCCGATAGATCAGCCGACCCGCGACCGCTTTGTACCTTACGTTGCTACCATCATGGGTGACTGCCACGGCGGCCCTACCTTTTATGCCGCGATTGCAGACATCGTGATTCAGGTTAAAGGCTCGGTCATGGCGGTCACCGGTTCGCCGGTACTGGCGGCGGCGACGGGTGAGGAAGTCGAACCGCAGGATCTCGGTGGCTGGGAGCTGCACGCTAAAGTTACGGGACAGGTCGACCTGTTTGCCGACGACGACGAACAATGCCTGCAACTCGTTCGCAAGGTACTGTCTTACCTGCCTTCAAACGCCAATCATCTGCCACCAGTTGTGCCGTCTGACGATTCGCCGGAACGACGTCTGGATGAAATCTACGACATGTTGCCGGCATCACCGCGCAAGGGCTATGACATGCGACGGGTGTTGAAACTGATTGCCGATGCCGACAGTGTGCTGGAGCTGAAACCTTTCTACGATCGTGCACTGATTACTGCTTTCGCACGGCTCGACGGGCGGGTCGTCGGCTTGCTTGCCAACAACCCCATGTTCAATGCCGGTGCCATGGGGTGGGGCGCATGCGAAAAAGCGACTTCGTTTATCGCCCTCTGCGATTCATTCCACATTCCCCTGGTGTTCCTGCACGATACCCCTGGCTTTTTCGTGAGCAAAGCGGCGGAAGAACACAAGATGCCACTACGCATCATGCAGTTCATCGACGCCCTGCATCATGCAACGGTGCCCAAGGTCGCCGTCATTGTGCGCAAGTCCTACGGCATGGCGCACTGCAATATGCTGGGCGGCAACATGGGCGCGGACTGCCTGCTGGCGTGGCCGACGGCCGACGTTTCCTTCATGGCGCCGGACGTTGCCGTCAACGTCGTCTATGGGCGCGATCTGGATAAGGCCGAAGATCGAGAGGCTGAGCGTGACCGCCTGCTGGCCGACATGAAAGAAATCAACGGGCCCTGGGAGGCGGCGGGTCTGAATATCATCCACGACATTATCGACCCCGCCGATACGCGGACTGAACTCTGCCGCGCGCTGGAGCGGGCACGCGGGCCCGACGGCGAAATGGGCCGGAGCGAGCGTAAGATCGCCAGCTGGCCGACGAATTTCTAGCTTGGTCAGGTGGTCAGTGCAACAACGGCCTGACCTTCGCCGACGAAATCGCCTTCTTTGACCAGTATTTCGCTGACCGTACCGGCGAGCGTACTTTGAATGGGTACTTCCATTTTCATTGATTCGAGTATGACCACCGTCATGCCATCCTCGACCTGATCGCCGACCGCGACCTCAATTTTCCAGACGTTGCCCGGAATCTCGGATAGTACGTGCTGATTCGCCATGATATGTTCGTTGGCCCCTGTCGTTTTGCGAACGCCTGGATGAGTGGCGAATGCGCGGCAGCGCGAATTATAAGGAGACGGTAGCATGCTCGACTACACCACGCTTAAAGATGCCGGTGGCCTGACGCCGTGGCCGCCGATGGAAGAACTGCCCTTTGTCAAAGTCCTCGATGGCAGCCCGGTACATTCCGGCCGCTTCGATGTCGGTGGTTTCGGCATGCGCACCATGACCGGCGTGTGGGAATGCACCCCCGGCAAATTCGAATACACCTATCCGGGTGACGAAATCTGCACTTTACTTGAAGGTGAAATCAGCCTGGTCGATGAAGACGGTAAGACCCATGAGTATCGCGCCGGGGATACGTTCTACATGCGCAAAAACGAAGTTGCCGTGTGGACGGTAAGCAAGACGGTCAGGAAAATTTTCTATATCCATGACCCGGACAGCGAGGAACTGTCACACAAAGCAGCCTGATTGCGATGACTGCTTCCGGGCAGACGCGCCAGCATGGCTACTGCGCGCTGTGCTGGTCGAGTTGCGGGTGCATATCGGTTGTTGAAGACGGCAAGCTGATTGCCGTCGAACCCGATCCTGGCCACCCGACCGGCGAAGCCTTATGCGGTAAGGGATTGGCTGCGCGGGACTATGTTTACAGCGAGGCGCGTCAGCTCTATCCGATGAAGCGCACGCGCCCGAAGGGTGATCCTGATCCGGGCTGGCAACGCATCAGCTGGGATGAGGCGCTGGATACGGCAGCAGCCGAAATCAGACGCATTGTGGAAGCAAGCGGTAGCGAATCGGTCGCGTTCAGCCTAACAACCAGCGCCGGCACTGCCATGCAGGACAGCGCGCCGTTCGTCGAACGTCTACGCCATGCTGTCGGTAGCCCGAACGAGATCGCATCGATCGAACTCTGCGATTTCTCAAAAGACTTCGTTTATCCGCACACCTTCGGTACGCCGATGCCCATCAGCGAAGTTGAAAACGGCGACTGCATCATTCTCTGGGGACACAACCCCAGTTCTACCTGGCTCGCCTTCGCCCGGCGTGTGACCCAAGCGCTCAGGCGCGGGGTGAAACTGATCGTCATGGACCCGGTACGTGTCGGGTTCGCGGCCAAGGCTGATCAATGGTTGCGAGTACGCCCTGGCAGCGACGGTGCGCTGGCCTTGTCGCTAGCGCATGTGATGATCGAGGAAGAGCTGTTCGATCGAGACTTTGTTTCAACCTGGAGTAATGGCCCGTTTCTCATCCGCGATGACACAGATGCGATGCTGACTGCCGCCGATTTATACGAAGGCGGTGACGAATCCGCGCGAGTTGCCTGGCATACCGCTGCGAACGCTGCCGTTCTGTACGATGTTGCCGCCGGGGCCTATGTCGACAATGTTGAACCGCAGGCGTTGCAGCTTCGTGGCGCGGTGACCGTTGATACGCTGACGGGCGCAGTGACCTGTCGCCCTGCTTTTGACGCCTATGCAAACCTGTGCGCTGAGTATGCCCCGGAGCGTGCGGCGGAAATCGCTTGGATCGAGGCCCCACAGATTCGTGAAACCGCACGCTTGATCGGAAGCAGTCAGGCGGTGTCCTGCCACGCCTGGGCGGGTCTCGAAATGCATTCGAATACCAGTCAGACGGGCCGAGCGATCGCTTGCTTGTATGCTTTGACCGGCTGTTTCGATGCGCCCGGTGGCAATGTAATACTCAACCCCGTTCCGGCGAACACCATCTGGGGGCAGGAATTGATGCCGGCCGGGATGACGGCAAAACCGGTCGGGCTGGAAGAGCGACCGCTTGGTCCTGAGTCGATTTTTGGTTGGATAACAATCGACGGATTCTACAAAGCCGTGCTTGAGAGAAAACCCTACGGCATCAACGCATTAGTCAGCTTCGGTCTGAATATGTTGGTGTCACACGCTGATGGTGAACGTGGCAAACGGGCGCTGGAGGCGCTCGATTTCATGGTGCACGCCGACTTGTTCATGACGCCAACCGCTCAAAACGCGGATATTTTTTTGCCGGTCAACACGCCGTGGGAACGCGAGGCCATGAAGACGGATTTTTATGCCGACCAGGCCGCCACCTCGCACGTGCAGTTGCGCCAGAAGGTAATTGAGCCCTTAGGCGAAAGTCAGTCTGATGCCTGGATTGCGATGGAACTTGGCAAGCGGCTGGGGTATGGCGATGCATTCTGGGATGGCGACTTAGATGCTGCCAGACGGCAGGTGCTGGAACCCAGTGGTATAGATCTCGAGCAACTGCGCGCAGCGCCTGCAGGTATCAATCTGGGGTTGGAATCGCGCTACCGCAAATACACCGAAGAAATGGACGGACATCCTGTGGGATTCGGAACGCCCAGCAAACGCGTAGAGTTGTATTCCGAGACGCTTCACGCCAATGGCTACGACCCGCTGCCACGCTACCTCGAGCCCGCAGTTGGCCCCTATTCGCGGCCGGATCTGGCGAAGGATTTTCCCCTGGTCCTGACCGATACGAAGACACCGCATTTCATTCATAGCCAGTACCGGCACGTTGCACGCCTGCGTCGCCATGAACGCGAGCCGCGCATCGAGATGCATCCTGAAACTGCCGAAGCACGGGGTATCAATGAAGGGGATTGGGTCAACGTCCGGACACCGCATGCGGGCGCTCGCATGGTCGCGCGTTTTGCACCGGCGATGGATCGCAGGGTCGTGCGCGCGACAGCCGGTTGGTGGCAACCGTGTGATGGACTTTCGGTGCCGGGCTACGATGCCGAAAGTGACGAAGGTGCGAACTACAATCGCATGATAAGTAATGAACACGCCGACCCGGTCGGCGGTTGCACCGCGAACAAGTCGTACCTGTGTGAAGTTACGCCCGCCGACAGCTAAGCCGCGTCGGGTGCCCGGCATCAGCGAGCAATGAGTTCAACCACGACCAACGAAGGCGATATGCCGACGGGCTTTTTCATCGTGGCTCGCGAGCCGGGCGCCGAACATCCGGCCTTACCGACCTGGGCCAACCGTGAAACGGATCCCGCACACCTGGCCGGGCGAGCTGACGGGTCGGTCGTGCTGAGGCCGATAACTTCAGTGCCAGGGGCGTTTCATTTGCTGAACGTCCTTTCGCGCGAAGAGTGCGAAAGCATTGTCAAACTGACAGAAGGCCTCGGCTATCTCCCCGACGCCGCGGTTTCGTTGCCGCGCTCGGTTCGGCACAACGATAACGTCACCTGGGTTGCCGACCAGCAAACCGTCGACCAGTTGTGGCTGCGTTGCGAACCACTGCTGGCTGATCTGGAGCACCAGCATTTTGGTAAGCCGGCGGTCGGGCTGAATGCGCGTTTTCGTTTTTATCGCTACAGTGTCGGTGATTACTTCAAACCGCATACTGACGGTGCTTGGCCCGGCAGTGCCGTTATCGACGACCAGCTCATTACTGATGCCTATGGTGATCGTTACAGCCAGTTGTCGTTCGTTTTGTTTCTCAGTGATGGTTTTGAAGGCGGCCGCACAGAATTCTTTGTCGACCGCGATCAGCCACAACAGCCAGCACGTGATCCGAACCGGGCGAATATTGTTCAGGTCGGGACGCCCATAGGTGCGGCCATCTGTTTTCCGCACGGATTGCATCCGCTTCACTGCCTGCACAGCTCGGAAACCATCACCCACGGTACTAAGTACATCTTTCGCACGGACATCTTGTGCGCGCTATGAGTTAAGCGGGGTCGTTTCGCTTACCATGGCGTTTCCCAAACACCCCGTTGCACACTAAATACTTTCCCTATGGCCGGTACGCCGAATCAATCTGCCCCGACAACCACGGCCATCCGGCGTTGGTACATTGTTGGCGTACTCACGCTGGTCTACATATTTAACTTTATCGATCGCCAGATCATCTCCGTTCTGCAGGAGCCGATGCGAGTCGAACTGGGCTTGTCTGACACCCAGCTCGGGCTGCTCCAAGGCCTGACCTTCGCCCTGTTTTACGTCGCCATGGGTATTCCGCTGGCGCGCTGGGCCGATGTTGGCGTGCGCCGCAACGTTGTCGCGCTGGCGGTCGGCACGTGGAGTGTCATGACCGCTCTGTGCGGTGTAGCCCAGAATTTTGTGCACCTGCTCGTCGCTCGTATCGGTGTCGGCATTGGTGAGGCAGGGGGTAGCCCTCCGTCGCATTCAATCATTTCCGATCTATTTCCGCCGGGGCGCCGGGCCTTACCGCTCGCAGTGTATTCGAGCGGCATCACTTTTGGCGTATTTGTGGCCTACGTGTTTGGCGCCTGGGTCAGTGACAACTTTGGCTGGCGTATCGTGTTTATCGCGCTCGGGATTCCCGGCGTGTTGCTGGCATTGTTGGTTCGGTTCACCGTCGGGGAGCCGCCGCGCGGGCAGTTCGACGGGCCTGACGGCGATCGCCATCCGCCGTCCATGCTGAGTGTCATCAAGCAACTCTTTGCCAGCAAGACGTTCGTACACCTGTCACTTGCAGCTGCTATGCACGCCTTTGTCGGTTATGGCGTGGCGGCTTTTCTGGTCTCTCACTACGTACGCAGTTTCGCCATACCTGTTGATGACATCAGCCGCGTGGCGCTGCCGCTCGGCTTCATCATTGGCCTCGGTGGCATGGTGGGCAATTTTATGGGTGGTTACCTGAGTGATCGCATGAGTCCGCGCGATGCGCGCTGGGCGATGTGGATCCCCGCTATCGCGAATGTTCTGACGGTGCCGTTCGCCGCGGTTGCGATTCTGAGTCGCGACTTTTATTTCTCGCTTGCGATGTATGTGATCCCGCTGACCTTTGCCTACATCTATCTTGGCCCCACGCTGGCGACAACGCATGCACTGGTGCAGCCGCGGATGCGTGCAATGGCATCGGCAGTGTTGTTTTTTATCGTCAACCTGATTGGGCTCGGTTTCGGGCCGACCATGGTGGGCGCAATCAGCGACGCGTTGATTCCAGGCTATGGCACCGATTCGTTGCGTTACGCTATCGTGCTGACATTTCTTTTCAATATCTGGAGCGCTGTGCATTACTGGTATGCGTCTAAGCATATGCGTACTGAACTCGCCGGGCAGTAAACGGTTGGCGATCCAGGGATGTTGGTCAGCGGCCCTTGAGTAAGCCACTTTGTTCATCGATGGGCATGAACTCGTCGGCAGCGTCGATCAACGATTGCGCGGTCAATGCGGGAACGCCGCAAATCGTGACATGAACGCCATGGTCGCGCTTGATCTTTTCCACCAGCACCTCGAAGTCGCCATCTCCTGACAACAGCATGATCCTGTCTACTTCGCTGGCCGTTTCCAGCACGTCGATGGTGATACCGACATCCCAGTCGCCCTTGGCTGAGCCGTCAGCGCGCCGGATGTAGGGTTTTAACCTGACGGTAAACCCTATTTGCCGCAGCGCGTGTTGGAATTTCTGCTGGCTCTCGTCGCCGCGGTCGGTGGCATAGGCATAGGCCGTCATGACGTCCCCTGAAACCGAAGCCGTCTGCCACAGCCGGCGATAGTCGAACTGACGCCCGTAAGCCTCTCGCGTGGTGTAGTAGATGTTTTGAACATCGGCGAAGATGGTGAGTTTTGTTGTCATGCGAAACCGATTTTCAGGCGAATCCCATGGAAGTTGAGGTCGAGACGTTGGCACGCCCCTGATTTAACACCTTACACTGCCAGCACATGTTGGAGAAAAATCCTTGATTCATGGAAGCTGCCTGTGCGGCGATGTTGCCTACGAAGTGGCCGGAGAATTCTCGAGCGTGCATAACTGCCATTGCTCCCGTTGCCGCAAGGCCTGCGCAGCCGCGCACGCCACCAATGGATTCACGGCACTGAAAAATCTTCGGTTTACGCGCGGGCGTGAGCAGATTCGGACCCACCACCTCGCAGACGCGAAATTTTTCTCACAGGCGTTCTGCCGGCGATGTGGATCGGCAATGCCGCAGTTCCTGGATTCGATCGATGTCGCCATGGTGCCTTTTGGCTCGCTTGATGACGATCCGAGCCGAAGTGCCGACGATCACATCTACGTCGGATCGAAATCGACCTGGTACCCGATTACGGACACACTGCCTCAGAAAGAATAAACAGGAGCTACAGTCCCCAGGGAGAGGGACTCATGATTCAACGCAGCAATCCTGACGTCGGCTACCTTGCCGATGATGTTTTCGAAGCCTGCGCCTTTACACAATCCATCAGGACGAGCAGTCATCTGTATCTGTCCGGCATCGCGCCATTGCGCGGGCCCAATGACAACGTCGAGCTGGTCGGCGCCGGCGATATCAGGGCGCAGGTCAGTTTCTGCCCCGAGGTCCTGCAGGCTTGTCTGGCCGCGGAGGACGTGAGCCTTGAACGTTGGGTTGCTCACACGGTCTACGGCACCGACATGAACGAACTACACAAGACTGCCGACATTTTTGTCGATGTCTTCGCCGATCACCCGCCAACCAGCACCTGGGTTGAGATTAAAGGACTCTTTGTCCCGGGGCAGATGGTCGAAATTACCGGTTTTGCCGTACTCGACTGAGCCGCCGAATCAACCCGACAACTTGTCGTCCGGCAACGGGATGTCGTAGTACGGTCGTCCGACCGCGTCGGCGTCGGCGATGCGCAGCCGCTGCAATTGGGCATCGCGTTCGCGCAAACCGCCGTAAATATCGCCGGCGCTGTCGCCGGCCGTGCCGTTCAGAAATTCATTGGGATCCTGATGGTCAACGAAGCCCAGGGCCGCCGTTCCCAATGCGTAGCCCATCAATTCCTGAACTTTTTTCGGGAGTTTGCGGGCTTCTTCTAGGGGTACGGCGAGGTATTGGTTTTCTTCCTGCCGCAGCCAACCGAGCGAGTAGTGTAGGGCTAGGCCGTAGCGCGCGCTGTCGGCGCGATTCTCGCCGCCGCCATGAAACGTGCTGCCGACATACAGCAGTACTGAACCTGCCGGCATTTCAGCGACGACAATTTCTTCGGCCGTGGGCGCGCGTTCGTCGGTCCAGTGCCGCGAGCCGGGAACCAGGCGTGTCGCCCCGTTCTCAGCAGTGAAATCCGTTAGAGCCCACATGCTGGCGAGTAACATCGGCGGCGCCGGATTCTGAATCGGATAAAAACCCGCATCACGATGCAGGGCCTGGGCGGTTTCGCCCGGCTCGATATACATGACGCCGGTGTAGTTGACCTGGTAGCGCGCGCAGTAGGGCAGCAACAGCAAATCAGCGACTGACAGTACCAAGGGTTCGGTCAGCAGCGCCTGCACTGCAGTTGAGCGCATCAGCAAACGGCCGAAGCGCCGGGTCAGCACGCCCATCATGCTTTCGAACCCGGGCTCGCGCGCATCAATGTGCGGTTGCAGCTCGCGGGTGACCCTGGCGATCAGGTCTGGTGCTGCCAGGTTTTCGATGATGACGTAGCCGTCACGTTCCAGGGCCAGGACGATGTCCGCCGCGGTATCGCTGGGTTTAAACCGATTAAGAGATATCACAACGCGATATTAATCAGCGAGCTGCCGTCAGCCTGAACAACAAGCACGTCTTCGGGGTTTACAACCACAGTCGTCGTCGGGAATTCAACGATGGCCGGACCCACAATGCGATCACCCACCGCAAGTTCCGTGCCCTGGTAGATATCCGTCATGCACTCATCATCGACCGCCGCCATGTAGGCGGGCCGGCGCCCCGAGGGTTTCACGTCGCCTTTTGAGTCGCGTGCGATACGGCCCTTCGGCGCAGCACGGCTGCCGGTCGCTGAGAGGCGCCAGTGCAGACATTCAATGGGTTGGTCGCGCATCGAGTAGGTGAAGCGCTTTTCGTGCTCTGCGTGAAAATCGTCTTCAAGTTTGCGCAGAAAAGCATCATCGATAGGCCCGTCCGGCAGCGGCACAGTCAGATTATGGACCTGCCCCGGGTAACGCCCCTCAACGTGACGCAGAAACCGAATTTCGTCGGCTTTGAAACCGTCCCCTTCGAGCTGGGCCTGGCCTTCCTGGATTAAATCTTCGAACACTGCCTCGATCTGTTTGCCGACGCCGTCGGCATTCGAGTGGCAATGAGACAGGCGCACATAATCGTGGCGCACCGGGGTGACCGCCATGCCAAAGGCGCAAAGCCCGCCCGCTGAACTGGGTACCAGCACTTCACTGATGCGCAGCATGCGTGCGAGTTCCGCCGCATGGAGCCCGCCGGCGCCGCCTCCGGCAACCATGACGTAATCGCGTGGATCGATACCGCGTTCAATCGAAACCGCGCGAATCGCTGTTGCCATATTCGAATTGACGATGGTGATGATGCCGGCTGCTGCCGCTTTGACGCTGAGGTCCAGGGGCTTGGCGACATGGTTTTCAATCGCGGTTACTGCCAGTTCGGTGTCCAGCGATCGGCGGCCGCCGAGAAACGCGCCTGCCGCCATGCGTCCGCTGACGAGATTGGCGTCGGTCACCGCTGGTTGTTCGCCGCCGCGCCCGTAGCAGGCGGGCCCGGGTTGTGAGCCCGCGCTTTGCGGGCCGACGCGCAATGAGTTGCCGCTGTCGATCCAGGCGATAGAGCCGCCGCCCGCGCCAACCGACAGTACTTCGACGCCATTGACGCCAATCGGCTGGTTGGCAACCTGAATGTCGCTGGACATTACCGCTTCGCCGTCGCGCAGCAGGCACACATCGAAGCTGGTACCACCCATGTCGACCACGATCAGTTTGTCCGGGGCCTTGGTCGTGGCGGCGTAATGTGCGCCCGCGGCAGGGCCTGCTGCGGGGCCTGAAGCGACCGCGTTCACTGGCCGGGCCAGTAATTCAGGTACACCGGCGCAACCGCCATTGACCTGCATGATGAGCGGACGGTGTGGCAGGCCGCCAGCCTGCATTGCAGACTCGAAGGCACGCAGGTAGTTGCTGATAATCGGCGCAATATAAGCACTCAGAATGGTTGAGGAGGTGCGTTCCCATTCGCGAATTTCCGGCAGGATGTCTGCCGAACAGACGACGTCGACATCCGGCAGTTCTTCGCGCAGGATTTCGGCAGTCCGGTGTTCGTGGCTGGCATCGACGATTGACCACAGGTAGGCAACGGCGATGGCCTTGACGCCGTGCTGTTTCAATTCAGCCGCGGCCGTCCGGACCGCATCTTCGTCCAGCGGTTTCACTTCAGAACCATCAACGGCCGTGCGTTGCGGAATGCCTAGGCGCAGGTAGCGCGGAACAAAATCTTTGGGCTTTTGCAGATGCACGTTGAAGCGCTCCGGCTTGGCGCCTTTGCCGAGGTGGATGACGTCGCGAAAGCCTTCGGTACAGAGTAATCCAATCACCGGGCCGTTGCGCTGAATCAGCGCATTGGTCGCCATGGTCTGACCGTGAACCAGAAATTCCGTCGTTTCCAGCAGTTGTTCTACCGGCGTTTCGATCTCAGATGCAATGCCGGCGAGACCCCGGGTAATGGCGCGCAGCGGCTCATCCGGTGTCGAATCTTCCTTGTAAACCAGGAACTGCCCGTTGTCCTGCAGTAAAACAACGTCGGTAAAGGTGCCGCCGATATCAATCCCGATTCGGTTACCCATTGCTGTCCTCCTGGAAATGCTCGGCAATGGTCGGCGCCTCAATGTAGCGGTCGCCATCCCGCATATTGCGCTCGACCCAGGTACCCGAGGCCGGTTTGACCGGATCGATCATCGGCAGGTCATCGCGATGCAGCTCTGCACGGTGTGCCGCGGTTGCTTCGACGTCGAGCGTGCGTTCAAAGTCATCGTTCAGTACCACGCCAAAAACATCGCGACAGGATTCTTCGCTGATCAGGCCGTCGCGCAGGCTTTGACGCACCTCTTCGGCGTCGCGCTTCAGGGGGTCGCCCCAACCACCGCCGCCGGACGAATAGGCCGTCCAGGATTCGCCTTCGCGCACTAGCGCCTGGCCGGCGACGGACACATAGGTGCGTGCTCCATTTTCGTGTTCGATGTAAATCCCTCCGCCCGGACTCATGCGACCACCGTTTACACCGTGTGGCGGATTGCGCGAGCCTTCGCCAAAGCCCACCGCTTCCATGTCACCGGCAATCGGGCGATAACGCGTGCGCGTACCCGCGCCGCCGACCCATTGTCCGGCGCCCATAGAGTCGGTTTCGATTTCATTGAAATCAATGCGCAGCGGATAGAGCAGTTCGACTTCTTCGGTCGACGCCGAAGTCAGACCGCCCATGCCGGCGATGGTCCCGATCATGGGCCAGCCATCGGCATCCTTGGCAGCGCCGCCGCCACCCATACCATTAAACAACATGCAGCCCCATTCCTTACCGTTGCGGCCGTCGATACCGTTGAAGTTCGGCATATGTCCGGCATGGCATGAGCCGGCGGGAACACGCTCAGGCACTGCATTTGCCATCGTGATATTGATGACATCGTGCATGGGATCGGCCGGGTTTGTAGTGGCACCGCCGACAGCGGCAGGGTATTCGGCCTTGCATATTGTATTGGGCTCGGCGTCCGCAGTAATGTGTTGAAGTACCCCATGGTTGTGGGGGATGTCGGGATCGATGTAGTAGAGAAACGGAATGGTGGCGGTCGCCATTCTTACCGCGTGCGTGGCGTTGAATGAACCGGTGGATGGTGGCCCGCCATCGTACTGGACCTGGATCTCTGCGCCCTTTTTTGTCACCGTCGCCCGAATCGGCACATCGGTTGCACCGTTGCCGTCGGTGTCGGTCCAGGTTTCGCCGTGGTAAACACCGTCCGGGATACGGCTGAATTCTTCCCTTGCACGATGGTCAGCGTACTCCATCAGGCCATCGCTGTAGCGAACGACTTCGTCTCGGCCGTATTGCTCGCACAGCTCCACCAGGCCGTTGCGAGCGACGCCGCATGCGCCGAGCTGCGCGCGCAGGTCGCCGTGCAGGGCGTCGCGGTAACGCACATTGGCCAGATAGAGTGCGACGATGTCGTGGCGCTCTACGCCGCGGTCAACCAGTTTGGTTGGCGGTATGACAATGCCTTCCTGAAAGATTGAACGCGCCGCCGGCACTATGCTTGACGCTTCGCCGGCGCCGCAATCGAGCTGGTGGCCACGGGCGACGGTCCAGAATACGTGCCTGCCCTCGACAAAGACCGGCATGGCAGTGACGAGATCAGGTATGTGGGTGTTGCCCCGGTAGGGATCGTTGGCAATGAAGACATCGCCTTCGTGAATATCACCTTCGAATACGCCGACGATTTCGACCAGCAATTCGCGAATGCTGTTGCAGTGAATAGGCAGGCATTCCGCCATGGTTACCTGGCGCGGCCCGCTCTCGTGTGCATCGTAGATCATGCACGAGTAATCACGCGCCAGTGCGATGACCGAAGTCCAGGCCGTTTGCTCCATTGCCAGGGTCATTTCCTGACCAATGGCTTCAAAGCGGTTACGAATCACGCTGAAAGTAATGGGATCGAAGTCCTTGATGGATTCGTCCTGCATGACAGTCGCCATGGTGATGCTCCCCTGAAAAGACTGAGGGGGCATTCTCTGCCTGATATGGTTTTTAGGTCAAACCGGCGAAAAAAGCGCAATTTCAAGTCCAGGCCGGTTGCACCGCCCGCTAGGGCATAGCATTCTTTAACTAGTTTGCAGAGGGAAGATGGGCTTATGACTGTGGCTGCCGGTTTACGCACGCTTAAGGTTGGACTATTGCTGCCGCAGGCAGACGGTATGCGCGGTCCGGGGGTGCGCGGCTGGCGGCAGGTCGCGGAAATGGCCCAGGTCGCCGAGGACGTGGGCTTCGATTCTCTGTGGTTGGTCGACCACCTGCTGTACAAGCTCGAAGGCGAGAACACCGCGCGCGGCTACTGGGAGGTCTGGTCCCTGCTCTCAGCCATTGCCGCCGTCACTTCCCGGGTTGAACTCGGTACACTGGTGCTCGCAATGGGCTGGCGCAACCCGGCCTTGCTCGCAAAGATGGCGGACACGGTCGAAGAAATCAGCGGCGGGCGTCTGATCCTGGGTTTGGGTTCGGGTTACCACCGCTTCGAATACGACGCGTTCGGGTTCCCATTCGATTACAAGGTCAGTCGTTTCGAAGAAGCCATTCAGATTCTCCACGGCTTGTTGCGCAACGGTGCCGTCGATTTTGAGGGTAAGTACCACGTCGCGCGTGAATGTGAACTCCTGCCGCGTGGCCCGCGGCCGCAGGGCCCCCCGATTCTGATGGGCACGGTGCAGCCGCGCATGATGGCCTGCATGGCCAGGTATGCAGATCTGTGGAACGCCTACTACGACGATACCCACAACAAGGTCGAGGGCATCAAACGCCTGCGTCCCGTGGTGGACGAGGCCTGTGAAAAGGAAGGGCGCGACCCCGCCACACTAGAACGGACGGTCACAGTGCTGGTCGCAGATGACACGGCCGATCCGTGGTGGGACAAACTCCCAACTAACAACTGGGTCGAACAAGGACCGTTGAAACCGCTGATGGGCGAGCCCCAGGTCATCGCCGAAGCGATACTCGAATACGAACGCGAAGGTGTCTCGCATTTACAGGTGTGTCTGGAACCAACCGACACTAAATCCATCGAGACGTTCGGCGCGGTACTCGAAGCCATTAACAGGGCGAGTACAATTTGAGGAAGCCGACACTGGAATTATTCAGGTGACATCAGGCGAAGTCGAAAAATTCGCCGGTGACCTGCCGGGTCTTCGATACGCAGCCGGACCGGTGACCCAGGACTGGCAGTTTCTCGGTCGCGCAGTGTTTGACAGGATTGCGGCGGATTCACGGCGAATCGCGGGCACCCAGTCTGCTTTTGAAGGTTGTCGACTGGCGGTGGAGGGCGACGAATCGTTGGGTCTCCAGGTCTTATCTCAGGTCCCTGAGTTCAAATTGCGCAACATCGCCCCGTGGTTGAGTTTGATTGCACGCGCGGTCTGGAATGCCCGACGCTAAACGTGTGCGCCCGAGCCATCCGACCAGGACGCGCCGACAGCGATACAGATGGCGATTGATTGCTAAGGACGGGTGATAAAAGCGGTCGAGGGATTAAATCTTGTACCCATCGACACGCACTAAATTATTTATTAGCCGGACTTGAACGGCGACACCCCGGCCGGTGCAAAACGCATTGCTAATTTGGCGTAACCTGAAGGTTCACGGCCTTCATCGTCGGCACGATCTTTAGCCGCGAGTGCACTGCGAATCAATTTCGATCCGACCATGCGAAAGGGTTCCGGTGGGAAGTCACGCTCGGCCGGCCGCACCAGGCCGCATTCCGACCATTCGTCCTGTTTCTCCAACGCCATTGCGCCGAGGATGCGTCCGGCCAGGTGGCAGGGGCCGATACCATTGCCGGAAAATCCGGCCGCGTAAACCACATTCTCACGATCGTCGAGGCGCCAGAAGCGCGGGATGCCGGCCTTGGAGCGATCGATGGGGCCGCGCCAGCTTTTGTGAATGCCGGCGCTGGCGAGTGTCGGAAAGGTTTTGTGCATGGCTTGCATCAGCGAGGCTTCGTGTTCGGAGGCGCCTTCCACTTCCTTTCCGATGCGACCGCCAAAGGAAAACGTGCCCGCCATGCCACCCTTACCGAACGCGAGTCGGCGGTCGCGCGTGGTGCGGTAGTACTCAACCAGCGTGCGGCCGTCGGAAACAGTGAGGCCATCTTTGTACCCCAGCGCATCCAACGCTTCCGGTATCGGCGGCGTCACCACCATGTCACTGGTGACAACGACAATCGACTTGCGGATCTCCGCCCAGCGTGACGCCCAGGCATTCATCGCGAGTACCACGCGGTCAGCCTTGATGCGTCCGCGCGGCGTCCGGATAAGCGCCGGCGCACCGTGCTCCAGATTTTCCAGTGGCGTGTGTTCATAAATCTCGACGCCGCGCTCCAGCGCTACCCGTCTGAGGCCGCGCGCCAGCAGCGCCGGTTGCACGCGCGCCGAGTGACGTTCAAATGCACCACCGATATGCGCGGCCGTGCCGCTGCGTGCTGCCGCAATGTCCGCCTG
This sequence comes from uncultured bacterium, assembly GCA_964012875.1. Classification (GTDB taxonomy): domain Bacteria; phylum Pseudomonadota; class Gammaproteobacteria; genus CAXGUU01. Next base: position 49,316 of record CAXGUU010000001.1, read on the forward strand.
CCAGGGTTCGATCGGGCAGAGGCCGTGCTTGCCGATGGCTTCGATGGTTTCGTTCCATAGGCCCAGTTGAGCCTGGTTTCCCGCCGCCCATAACCAACCGTCGTACTGGATGTCGGCGTCAATCTCGTGGGATTTGCAAAAGGCCATGACGTCGCTGACGGAATCATCCGAAGCCTGGGCGATGCGTAAGGCTTCGTCGTCGCCGCAGACTTTCTGAATCGAGGTGTACTTCGCCCACAAGGACAAGAGAAACCCGGCATTGCGGCCACTCGCGCCCGAGCCGCACACGTCCTTTTCGATCAGAACGACTCTGATCGATGGCTCAAAGGCCTTGATATCCAGCGCCGTCCACAACCCCGTATAGCCGCCACCGACGATGCAGACGTCAGCCGCGATGTCGCCCGCCAGTGGTAACGCTGATTCGACACCGGCGGCGCTGTCCGCTGCCAGTGCTTCGTCAAGCCAGAAACTTCGGCCGCTGTGCTGGTTCATGTCGATTTCCAATCCCGCCCGGATGTGATTGAGTGTAGTCTCTGCTGACCCCAACGCAAAGCGAGCGAAATTTAAAATCGGTAATGACCACATCGAATGACAAACTGACGTTGCGGCCAATGACGGTGGCCGACATTGACCAGGTACCCATGCAGTGCCATGGCCAGTCTGATGCGGTGAGCGAGCGGATCAGAACATTAGGCAGCACAGCAATCCTGGTCTTTGACGGCGAGCAGCACGTCGCCCAACTGCAGTTTCGCCGCTATGACGCAGCCCTCAGATCCCCCGATGGCATCTGGGATCCGCTCTACTGGGGTGACTTTGGTGAAACCGCTCCTGATTTACCGCCAAACAGCCTCTCAGTGTTCTGCTACCACGTCGGCCAGGTCGACAACACCGAAGCGCGCGACCCCAACTACCAGGGGCGCGGGATCGGGCTCGCGATGCTTGATTTCTTTCTCGACTGGGCGGACGCCGCGGGTTTTGAAACCATTGCCGCGAAGTTCACGCCGAGCCCGCGCCCGGTAATGGGCTTCATGGGCGGACAACCTGCCGAGGCCTATGAGGCGCGCGGATTCAAGGTGGTCAACAGCTGGGTCGATCAGCAGTTGTACGACGTGCTCCGAGAAAAAGAACTGGTCGCGCGGGACGCGGAAGCAGATGACGTGGCGCGGGTCGGCTGCTGCGTGAAAACGATCTAGCGGTCGTCAACAGACGCCACGAGCATATTGATGAGAGCCAGGGTCGCGTGTGCGGCGAGCAGCAGCAACAGCCCCATCGCGAGTCGATCATGCAATGAAACCGCAGTCTGTTCCGTTGCCAGCCAGCCGCTTACACAAGTAGCGATGACGATGACATACAGGGCCCGGTGCACAGTGACGACCAGGCGCTCATGCCCTTTGCTCAAACGCCATCCCAGGACGGGATTGGCGGACCGCAGTCGCCACGTGAGTCGGACCAGAATCAATCCCAGCAACGACCACCCCATAATGTTGTGGGTGGCGATTACGACATCGCGTTCATAGACTTTCGGGGGCACGTCGAGGCCGCTTATGCCAATATAGATAGCGATCACAAGCGCGACGCCAGTCCAGTGCAGGATGCGCCCCACCCAGCCGAATCCGGATTCACTGTTACGCCATTGGATCATGGGCAGCGCACAAGCATGTGAGCCGGTCGGTTCAGGCCCCGAGCAGGGAAGGGACTGTTGCAATCGATTCGCGCAGCGCGCCCTGGCTCACGCCCTCTACGCGCAGGCGGGTGACCACCAGGTGCGTCGGGTTCAGGGCCTCAGCGTATTGCGCCAGCTTGTCTTCAACGTAAGCCGGTTCGCCGATGATAGTCCAGGCGTCGATATCTTTTGAGGTCTCAAGGCCGCGGGGCAGCTTGGTCGTGCGCAAATTCTCACGCAAGACGGCCAGCGTGTCCTTGTCCTTACTGACAAACACGGTGCGCATAAATGGCCGCGTGTTCATCGGCGCGTGTCCGGCCTCGCTGACTGCGGCGTCGTAGCGCCCGTAGTTTTTAACCAAGTCATCAAAAGTCTCAATGGGTGAGGCGAGGTAGGGCAGGCCGAGTCGTCCGGCCTGCGCTAACGCCTTCGGCCCGAAGGCCGCAACCCAGATCGGCGGGTGCGGTTGCTGTATCGGGCGCGGTTCCACCTGTACCGCCGACGAGCCGTCCTCATGCAGGGACACGGCTTCGCCCGACCAGGCCTTCAACATGAGTTCGAGACTCCATTCAAACAATTCACGCTTGGTTTTCGGATTGATGTCAAAAGCGTGCAGGGTCTCTTTCGAATATCCGCGGCCAACACCAAGCAGCACGCGGCCCTGCGAGAGGCGATCGAGTACGGCAACCTGTTCGGCGGCGAGCAGGGGATTGCGCAGCGGCAGGAGGTAGGACGTGGTCGCCAGCTTCATCGCATCCGTACCTGCTGCAACAGCGGCGAGTTGGGTCAGCGGATCCGGGATGGCCTGGGGGTTGAAATGATTCTCCGGCAACCAGAACGATCGGTAACCAAGCTTTTCAGCGAATGCCGCCTGCTCGGTGAGCGATCGAGCGCTGAGTTCGTCGAAGTCGAACGGTGTCAGGCCCAGTTCCATTTCAGTCGCTTTCCAGGCGCATCAGCGCTTCCTGAGAAAATGTGGCAACGAGTTTGCCGTCGCTGCTCCACACGCGACCATGCGCAAGGCCGCGGCTTTCCTCCGCGACCCCCGGCCACTGTTCGACAAAATGCCAGTTGTTCAAATCGAAGGCGCGGTGGTACCACATGGCGTGATCGAGGCTCACAAACATCGTGCCGGGCGTTCCCCAGGTCACGCCGAACGGCACCAGCAACGAATCTGACAGTGACTCGTCGCTTTGGTAGGCGAGCACGGCGCGCTGCAAGGCATCGTCATCGCGCGGCAGGCCAGCCGCTCGAATCCAATGTCGTATGCCTCCATCAGCCGAGGGGCCGGCCGGACACCACGGTGCGTTCAGGGGCCGCAGTTCCACCCCGCGCTCGGCTAAAGCCCATTCGGCGGCGAAGGGCAGCGGATCGAGGGTCTGCATCAGTTCGCGATAGTCGGGCAGGGCATCTGGCCTCGGCAGGTCTGCGAAGTCGGCCGGCGGCGCCGGTTCGATGCTGGACCCGGTCGCGGTCACGTTGAATGAAGCCATCAGAGTCAGGATCACTTTGCCGTGTTGAAAGCAATTGACCTGCCGCGCTGAAAAGCTGCGCCCGTCCCTGACGCGTTCGACTTGATATTCGAAAGGTTGGCCGGGTTCACCGCCGCGCAGGAAATAAGCGTGCATCGAGTGGATCGGACGGCCGTCGTCAATCGTCAGCTGTGCGGCAGCCGTCGCCTGGCCGAGCAGATGGCCGCCGTAAGTCCCTTCGGCGCCATCGTTGGTCGAACCGACGCCGCGCCAGCGGTCCTCGCCCGCAGGTTCCAGACTGAGCAATTCGATTAGTTGGGTAAGCGCGGAACTCATGTGGGTCTCAATCCTCGGGAATTTGATCGGCGACTTCAGCGAGTTTGTCGAGATGTTGCTGGTTGCCGAGATCACCGCCCAGCGTCCTCAGGCACAGATGCGTCAATCCGGTTGCGCGCCAGTTGCGCACACGATCTTTCCATTCAGCTTCGCGCGGGCCGACGACTGCAACACCCGCTTCCGTACCAATTTCGCTTGGATCACGTCCGGCCTCGCGTGCAGCTTCAGCGATTGCGCCCGATAACGCAGGGAATTGCTCTGGCGTTGCCAGCACGAACCAGCCGTCGGAAAGTTGTGCAATGCGATTGATGACCGACTGTACGGGTTCTGCCCGGGCACCGATCCAAATCGGAATCGGGCGCTGAACGGGCAGCGGGTTGATGCCGACGTTCTGTAATTCGTGGAAGCGACCAATAAAAGTGACCTGTGCTTCGCACCAGAGCCGTTTAAGCACCTGGATCTGCTCGTCGCAGTTGCGGCCACGAGTTCGGAAGTCGGCGCCCATGGCCTGGTACTCCGTTTCGTTGATACCGACGCCGACGCCGAGTCGCAGCCGTCCGCCGCTCAATCGATCAAGCTCGGCGGTCTGCTTCGCAACCAGTGCGGTCTGACGCAGGGGCAGGATAATGCACGACGGCACCAGCTCAATTTTCGATGTCACAGCGGCTATGTACGACAGCAAGGTCAACGGCTCGCGCAGGTGGCCGCTGTCCGGCCGGATGACCTGGTCGGGAATACGCAGATGGGTAAAGCCAAGAGATTCTGCGAGTTGTGCGAAGGCGACGATCGATTCCAGATCATCCGCCATTTCCCGAACCGGGAGAGAGACGCCGATTTTCAAAACGTGTTTTCCGTGTTGGCCATTTTGCGCACAGTATATTTAATTCGCAGATTGACCGGAGTGCGAGACGGCCGGTGCAGGCGTGTCGATGTGAATTAAATATACTGTCCCCGAACTAACGCGCGCCTATGGACGCTTGTGGCATGGTCGGACGCACCAAGGACTATTTCTCAAAACAGTCGAAGGCCTACCAGCAGTTTCGACCGAGTTATCCGCAGGCCCTGTTCGATTTTTTTGAATCGCTCCTGCCCGATGGTGCAATCATCTGGGATTGTGCCGCCGGCAGCGGGCAGGCCAGCGTCCATTACAGCGACAAGGTGGCCTGCGTCGTTGCCACCGATCAGAGTGATAAGCAGCTCGCCCACGCGCCGGCGCATCCGCGGGTTCACTATGCCCAGTCGATGGCGGAAGTGACCCCGTTCCCGGACCACAGCGTCGATATGGTGACGGTTGCGCAGGCACTGCACTGGTTCGACTTCGACGCTTTTTTCCGGGAAGCAAAGCGTGTCGTCAGGCCGGGCGGCGTGGTCGCGGCCTGGACCTACAGTTTCCTGGACGTGACCCGGGCGCTCGGCACGGAAATCGACGCCGCTATACGCACTTTTTACTACGATGTGATCGGACCCCACTGGCCACCTGAGCGACGCTTCGTCGATGAGCGTTACACCACCATCCCGTTCCCGCTGGCGCCAATCGAGGCACCGCAAATTTCTATCGAGGTCAGTTGGGATCTGGACGGCGTGATGGGGTATCTGGCGACGTGGTCTTCAGTGCAACGATACAAGGACGCCGGGTTCGACGATCCGCTGCCGGAGTTCCGGCGGATGCTTGAGGCGGTGTGGCCGACCGACGAGGTACTCGGGCCCGTTCATTGGCC
>CAXGUU010000002.1:0-32486 GCA_964012875.1 uncultured bacterium
ACCACCATCAGGAAATCCGTGATCGCCAGGTCAACACCAAATACATTTGCAATAAACACCGTGGCAACGCCCTGCATAATGGCCGTGCCATCCATGTTGATAGTCGCACCCAGTGGGACCGTGAACGAGGCCACGGAATTATCGATACCAAGACGGAATTCCACGGTCCGCAGCGTAATCGGAATGGTCGCGCCAGAGCTCGCTGTTGAAAACGCGAAGGTCGCCGGATCGCGCATCTTGCGCAGAAAGACAAGCGGGTTCAGGCCGGCCAGCGTGCGCAACAGAAGCGGATACACAATCAGGGCATGCAGCGCGAGCGCGGCCGTCAGGGTCAGGAAATAACCGATCAGGGGGACGATCAGATCCATACCCTGGGTCGCAAACGTACGGGCGATCAGAGCAAAAACGCCATAGGGCGCCAGACGCATGACGATTTCGACCATCTTCATGATCACGACGTCGAGATCACGAAACAGATTCAGCACATGCATACCGCGCTCCCCCGACATCGTGATCGCGATCCCGAACATCAGAGCAAACACAATGATTTGCAGCATGTTGCCGTCGGCCATCGCCGCCACCGGGTTCGACGGCACAATGTTGATCAAAACTTCAGACAACGGCGGCGCCTCCCGGCCACCAAATTCGACCGGTGAATCGCCCATGTCAAAACCTGAACCCGGGCCGACTGAAACTGCGAGCGTGAGCGCGATGGTAATTGCCAGCATCGTTGTCAGCAGATACAGGCTGATGGCCTTGATACTCATTCTGCCGAGTGCGTTGAGATCTCCCAGCGCCGTAATACCGACCACCAGCGAAACCAGCACCAGCGGGACCACCAGCATTTTCAGCGCCGCGATGAAAATTGCGCCGACGGTGTAAAACAGTCCATCGACAACATAGCGCTCGATGAATACAACATCCATTGCGCTCACATTCAGGATCACGCCGAGGATCGCGCCGATGATCATCGCGATCATGATTTGACGGGTCAGATTTTGCATCTTGCGTTACCGGCCGCTTCTAATCCTTGAAGCCGATTGCCCGTCTGGTTGCTTCGGGCAGGCCGGTGGGGTCAATCAAAAAGTCGTACACCTTCGACCAGTGCGTATGCGCCAGCTGGTGCAGGTGAAAAGCATTCTGCATGGCCACTTTTCTGCCCTGCGCATCCTGCGCACCGTTGATGGCCTTTTTCGTCATCTTCAGCGCGAAGCGCGACTTGGCGGCGATCTTTCTCGCCATCTCGAGCGTTGCGTCCTCGAGCGCGTCCCGCGCCACGACCTTGTTGACCATGCCGAGTTGCAGGGCTTCGGCCGCCGTAATTTCGTCAGAAGTAAACAACATTTCCTTGGCTTTACGTGCGCCCACTTCCCAAAAATGATGGAAGTACTCAACGCCACCGACGCCGAAGGATACGGTCGGATCAACGAAAATCGCATCGTCTGTCGCAATGATCAGATCGCAGGGCCAGGCCAGCATGAGCCCCCCGGCAATGCACTTGCCCTGCACCGCGGCAATCGTCGGTTTCGGAATATTGCGCCAACGTTCACTGAACCCTATGTAGATTTCTTCTTCGCGACTCATCTGCGCCTCCGCACCCTGGCAGGTGAAACCGCACATGGTGCCGACTGTTTCAAAGTCGCTCATGCGCTGATAGGGCTCTTTTTCGGCGAGATCGTGACCCGATGAGAAATGTTTACCATTGGCGGCAAGCACAATGACACGGACGTCCTCGTCGTGCGCACCACGATCAAACGCGTCGTTTAACTCGTAGAGAAACTGGGTATCCTGCGCATTCGCCGTTTCCGGGCGATTGAGTGTGATGCGCGCGATACCGTCTTCGACGTTGTCGTACTCTATATAATGCGGTTCGGTCTTGGTGTCCAAAATCTTTTCTCCTTGTGCTGTCTGGCACAGTCATTGGAAATGGCCGTCGCGCGAGCGGCTGTGTTGCGTATTTCGCGGTGCGTGCCTCACAGCAGCGTCGTTCAGGGTGTACCGGATCTGAAAGCCAGTAATACATTACCGGGCAGGCCACCCCATTTGCTGTAGCCCGATACGGTGTAAATCCAGCCGCCGGCCACAATGGGTCCGGTCGCGTCAAGCGCGCCGCCGCGTCCACTGGCACCGTTCACGGTTTCAAACTGGCGCGCGGTATTGAACGACCACAACACCTCGCCCGAATCAACATCGAACGCCCGCAGGTCACCACTCATGGAACCTGAAAACACCACGCCGGGGATAACGGTTACGGCCGCCGTTTGCGCCGGACTGCATTGCGGGCGGTCGCCACATTCGATGCCCGGCGCCTCCCACAGCACTTCACCGCTGGCGAGATCGAGCGCGACCAGACCGCCGCCGGCATTGCGGTCGAGGGTAATGTCGGGATCCATCAGGTCCGGGTTTTCCCAATCGATATCGGCGATGGCGACATACAGGCGCTGGTCATCGACGGCGGGGCCCCACTCGATACCGCCGAGAATGCCGCCCTTGGCGATCTGCCGTTGCCACAGCAGGCGTCCGCCATCGTCCGGATCAAATGCGTGAACGACGCCGGACTTCTGCGCCCCGATCAAAATTTCCTTGCCGCTTTTAAGGCGCGCCAGAATGGGGGAACTGCCAAAATCAAAGTCCGGCCCGCTGTCCGCAGGGCAATTCACGGGGTTGTCCGTATTGCACGACATGTTCCACGCGTCACCCGCCAACCCCTGGAAGCTCCAGACCAGGCGGCCCGTATCGGTGCTGATCGCGAGGATGGCATCAGAGGTCTCCGTCGGCGGATTCGAATAATTCTCCCCGGTGCCGACATAGGCAAGGTGCCGCCCCTCGTCCCAGGTCGGTGCAGACCAGATTGTCGCGCCCGCCGGACCGAGTGTTTTCACACCATCGGGATTTACTCCGGTCACTTTCGCTTCCGGCACGGCGAAGTATTTCCAGTTCTGATGCCCGGTCGCCGGGTTCAACGAAGTCACGCTACCACGGAACTCACAGCACTCGAACTCCGGATCGGCCGCAAGGTAGGACTCAGTTGAGGTCATGGGTACCAGCAGCTGACCGCCGGCAAGCTGCATTGATCCCATGATGCGTGCCGCCGGGTGCGACTCCACGCGCACTTGCCACAACTCGTTGCCGCTGGCGGCATCAACGCCGTAACTGGTACCACCAAGATCGCTGAAATAGGCACCCAGGCGCTCACCATCGTTCCCGCGGTAAGGCGCAATCAGTACCGAACTTTTGACCGGCGCGCCCGCATCGAAGGTCCAGTACACGCAACCAGACTGTGCATCGAGGGCATACACACGGCCACTCCGACTACCGACAAACAAACGCCCTCCGCTCAGGGTCGGCTGTGATTCAGCAATAGTCTCGCCGGGAAACGCAAACGCCCAGGCGAGTTCAAGTTTCGGCACCGATTGTTTGTCGAGCCCGGCGTCGGCAGCGGACTGAAAGCGCTGATTAGCCGGGCCGTTACCCCAGCCATGCCACTGCGGACCAGAGTGCTGCTGCTCGGCTGACCAGGTGCGGTCGTTGCAGTTTCGGGCAGGATCAGGCGACCAATCAGCTGAATAGGATTTTCCGGTCAGGTATTCCGCAACCGCAACGCGTTCCGGGCCGTTTAAGTTAAAGGTACCGACCACGCGCATGGTGCCGGTCTCCAACGCCTTTACGATCGCCTGCGGGGAACGTTCAGCCAGCGTAGTTTTGCTCGGCATGCGTGGCGCGACCGTTTCATGACAGCTGGCGCATTCTTTGTGGTAGACAGTTTCGCCGTCTCGGGTTGCGGCGGCGACGCAGATTGAACCAAGCGTTATTCCGCAAACCAAAAGCACGCTCAACGACTTCGACACAGATCGTCGCAGAAAGACTTTCGTCGAATGCATCGGATTCAATCGGCCGGAGCAGGCGTATGCAGTGGGGAGCGAAGCAGAAGTAATTTGCATGTCAATGCGCATTCCGGCGCGGCGCTGCCGGGCCGATTAAAGAAAAGCGAGATTCTGCTGGGCTGCCAGCACGGGCACCTCGTCCAGCCCCAGCTCACGACGCACAATATTTGCGCCACGGACCATCGCGATCATCTTGAAATAAGCATGCTTCCGACTAATACCTTGACGACCGAACCCGCAATCACTGGAGAGAATCAAGCGTTCTGGATCAATCACTGTGATCGCCTTACGGATGTCTGCGGCAATTTCTTCGGGTGTTTCGATTTGAAGCGTACGGTGAGAAATGACCCCAAGCGCGATTTTCTTATCTTTGCTGATCGCTGACGCGACTTCATTTAACTCGAGGAAATTGGCGTATTTCATTTCGAAGGTAATAACGTCAACATCGATCTGCTCCAGATAGGGCAAAACCGGAGCGTAGCGTGAGTCATAACCGAGGTTTTGTGCGAACGGGTTACCCCAGCAGGTATGTGCCCATACTTCAGTCTTATCGCGTAACCCGGCGACTTCGCGATTAAAGGCCTCAACATACACATCGCCGGGAACTTCCCAATCGACATCTTCCACAAAGTGAAAGCAGGGCTCCTCGATTTGAATGACCGGACAGCCCGCGTCCGCCAGTGCATGCCATTCCTGGTTCTTCGCCGCAGATAGTGCCATCACCGTCTCGGCGCGATCAGCGTAGTACTCGTTAACCACCAACATATCTACCAACTGAGCCGAGCAGGCACCAAACTTGACCGGTTTATGCGACAGGCCCTGCGCAATTTTCCAGGTGAAATCGTAGTCTAGGGTGCCCCGGTCAACGGGTCCTGTGACACGCGGCGGCAGCCGCGTGACCATGATTTCATGAAAAATATCTCCGGCTTGTTCTTCACGCGGGGACCCTCCGAACGGAAGCGAGCGCAATGCTGCATCTTCAATGCCGCCCATTCGATCGTATATGTAGCCAAACCACGCACGTCCGCCGATATCCATGTCGAAACGCATATCGCCATCGGTGACGATGTCAAGACCGGCAGCGTGTTGATCGGCAAGACAACAGGCGACGGCGTCGTGATACTGCTCGTGAAATTTGAAGTCGCCCAGATAAGCGCTCGACATAGCTCTACCTTGCAGGTTTTCCAAAAACCAATGAGGCCGCGGCAATGAGCCGGTAATAGTAGTTTGCAAAGCCTTGTCCCGACTCACCGTTAGCATCGTTCTTATCCTCCTGTATCCAAGTACTATTGGATATCTTATCGCTCGACCTGCGCAAGCGGCGTTCAAATCATCCGCCTGCCGGGAAAAAACTGCTTCCACCGATTAATCGAGCCGTCCTAGAATGCACGCCACAGGGTTTATCTTGAAAAACGATTGTTCGTGGCGGGCGGTACTTCAGAAAGCGGTTCTCACGACACGAATCAGTGACCCTCGCGAAACAGAAGGCAGCGTTGCCAGCAGACTGCACCACCATTTTCAAAAATTTTCCCTGCTAACTTCCGAGCAAGTGAGCTCGTTTCTCAGCTCAATCTGAAGGAAAACCGTATGGCAATTGACGTCGAGAATTTCAGGCAACGACGCAACGACGAGCGCTGGAACCGGATGGCCGTGGGCGACATCATCGAACGGATGACCTATAACGAGCCCGACAAGATTGCGCTCATCACAACGCCGGACGCCACGGTTAATCCAGACTACGGCCGCGTCACCTACGCTGAAGCGAATTCGATCATCAATCGCGTGGCCAATGCGCTGCTCTCTCGCGGTCTTGCGCCGGCGACCCGTATCGCAATGCTCTGCAACAACTCCAACGAAGCATGGCTGACCAAGCTTGGCATCGCCAAAGCCGGCATGGTCGCAGCGCCCATAAATGTGATGATGGCGCCGGATGTAATCGGGGAATGCCTGCTGCATGTCGACGCCAGACTCGCCATCGTCGATGAAGACCTGTGGCAGGCGTTGAAAGAAACTTTAGCGCCTGTCGGAATTGAACCCATCATGTCGATTGGCAGCGGTGCTGCGGGCGCAGCACCGAGTTTCGAAACCTTTATCAACGGCCAGCAGGCAGAAGCGCCGGACGTCACCATTCACGGCGATGACATTTGGGAAATATTATTCACATCAGGCACAACCGCGCGACCCAAGGCCGTCATGATTTCGCACACCTATACCTACATGACTGCCTACAGCCACATGCTGACCATGACCCGTGGAATCAACCATGAAAGCGAAATCCGACTGGCGACATTTACGCCGATGGTGTTTCATATCGGCGATCACATTTGCGTATTCGGACCACTCGTGTGCGGTGGTACGGCGATTGTCGGGCGTAAACCTGAGGGCCCGCTCATGGCGGAAACCTGTACCAGGGAACGGGTCACCTGCCTCTTTGGTGGCTCACCCCAGTTTGTTGAGAGCGTGGTGCGCGCAGTGGAGGAAACGCCGTTTGCGTACGACCTTTCGAGCATTACCGTCATGTTCTTCGGCTGGGCGCCCATGGCGCCGGGCTCGCTGGCCTCGTTTCGCAAGCTGTGTTCAGACAGTGTAAAAATCTACGAGATCATCGGCCAGACTGAAGCGGTCGCCTGCCATCGCTTTTTCGTCGATCGCCATACTGACCTCTATTTACGCGAAGCACCGGCGATCAATCACGTCGGCAAACCGAGTCCCATCATGGCCTCAACCGTATTTGACGATGAGGACAAGGATCTGCGTGGGCAGAAAGGTGTTGCCGGCGAAGCCGTATATCGCTCGCCAGCCATGTTCTCCGGCTACTACCGCGACGAGGCCGCAACCCGGGAAGCCGTCAAGAACGACTGGTTCCACAGCGGCGACAGCTTTGAATTCCACGATGAAGACATTCGCATTATGGTCGATCGCTACAAGGACATCGTGAAATCCGGGGGGGAGAATGTTTCCAGCATCCGGGTTGAAGCCGTACTGCAACAACACCCCGCTGTGAACCGCGCGGCCGTGGTCGGGCTGCCCGATGATCGCTGGGGTGAGGCTGTGGTCGCCTGCGTCATCCCGGAACCGGGCGTCGAATTTGACGTCCAGGCGATCATCGCCTTTGCGCGCGAACGACTGGCTGGTTTCGAGACACCGAAACGCCTTGAACGGGTTGACGAATTTCCGACCACTGTCGGGGGTAAGATTCTGAAGTACAAACTTCGGCAGGCTCTCGGCTAGGATGCTTCACATTTGCCATGGTGCCGGCACAGAGTTCCCTGTCGGTTTTGTGCGCTTGCACTCGGAGCGCCGTGTGAATTTGTAATGAGTTCGTCCCAGTGCTGGTTTGTGTACATCGTGCAGTGCGCCGACGACACGCTGTACACCGGGGTCACGACGGCGCTGGAGCGGCGCGTGGCGCAGCACAACGCCGGCACCGGAGCTCGTTATACGCGCCAGCGGCGACCCGTCAGCCTGCTGTATTACGAACGTGCTGCCAATCGCAGCCTGGCGCAAACACGGGAAGCGGCGATCAAACGCCTTTCGGCGAGTCACAAACGCGCCCTCGCCACACGAGACCAAACGACGTTTTCGTAAGCAGCCTGAAAACCGCGGTCTGACCCCTGCCCCTCTGCATTAATCAGGCAACGCAATCATTGCGAACATTGCCGGTTCATCGCTGACCACGTGCGAATCGTGGCCACGGCCGCGGGTATCCTCAAGCAACAGAATGTCACCTCTTTTAAACATGCGTTTCTCGCCGGACTCCACTTCGACGGTGATCGCACCCGCCAGCATAATCACGTATTGACGCCGCGGAGTCGGGTGCCAATCAGTAACCCAGCTTCGATCGGCGGTGGTCAATAGGAAGGTTTTGGCCTCAGTCACCGGGGATACGCCGATAGGCCCCGAGGGAGGCGCGAATGCCTTGACCTCGAATGCCATTGTGTCATCTGCAAAATAGGACCGATCGTCGTCGTCCATAGCAATCCGGGTGATCGCCACCGAATCGCGTGGCGCTTTCGCCTTGACTACTTCGTCGGCAATGACTGCGAGTGGCAAGTTGATCAAAACAGTTACGCTGACAAACAGGCAAAGTCGTTTCATTTGTGTCTCCAGTGGATCAGGCATACGCATTCGATATGCTCTAAATCATAACGAAATTGATACGAATCGCATTTTTCCAGGCCCAATTTTCGCCGCACACACCTAGTGGTGCTTTGCCGCCAAATCGGCATGATGTGGAAATGCGACCTGTGCGAAGAGCGACATCAGCATGAACAGGAACAGCATTAGGGCAAGGTAACGTGCATCGCCAAGATCGAGCAGTCCGACGAGGTAGCCGGAAAATCCGCCGAAGAATTGCTGCATAACCCCCGCGACCGCCGCTGCCGCACCGGCCAGGGCCGGCACCACGCTGACCGTGCCGGCAAGCGTCGACGGCATGAGCAAACCGTGACCGAAGCCGAGGCCGAACAGCGGCAAGGTCACCGCAAGGGCAGAGTGGATGCCGTTTATTGCGAGCAGCCACGCGAGTCCGATACCCAACAAGGTCACGATCTGCCCGGCATACATCAGCCGCTTTTCGGGTACCCGCCGAATGAGCCGAGTCGTCATGAAATTTCCAGCAATGTAGGACAGCGGCACAATGGCGATGTACCAGCCAACCTCCGCCGGTCCAACACCGTAATTAGCGAGTACGACGGGAAAACCCGCTAGAAAAACGTAGAACGAACCGGTGCACATCGACAGGATCATGCAGAGTCCCAAAAATTCCGGGACCCTGATTACTTGGCCATAGGCGCTCAGCATGTCCTTGAGCCAATGTGGCCGGTCATGATGCTCGTCGGCCGCACGTGGCAGCAACACCGCATTGGAGACCGCCAGCACAAGGGCCAGTGCCGCGGCAACGGCGAACGTGGCCCGCCAGCCGAACAGTACGTGCAACCGGCCACCGAGTATGGTCGCGAAGGGCGGGCATAGGCCCATCACCATGCCAACATAGGCCATGACCCACGGCTTGTCAGGCCCGGCGAAGAAATCCTGCACCATGGCGCGCCCCACCACGATACCCGCAGAGACGCCCGCACCCTGCACTAGGCGCGCGCCGATCAGCATGGTCAGGCTCTGACTCACCATCGCGAGAAGCGAGCCTACGACCGCGACTGACAATCCGAACACGATCACACGCCGGCGTCCATAGATGTCGGACAAAGGGCCGTAAAACAGCTGGGCGCCTCCGAATCCGATGACGAAGGCGCTGAAACTCAGCTGCACCTGCGCCTGGCTCGCCCCGAAAACCCCACTCCATTCTGCCATTGACGGCAGGCACACCGTCATCGCAAACAATCCGAGCGCGATCGAGCCCAGCAAATTTGCGATCAACAGACGGCTGGCGGCCTGCGGTGGCGAGGTAGACGACATGTCGGGGACAGTATATTTAATTTGGAAGCTCCGATTGGCGCCTTTTCGGGCGCAAGGATAATCGAGCTGAATTAAATATACTGTCCCCCAACTTATTCCGTCCCCAACAATGGATGACCAGCGACATGAACGAACTGCAATCCGCAATCCTCGATATCACCCATGTCTACAGCATTTATGCCCGCGCTATCGACGAAAAACGATTTGATTTGCTGTCGCAGGTATTCAGCGCTGACGCCGAGCTGCACTACATCGTGGGTCCGCACGAATTTCGCTCAAACGGCGCGGAGTCCGGTAATGCCTTCGGCGAATTTTTGAAACTGTGTTACTGGACGAATCACTTGATCGGCGCGCCGGCAGTGGAGCTTGACGGCGACAGAGCCTGGGCGACGGCCCGCGTGCAGGCCACCCACCTGCAGGAACGCGACAATGGCGCTATGTCGCGCTGGTTCCTGCGCGGCTCCTATCACGACCAGTTTGAACGCCGCGACGGCAACTGGATCATCGTCAACCGCTACTGCCACACGCCGGACGACGAAGGCGAATTCCTCGCCGAAGGGGTCAAGAGGTTTGCTGCGATTGGCTGGACCGAAGCAGCGAAGGTCCGGGCGGCCTGATCACCAGTCCCATGGCCCTCGACCCAGCACTCGAGCCATTCCGGGAATATCCTATCGAACCCGGTTTCGCCTACCCGGAGCAGATCATTTCGATCGACGTTGCAGAGCAACGTCGTTTGCACGGGTATTGCGATATCGAACCAGGGCTGTTCGAGAATACCGCCGACCCGTCGCTGGTCAGTCGACTGCCAATCGTGATGCTGTCGAATACGATTGTTGTGCAACGGCCGCGGTGGGGTCAGGTCCACACGGTACAACGCATTGACCAACGCCGACCTGTTGCAACCGGCGAAGCTCTGAATCTGCATGGGACGATCGACCACTGCGTCCCCCATCCCCGCGGCGAGATCATGAAAAGTACCTGGCGCTATATCGATGCCGGCGGCGAAACGGTGCTTGTTGTCCGTCCCGACGTCTTGATGATCGATCCTGACGGCGGTAGCGAAACCGCGAAAAGACCGGGCGTCGCAGAAGCGGGTGCCGAATCGTCACTGCTGTGGTCTAAAACCTGTACGCCGGAGAAAACGGTCTGCTACTGCGAAGGCACGTTCAACCCGATTCATGACGATCCCAAGGTCGCGAACAGCTTCGGCTTTCGCGCCCCCATCATTGCCGGCACCCAAACCATGAGCTTTCTGTTAGAGCCGATTTATCGTCGAGCGGCTGTCGATGTGCTCGACGTCGCCATCCAGTTCAGGCGACCTGTATTCTGGGATGATGTGCTTGGAATCGAGGCGGTCGAAAATACACAAGGCTATTCCCACATTCGTGCCAGCAATGCCGACGGCAAGGTTGTTGCTGACTGTACCATCGAACCCTGACTGACGCCGCATTTAAAGCGTGCGGCCGGAACCCGAGGATATTTGCTTCTTGCCCGCGGTCGAGCTGGCCCGCTGTCTGCGCGCGCGTGAACTGTCGGTCGTTGAAATCACGCGCGCCTTCTGTGAGCGCATCGAGACCTCTAACGCCCGCGTCAACGCGTATGTGACAACATGCCTGGACACGGCACTGGAGGCGGCAAAATCCAGCGACCAGCGGATTGCCGTGGGCGCATCGTCGTCCGTTTTAAGCCGCGCCGAAGCGAGTCACGTAGTCCCTCGCCAGCGGCACACTGGCGGCAGTGAATTCGACTCCTAGTTCCTGCGCTAGGTCAGTGTCGGAATGCGATCCGATCCAGGCGATGATCAACAGCCGCCGCAGCATGAGGAAAGTGGGTATTTCGGCGACCTCTGCCTCACTTAACGGGGCTACCGTTCGGTAACCGCCGACCCAGGCCTCGATCAACGCATCCAGCTGCTCGTGCGTCTCCATGAAACTAAGCGCCGTCGCAATGTCGTAGAGAAACCAGCCAAGACCGGCATCATCAAAATCAATTACCCGTGTGTCATCGCCGGTTTCTAGCAAATTGGCCAAACGCAAATCCGCGTGGATCAGGCCGAACCGATCAGGCCCGTTACCAAATCGCGCCAGGCGCCCGCGCACGGTCTCATCAGCCTGCTGCAACAGCGCCACGATGTCGTCGTCGAGACCCATGCCGTCCTGCCAGCGTCCCCAGTTGGGCGTGTCGCCCAGACTGTGTTCGTAGTCCCACACCAGCCGCTCGAAATATGCGGGACGCTGCCAGCTGCGGGCGTGAAGATGCATGCGGGCAGCGACTGCGCCGAGGCGTTTGAACGGTTCGATGAGTGCCGATTCGTCCGGCTCGTCCCCGGCAATAAACTCGAACATCACCACCATCCGTGACTCGTTCAACTCGGGCGTCTCAACAAGCTTTATCAACTCCCCATCGAACGCCGGTACCGCTTGCGGTGTTTCAACGCCCGCGTCGGATTTGAGCGCTTTCATCCAAGCCAGCTCCGTGCGGACACCATCAATGGTGTGGTAGTCGGTCCGGTGTACGCGCAGAATCAGCGGTGGCTCGTCATCGCCGACATCGACCCGGTAGGTCGCATTCTCGGAAATATTAAGCAGGGTCAGCGGCGCGGACGATAACCCCCACAACGGCAAGGCACGCTCGGCGACACTGTCAAGGTGCGCCAGGCGTTGTTTGTCATCTAGCGATTCGAAGGTCGCAGTCATGAAAAATCCTTTCCCGATCCCGACTCCGAATAGTAATCCGAATAACGCGGCCACGCCTGCTGAACCATCAGGCGTCTACGTCGGTTCGGCAGTATTCGATATGCTGACGATACGATTGTTCTGGAGTGAGACCATATGTTGACACCGATCCGAGGGCGTAAAGTGATCGTGACGGGCGCGAGCAAAGGCATCGGCAAGGGCATCGCGCGCGTCTTCGCACGGCACGGTGCTAGAGTGGTCTTGGTCTCCCGCAACCAGGCTGATGTTGCGGCAGCCTGCGCCGACATTGAAGGTGACTGCGTACCCGTCAGCGCTGACATTTCGACCTGGGCAGGCGCACAGACGCTGGCCGCGCGAGCGGCCGAGGCAATGGGCGGGATCGATATCGTGTGCGCCAACGCCGGCATCTTTCCGCAAACGAAAATTGAGGAGATGGAACCTGACGAATGGGATGCCGTGCTCACGACCAACGTCAAGGGAAGTTTCATGATGGTCAAAGCCTGCCTGCCGTGGCTGAAGGACTCCGAACAAGGCCGCGTCATCCTCACCTCATCGATTACCGGCCCCATCACAGGCTATCCGGGATGGAGCCATTACGGTGCGAGCAAAGCGGCACAGATTGGTTTCATGCGCACTGCCTGCATCGAACTCGCACGCGACCAAATCACCATCAACGCCATTCTGCCGGGCAATATCGTGACCGAAGGTCTCGACGGACTTGGAGACGGCTACCTGAACACCATGGCTGCGAGCATTCCACTGAACGCACTGGGTGATGTCGAGGATATCGGTAACACGGCACTGTTTCTTGCCAGCAAGGAGGCGGGCTACATTACCGGCCAAAGCATTGTTGTCGACGGCGGGCAGACCCAGCCGGAAACGCTCGAAGCACTGGACGCGTAACGATATGGCACATACCGACCTGCTTGACCGCCGCTATCGAATACTCGGTGAGGGTGCGCCTTTATTCTACGATGAGCCACTGCATATCGTGCGCGGCGAGGGCGTCTGGCTCTATGACAACGAAGGCCGGCGCTACCTCGATTGTTACAACAACGTGCCGCATGTCGGTCACTGCCGCCCCGAGGTTGTCGCCGCACTCAGCAAGCAGGCCGCAACGCTCAATGTCCACAATCGCTATCTGCACGAAACGGTACTCGAATACGGAGAGCGACTGCTGTCAATGCTTGACCCGAGCATAGACAGGATCATGTTTATGTGCACGGGCTCGGAAGCCAATGATCAGGCCTTACGCATTGCCCGTCTGTGCAGCGGCGGTGAAGGTATCGTCTGCACCAACCTCACCTATCACGGCAACACTACGGCCGTTGATCAAATCTCGCCCTTGTTTTACGGCAAGGTTTCGCCCTTCCCCAACGTGCGCGCAATACCCTTTCCGGACAGCTATCGAGCGCCCGGAAACCTGAGCGGAGAAGCCCTCACCGCGCATTATTTGAGCGAACTCGACGCCGCAATCGATGATCTCAAACGTAGTGGCCAGGGTTTCGCCGGTCTCATCGTGTGTTCGATCTTCGCCAATGAAGGTCTGCCCGATGTCCCGTCCGGCTTCCTGCAGCAGGCCCGCGAGCGCGTTCACCAGGCTGGAGGGTATCTGATCGCCGACGAAGTCCAGGCTGGCTTTGGCCGTACGGGGAGCATGTGGGGCCACGAAATCGCCGCTGTCGTGCCTGATATCGTCACCATGGGTAAACCGATGGGCAACGGTTACCCGCTGGCCGCACTGGCGGCTCGATCTGAGCTCATCGACGCCTTTCGATCGAAGGTCATGTACTTCAACACCTTCGCCAGCGCCCCAGTCGCGAGCGCCGTGGGCCAGGCGGTGCTCGACGTGATGGAAACCGATGACCTCATTCGCCATGCCGGGCGAATGGGACACTACATGAAAGCGGGTTTTGAACGCCTCGCCGAATCTCACGAAATCATCGGCGACATCCGCGGACATGGCTTGTGGGTTGGGGTCGAGCTGGTCAGCGACCGCGAGGAAAAAACACCTGCGACCGAGGCAACGAAAGTGGTCGTCAACAAGATGAAATCGCGCGGTATTTTGATGAATCGCATCGGCGAATTCGACAACGTGCTCAAGATGCGACCACCGCTGCCATTTGCCGATGCAGAAGCCGATTACCTGCTCCATGAAATCGACCAGGTGTTTGGCGAGATCGTTACCTGAGACAAGCTAAGAGGGATATAAGGAAGCGCACCATGACGACTTACACCGTAATTCAGCTCACCGAAGGCATGAACGTCAGTCAGCTCAATGATTTTGCCGGGCGCATCGAAGCCCTGGGCTATGACGGCCTGTGGGTGCCCGAACTGGATGGCCGGGAACCGGTCGCTTTATCGGGCCATCTCCTAGCCAACACCACAACGCTCAATATCGGCATCGGCATTGCGAATGTGTACGTGCGCGATTTTGTCGCCGCCGCACAGGTGCGCCAGACCTTGGCGGAGCTGTCGGGCGGCCGCTTCTGGCTTGGACTCGGGGTGTCGCACCCGTTGTTGGTCGAGCCGCGCGGTCACACTTTTCTCCCGCCGACCCAGGCGCTCGGTAACTACCTGCGCGGTATTCACGCGACCGAACCTTCAGGACCGAAACCGGCATCACCGGGGCCGATTGTGTGCGCCGCCCATGGCCCGAACCTGCTGGCGATTTCCCGTGACCTTGCAGACGGTGCTTTCTGTCTTAACCAGCCGCCGCAGCACACGGCCCGGGCGCGCGAAATCCTTGGCGCCGACAAACGGCTCTGCATCGTTGTGCGTACCGTCCTTGAACCCAATGTCGAGGCGGCCCGGCAAATGGCCCGTCAGGCGCTCGATTTCTACATCAAACTGCCGGCCTATCACCGGACCTGGAAAGCTGCAGGCTATGACGAATCGGATTTCGACAACGGCGGGAGCGACCGCCTGATCGACGCCATTTTTGCACTGGGCGATGAAAAAGCGATCGAGCGCCGTATTCAGTCGCATATCGATGCCGGCGCGTCTGAAATCTGCTTTTACCCTGTCAACCCGGCAGAAAACATGCAGGCCGACCAGGTTGGCGGCCTTGAACCGGCATGGACCATCCTCGAAGCCTTCGCCCCCGGACGCAGAGGCCCAGTAACACGGTGAACAGCAAACTTTGTGACATGTTCGGTATCGAAGTGCCGATCTTTGCCTTCTCACACTGCCGCGACGTGGTTGCTGAAGTCTCGAAAGCCGGCGGTTTTGGCGTCCTCGGCATGGCCCGCATGCACCCCGACCGGGTAGAGCGGGAACTGAACTGGATCGACGAACAGGTCGATGGCAAACCCTATGGCATCGATGTACTGATGCCGTCCAGTTTCGAAGACAGCAGCGCCCGCAAGTTCGATCCCGATGAACTCTTCCCGCCGGAGCACGTCGCCTTCGTGCGCGACATGCTGGACAAAGCCGGTATACCACCGCTACCACCGGAGGAAGAGGATGCGATCAAGAATGAAATCGTGGCCGGCATCAATTTCACACCGGCCGAAAGCCTGGCGATGGCGGAAGCCGCCATGCGCCACCCGATCAAAGCCATCGTCAATGCGCTCGGTACACCGCCACCACAATTGCTCGAACGCGCGCAGGCCACGGGCATCAAGGTGGGCGCGCTCGCGGGGAAACCGCGCCACGCGGTCAAACACAAGAACGCCGGTTGCGATTTTGTCGTTGCGGTGGGTACTGAAGCGGGCGGCCATACCGGTGAAATTTCGTCACTTGTTCTCTGGCCGAGCGTCGTTGATGCCGTTGCACCGCTACCGGTACTGGGTGCTGGCGGTGTCAGCGGCGGGCGCCACCTCGCCGCAGCCTTTGCTCTTGGCTGCGACGGTGTGTGGTGCGGATCGCTCTGGTTGAAGACGATCGAAAGCGAAGTGATTCCCGAAATAAAGGCAAAAATGTTCGTCGCTGAAGCAACAGACGCCGTGCTCACCAAAACGGTGACCGGGAAACCGTGCCGGACACTGCGCAATGCGTTCTCTGAAGCGTGGGACATGCCGGGCGCGCCACCGACCTTGCCGGCGCCAACCCAGAACTATTTATGGTGGCGCGAAGGCCGCACACGTGTCGAGCGCGTCCGCGCTCAGGATTTTCTGACCTACCCGGTCGGCCAGGCAGTGGGGACAATAAGCGAGGAAACCTCAGTGCGGGAGGTGTTTTACGACCTTATGACAGAGCTGCTGGACGCGCGCGAGCGGCTTAACCGTATTGTCGACTAGGCTGCAAAAGAAAAAGGGCGGCAGAGCCGCCCTTGATCATTGGGCCTAAGTGGTCAGCCGGCACTCTTGGCGCCGTCCTCGAAATTCACTTCACACGGCGCGCCGACACTGTCGAGCCCGGTGGCGTAAACAAGCCGGCCGTAGCCCGTGAAGATCGCCATGCGCCATCCGAGCGCCATGATTTCACGCTGACTGTAGTGTTGTTTCAGTTCTTCAAACAACGCGTCGCTGACCGACTTGTGATCACCAGCTATGACGCTGGCGAACCTGAGTGCCGCTTTCTCCGCGTCATTAAACAAATCGCTGTTTTCGAATTCAGGCAACGCCTTGATCATTGCGTCTGTGAGACCCTGATCCTTCGCCGAAGCATACACGGCCGTCATTCACAGATTGCATTGATTGATTTGCGCGATTTTGTGACGAATGAGTTCAGTGAGTTTCACACTCAGGCCGTCACTGTCCGCCATAATGTGATCGTAGTAGAACTTAACAAAGTTGCGATACAGATCCGGCGTTTGCGCAAATACCTGGATCCATTCTGAACCGCCGAGCGCGGCGTCGGATTCATGCATGGTTTTCTGCAGATCCGGATGCACCGCCTCGTACGGCACCTTATCGATGCGTAGCATGTGTTACCTCCCAGGGACCAGTCCCGTCCCTGATTTATATACCGCAGCAGGACGACTTTAAACCCCGGGAGCGAATGCCTCTCGGTCGCAAAAAAAAGAGCCGGCAATTGCCGACTCTTCGGATCCGAGAAACTCGCGATCAGTTAACGAATTTCGCGTAGCTGTCCAGAATGGGCAGCACGGTTTCGGGGCTTTCGGGCGGCAAGGGCAGGATAGCGCGCTTGAAGCCCATGTCTGCCAGCGGGTTGATGTGATCAGCTTCCGGGGCCATGGCGAAGAACATCGACAGCTCGACGCTTTCAGGGTCGCGACCAATCTCCTTACAGGCCTCGGTGATCTGGATCATGCCACCTTCAAAGTCGTATAGGCCCCCCAAGGGCATCCAGCCGTCACAAAATTCGGCCACATGCTTGGCCGTCTTGGGTCCGGCGGCGCCGCCCATCAAAATCTTCGGATGCGGTTTCTGGGTGGGCTTCGGCCACGCCCAGGATTCCTCGAACGTGGTTTTGTCGCTCGAATAGCTGGCCTCGTCCTTGGTCCACAGTTCTTTCATCAACTTGATATTGTCCGCGAGGATACCGCGACGCTTTTTGTAATCGAGACCATGGTTACGCATTTCCTCAACACACCAGCCGTAACCGATCCCGAATTCGAACCGGCCGCCTGAGATCATGTCGAGACTCGCAACCTCTTTCGCCAGCCAAATCGGATCGCGTTGCGCAACCAGGGTGATGCCCGTACCGAGTCGCAGATTAGTAGTCACCGCCGCCGCGGCCGTGAGCGCGACGAACTGGTCATGGGTACGCCAGTACTCTTCAGGTAGCGGTCCCAGGTTCGGGTTACCGCCCCAGGGTGTTTCCCGGCTGGTCGGAATATGGCTGTGCTCCGGAAACCACAGCGATTCGAAACCACGCTCCTCGCAGGCCCGCGCCAACTCCATCGGCTGAATCGCCTTGTCGGTCGGGAACATAATGACACCAATATCCATTTAACTACTCCTTCAAATCGAAATGTTTGCGCGAAGGTCGCGCGGGTAACCCGGCACAGGTCCGTCGTCGCTCCTAACGCCTGCCCAGGTTGGGTTGGAAGCTGCTGAACAAATCGTGCTGATGCCTTGTGGAAAGCAGACGCGCGATTTACTCAGCAGTTTCATGAATTGTCTTTCCACCATTGCTGGTAGGCTTCATCCGGCGCAATCAATCTCGATTTCGCCGCACCTATCTGTTCCTTATTATGGTCGAACACGGCGATTTCGAATTCGAGCATTTCGCCGCGTTTACGCGTGACCTCGAGCCTCACGCTGATTTCTTCGCCCGGCAGTACGGGCTTGCGAAAGCGCTCCGGGGTAAACGTGAGCCCGAGGCTGCCGTCACCTGGAAACTCGGAACCGAACATACCGGTAATCGAGATCTGGATAAGGCCGCCGGGTACGATGATGTCGGACGCATCCGGGAAACGCAGGCGCGCGGCCTCGACGTTGTGATGAATCGCGTTGTAGTCCCCGCACAGCTCACAATAGTCGGCGACCTGCTGGTGCGTGAACACGAAACTCGCTTCATGCGTCATACCGACGTCGAGCGACGCCGCGGTCAAACAATGCGTACGAGCCATATGGCCGGTCCCTGGTGTTATTCTGAGCCGATAGCGGCACCCCTCTGCCGCCGCGGCGCGCGTGATTCTATCGCGAAACGCCGATAAATCACGTTGGCGACCAGAGGGGCGATAATGCCCGCATCAGCCCCGCGTCCCAGCCATGGATCAAGCGCCATCGATTCCATTCTCGCCGCCATCGTGTTCAGCCTCAGCGCCGGCTTCAGCGCGGGCCTGTCACCGGGCCCGCTGTCAACCCTTGTTGTGAGCTTTGCCCTGCGGGGCGGCTTTGCTGCGGGCGCGCGGGTTGCGCTGGCGCCTCTGGTGACAGATGTCCCGATCATCGGCTTGTCCCTGGCAGTGGTGGTGACGGTATCCGATACCAATACAGCATTCATGGTGCTCGGTGGTATTGGCGGCACTTACCTGATCTACCTCGGATTCCTCACCTGGCGCTCGCGGGCACCGCTCACCGATGTCCCGGACAACCGGCAACAGGCGCTACGCGCCGGTGTCATCGTCAATTTCCTGAATCCGCACCCATGGCTGTTCTGGGTTACCGTCGGCGGACCGTACGTGATTGAGCAGCAGGATGAGCCCACCCTGCTCGTAATATTCCTCGGCGGCTTCTATCTGGCACTGCTGAGTTCGAAACTCGCGCTGGCCGGCGTCGTCGCCCGCACCGGCCGTTTACTCAGTAGCCCGCTGTACGGCGCTATCATGCGCGTACTCGGATTGATCCTGGTGGCGTTTGGCGTTCACCTGCTGGCTCGTGCCATCAACCCGTGATAGACGACGGTCTGAACCACTTCGGGCCGATCACGGAGCCTATAACGGGCTAAGATACCTGCGCGCGGGCTGAGTCTCCCGGCTTTTGCCCGGTAGCAACTGCACTGTCGAAACGCCACTATGACCGGGCGGTTGGGCTGACGTCCTCGTTAAAGACGCCGCGGCCCCCGGTCAATCCGTCAAACCATCGAGCTCGAATGAACAACATTTATCTGCATCGGGCCATGGTCCCGATTATTCTGTTTTTACTGCTCTGGCCAATGTCGCGTGGCTCATCGATATCGCGTTCACCCCGGCGCTCTGTGCAGGTCTGTCGCGCGACGGCAGGCACGGGTCTGAAGACCGCTTGACACCACAATGAACGAGAAGACATCGTGGCCACAGTAGCGTTACGGAACTGATTCCATGTCGAACTTCAAACCTGCAATCCATGGGTTCACCAGCATTGCCCGTCGATTCTGTGCCCGGCTGCTGCCACTCGTGTTGGCAGCGCTGTCAGCCCAGGCGACGGAACCATCGGCATTCGACGCGGAATACGCGGCAACGCTGATCTGGGAAGCGCGCCAACGCGGCGATTATTTTCCCGATCTCTATCGACTTAACCCCGATTTGAGCGAAGCCCGCCTGTATGAGGTTCAAGACGCCCTTGTACGTCGGCAACTCGCGGCCGGCGATCAAATCGCGGGATTCAAAGGCGGCTTCGTGCCGTCTGCGCCCGTCGGCGGCGTAATTGGTACGAGCGGACTGCTTAAGAATCGCGCGTCCATCCGTCACGGCGAATTTCGCCTGCTGATCATTGAGGCCGAAATCGCCTTTCGATTCTGCCAGCCAGTGACCATACCGCTGCAGGATATCGCCGCGCTGAAGGAACACGTCTGTGCGGTGTTGCCGGCAATGGAAATCGCCGACGGTGCAATACGCGACTTCAGCGATGTCAGAAAGGACTTCACGCATTTGCGAAATGCACTGCTGGCGGTCAACGTCGCCGCTCGTCAAATCATGCTCGGCGAACCCACGGACGCAACGGCAGTCAACCTCGCCGAACTCCCCGTGTCGATGCGCTCGCAGGACACGCCGCTCGGTGACAGAAACCTCGAGAACACGCCCGACCTATGGGCAAACGTGTTGTGGGTCGTGAATGACTATGTGCTGAAACGCGGTTACATCATCGAACCGGGGCAGATCATCATTCCCGGGAACCTGACGGGCATACACGCGGTCACGACCGGTCACTATATCGGCGATTTCGGCGCACTCGGTCGAATCGAGCTGACCGTCACCCCTTAACGAAGCGCTGAACCGGTCATGACTGATTCAGCGCTGCCCTGAATCAATTCATCGTTTCAGACGCTGGGTCAGCTCCGCGACGCAATCCAGATCGTGTGCCGCACCATGCCCGTGACGTCCCCCGATAAAGTAATGGAGCTGTGAGTAGCCACGCTCAATGACCCGCCTGGCACCATCATAGTCGTCCGGCGCGTCGACCAGGGCCACGGTAAGTTCATCAAAATCCCGTCCCGCGTCTGCGCAAGCCACCTTGAGATCACTTACGGCATCACCGTCATAGCTACCGTTGACGGTGATCCAGCCGTCGGCGTAACGCGCCACTCGCTTCGGCACCGACTTCGAATTCGACCCGATCCATACCGGCGGGCCCAGCGCACGATGGCAGGCAATACCCGGGCGGGAGCCGTCGAGGGCGACGAAATCACCGGCATAGGCAGGCAACTCGGCAGCCCAGATCTGTTTCATGGCTTCCACACGCTCGCGCACCACCTGCCATCGTTTAGCGAAAGGGCTGCCGAAGTCTTCCATCGACTCGCGGATGAACCCGCCGGCAACACCCAGCACAAGCCGACCGCCGGACAGATGATCGAGCGCAGCGGCCGCGTTTGCCGTCAACCAGGGATCGCGTTGTGTCATCAGGCACACGCCCGTGCCCAACGATATCTTTGCCGTCACGGCCGCACAGGCACCCAGACTCGCAAACGGGTCATGGAAGTGCGCGAGTCGTTCAATACCGTCGAACTGGCGAATCGTCCCCGGCCGCTCGAGCGGCACGTGGCTGTTTTCCGGCACGAAAAAGGCATCTATGTCGCGGGCTTCGGCCGCAGCCGCAAACTCATGTGGCAGTCCAGCCTCGTTATGGGCGAGCAAGCACACGCCAATAGCTATACCCGTCACCTGTTTAAGGACCAGTCCATGCGAGGAATTCACTCATGGCCCAAGTATTACGCAAACAACCCTCGGCAGTCTCTAAATCACGCCCACCTCATGGCCGCGATCGTCGCCCGAAACATGCGTTTAACACACCGATACCGCGGCGACACATGCTGGATACCTGCTCGCCCTAAGCCCTGTTCCAACGTTTGCAGAGGACGGTCGAACCGGCCCAACAAAGTTAAAACCAACCGCAGAAGGAAGACCTCATGAAATCCATCGCTTCAGACAAATTTGCCGCCGTTTTCGTTGCTGTCCTTGCCATCGCTGCATCCGGCGTTTGCCCCAAGGTCCGGGCCATCCCGGTCTTCCCGCCGTCTGACGTGTCACAAACCGCGGCGTTCCGGGTGTCGACCGCCGGGGCGGCGACATTCAAATCACCAGGCTGGTGTCGCACAGCGGTGGCGCAGGCGACAACCACGGCGTCGCCGCAATAGATAACTACGCCTGCTACCGGGATGCCAACGGGCTGCTGCCCGCAGCTACAGCATAGGGAGCCCGCATCATGCAGACCCTTTTCATTGCCCGATAGCGACGCGAGGGAAACCGGAATCGTCCGCGGACACGGTGTAAAACATTCGTGACCCGACTTCTTGCGCTAACATGCGCTCACCCAATCGCCTACCCATTTGGTCCCCTTGTCCTGATGTCCGACCCTGTTGTATTCACCGCTGCCGATGGAACCGAACTCAAGCTGTCAGACCTGTCCGATACCTCGGACCAGGCTTCCAGGAACACCACCAACATCAGCGAAGACGCAGTCACCGCGTTTAACTCGGGCGTTGACTGTGGCAAGAACAACGACCTTACCGGTGCCCAGAGGAATTTTGCGCGGGCGATCGAGCTTGAACCGCAGTGGCCCTATCCGCGTTACCAGCAGGCGTTCACCCACTTGCTGCAGGGCGATCATGCGGCCGCGCTCGCCAGTTACCGACTTGTCGACCAGCTCGAACCACGCGGGTTCTTCACCTCCAAAACCGCATTAAACACGCTCGAGCGGGAGCGGGATGGCGAATTCCCGGAGGGCCTTTACCTGTATTTCGTCAGTCACGAATGGCAGGAAGAGGACGACGATAAGCGGGAGGTACTGGAAGATATTCTCGAGCGCGCCAACAATTTTTCACCCGCCTACCAAAAGCTCGCGAATCTGACCGCCGATCACGATGCGCGCCTGGCGCTCATCGACACGGGCCTCAGTCATCAGCCCGATGTCGAAACGCTGGGTATGCTGTTGCTAAACAAGGCCGCGATTACCAACCTGAACGGCGATGAAGCGCTCGCGGTCAGGATCCTGGGTGAGCTTATCGTAGCCAACATCACCACCTCCAACGTCATCGCAATCGCCAAGGCGGCGCTCTTCAGCCTCGCCCAGTCAAAGCCATAACGACCCCGTGGTCTCTGTGCCTTGCACCGGACGCTGGCGATTTCGGGAATCCGCCTGTCGACTCAGCCGAGCGGTGGCGTTGGCCATGCGGCCGGCAACTTCGTCGCCATCCAGTGCGTCAGTGCATTGGCAACGTCAACCGGTTTTTCCTGCGCCATCCAATGGCCTGAATTGACGGTGCGCTCAGTTAAATCAATGCACTTTTCGCGCATGGGTTCAGGCAAACGGGAATCGACGCATTCACATACGTAGTCATAAGCCGCGACCAGAAACAACACCGGCATATCGATCCGCCCGCCGTTGACGACTGATTTGGCGTACTCCGCGTTACGTCTGTGGTTCATGTAAAACGAACAACTGCCACGAAAACCTGTGTGTTTCAGCGCGGTGACGTAGGCCGCCAGGTCCGCTTCGGAAATGACATCATCATCGCGAGGAAAATCGGGCGCCTCGTCAAGACCGCCGAACCACCCCCCTTCATTGCGTACACAGGCCGTGATCGCCGGCTTTCCGCGATCATCCGGACTCCACTTGCGAAACAGCGCCTTAATCGTCGTTTCCGGATTGTTATCGAACACTTCGACGGCGCGCTCAAAGTTTTCCTCGTAGAAGCGCTGGTACTCCCACTGTCCCGCAGGGTATTGCGCTTCCGGGTAGATTGAACGATCGACCAGCTCAATGGCACTGTCGATCCCCTGATCGAGCACAGCATAAGGGACACATAAATTAGCGACACCAAAACAGCGCTCAGGATGATGGCTCGCCACGCTCCAGATTACCGGCGCACCCCAGTCATGACCGACCCAGACCGCGCGTTCGTGCCCCAGATGATCGAGCAGATTGATCAGATCGCCAACGTGCTTTTCCATGCGGTAATCAGCCTGCTCCGGATAAACACTGGAGCGGCCGTGGCCACGCAGGTCGGGCGCGATTGCATGGAAGCCGAGGCCGCCGAGTACCGGCAACAAATGGCGCCAGCTATGTCCCAGTTCAGGCCAGCCGTGGGCAAAGATGATGGGCGTACCATCTTCCGGGCCGGCGGCGTGGAAAAACATGCTATGGCCGGCGAGGTCGACCGTGTGATCGCTAACTGTCCGATGTGTAGTGGGCACTATTATGCTCCTCCGCGCTCGGCTTTATCGTCATATTTCTGCTTGAGTCGTCGCATACCGCCGAGCCAGCGATTGTAATCGTTGGTCTTGCGCCGCATGTAGGTCTCGACTTCGGGATGCGGTAACATCAAAAACGTTTCGCGCTCCATACCCTCGATCACGCAATCGGCCAGTTGCTGTGGCTCAATCATGCCGTCGACACTGGCTACCGTCCCATCGCGCCCGACTGTCATTGCCGTACGCACCGATTGCGGACACAAGACTGAAACACGCACACCTTGTGGGCCGTAAGTGATCGAGAGATATTCGGCAAACCCGATGGCCGCATGCTTCGTTGTCGAGTAGGTGGCGGAATTGATGTGTGATAAAAGCCCCGCCGCCGAGGAGGTGTTGATCAGATAACCTTCGCCCCGGGCCGCCATCTTTTTAACCACCGCGCGCGCGGCATAGACGTGTGCGAGCACGTGAACCTCCCAGTTCAGCAGCCAGTCAGCGTCTGATGACGACTCATCGCCGGCACGAAACACCCCGGCATTCGACATGAAGACATCAACCGCACCATGGCGGCTTTCGCTGTACTCAACCAACCGCTGGATTGCTGATTCGTCGCCGACATCAGCAACAAAAGCGTCCGCACCAATCTCGTCGGCGGTCGCGCGCAGCGTCTCGGCTTGCAGATCCGCAATGACCACCGCCTGCGCCCCATCAGTCACAAATCGCTCGGCGACGGCGCGACCTATGCCACTCGCGCCGCCCGTTACGATAGCCACCCGGTTCTTAATGTTCATGTGCACCAGTATGCCACGCCACCGCGCTAGTGAACTCATCGATCCGCTTACCGGACGCCCATGGCAATTGCCACATGACGTTTTGACCGAAGGCGTTGCACGCACCAGCGCACGACCCGACGGGCGTGCGTTTCTGACATTCACGCCGCTGGCTGGTTACAGCGATGTCGTGAAAATTTTTTTAGGTGAAGAGCATCCCGACCGCGCACTGGTCAGAATGACAAACGATGACGTTGATCACATCAGCGAGGTCGATAAACAAAAACTGCGGGACGCTTACCCCGAGCATGAAAGACAGGCGCCAGCAGGCGCACATGCACTTCAGTTCACGATGATTCGCCGACGGCGATACCGTAGAATTTCAGACCGACAGGCCATCGGCGAGCTCTGCGAGCCAATGCGGCTGACGACCATTGGTACGACCTGCGGAGATCTCAGATGTCATTTCTTGCCGACTCGGCACTACAGGAAAAGCTGGTCAATGCCCTGAATCAAAACGAATCGTTCGGCACCCAGGCCGCGGTATTCGACGGCTCCATTCAGATTGAAGTCGATGAAGATTGCCTGTGGCTGAAAGTCTATAAAGGCAAGGTTATCGATCATCAGGCTGGTCCCTCTCCGTTCGGCTATACCTTCAAACTGGCCGGCAGTGAGCAGTCCTGGAACTACCTTCTGAGCGGCGCGCGTAAATGGGCCGACCTGACCTTTCCGGGGAAGCGCTACTTCGACGACGACCCCACGTTGTCGCGGGTCGGCGAACTCGCAACCGAAATCAGCGTCGAAGGCAATCTGGTGGAGGCGGGCCGCCTGACCGAGGCGACTTTTGAACTGGCCTACACGCTGAAATCCGTCGCTGTCTGAAGTCAGCTATCCAGTAAGAAGGGAGAACACCAGCATGGCTACGCCTGAAGATATTCGCGGCAACTATGTCAACGTCAATGGCACGCGTACGTTCTACGATGACATCGGCGAGGGCCGGCCTCTCGTGTGCATCCACACCGCGGGCGCGAGTTCACTGGAATATCGCTACATTCTGCCACTCTACGCCGAAATGGGCTTTCATGCCTACGCCCTCGATCTGCCCGGACATTCGCGCTCCTATCCGGTGAACTGGAAACAACACCGGAGCATTCACGAACACGCCGAGTTTGTTCATGCCTTCGTCAAAACGCTCGGGCTGAGCAAGCCCATCATCAGCGGCTGTTCGATTGGTGGCGATGTCACCTTCGACTATGCAGTCAATCACTGGCACGAAATGGCAGCTGGCATCCCGATGGAGGGTGCGGGCCGCTCACCCACTTTTCCGAAGCCAAGCCACCTCGTTCATCCCGCCTGGGGGCCGGGCTGGCAGGACATGATGGAGCGGGCGGCGATTGAATCACTGGGACGTGAAACAAGCGACGAACTGGTACAGGAATTGCGTTGGCAGCATCGCAACGCCCAGGTGAGCGCAGTCGGCGACCTCGAGGGCTGGTCGCAACATGACGTGCTGGCGCGCTTGCCGGAAATCAAGATACCGATGCTCGTCATTCGTGGTGAGGACGACTTCTGGGTCCCGAAGGAACTAGTCGATGAATCAGTGGCGGCAATGCCCCAGGCTGAAGGTCTGCATCTCGACGGTATTGGCCACTATCCAATGTTCGAAGATGCGCCACGCATCGCCGACATCGTGCAGGATTTCTGTCAGCGGCACGGGCTTCTGAACACAGCGACCGCCGCGAAAAGCGCCGGCTGACCGTCGTCTTGCTTACCCGCCTCGACTAGGTCTTAAACGCAGGACGGATAGCTGATATTACGAAAGCGCAGTACAGCGAAATAAACCTGCGCACGTTGGATCGAGTCATCGCAGACTCGCCCGTCGTGCGGGCGAATACGGTCACGCGCCAAATTTCGCGCGGAACGCTCATGTCTATACCGGGCGCCAGCGCATACCGGCGAGCAGGTAGCACCCATCCGGCAGCGATTCCCCCAGTTCCGTGAGCCGCGCGGCTAAGCCGCCGTCTTTACCGGCCACCACATCGATGCCCGCCAGGCCTTCGGGCCGGCCATCGTTGGCCCTGACGAAGCGTATGTCAGCATTTTCCAGCGGTAATACAAATCCCTGGTCCTGGCTCACAAGGTCAATTTCTGCGATTTCAGCCCACTTTTCCGCCAGAGATAGCGGGTCGTCGGACTGGATTTCGACCGCGCGAATACTTTCGATCAGGTCCGTGTTGCGGCATTCACGCCAGTCCGGCCCGGCCGGGGCCCAAGGTCCATCGACTGCCCCGGCGTCGGACCCAAGCTGTTGATCAATCTCAAAAAAGGAGCCACCTGTATCGCGCGGATGAAGCTGCATGTTGATGAAATTCTCAATCTCAAACTGGTGTGCGATACGGACGCCCAGGGCTTCCGCCCGGGCGCGCCGTGGGGCGTGGTCATCACATTGCGTGATGACCATGTAGCCGCCGTCACCGCCGCGACGTTCTAGGTAACGCCCGGCAGCGGTGCCCGGGCGCGTTGGGGCCACCACCTCCAGAAATTGGTTTCCTATTGGAAACAACACGTTATGTAAGCCGAATTCACCGACGGCCGGGTCCCTGAAGCACGGTTTCAGGCCAAAAGCCTCTGTCAGCGTGCGCTCTACTCGTTCCAGTTCAGTCGCGACCAGGGCGACCTGGCGAAGTCGTAACCACATCTATGCTATCTCCTTAAAACTGTGGGACTCGCTCTGGCAACGGCGAGCCAACGAAACCGTGACCGAACGCCCGAGTACCATACCGGCGCCCCTTCAGGTAAATTTGAGTATGACGTATCAGGTTATGGGGAGATTATCGATGGCGTCAGTCATACAGAAAAGCGAATTCGTACCATCCGCGCCCGAGGAGCTCGGCTTTGACCCGCTCGAACTTCGAAAGAAGTATGAAATTGAGCGCGACCGCCGGATACGTCCTGAGGGCATTCAGCAATACCAGCAAATGGCGGGCGACCTCGAATCGTTTCGCGAAGACCCCTACATCACCGAAACGATCGTACGCGGTCCCGTCACCGAAGACTGCGATGCAGTCATTATCGGTGGTGGTTTCGGCGGCATGATCGCGGCGACTTATTTGCAGCAGGCTGGCATTGATAACTTTCGGATCATCGAAAAAGCGGGTGACTTTGGCGGCACCTGGTACTGGAACCGCTATCCCGGCGCGCAATGCGACATCGAGTCCTACATCTACCTCCCGCTGCTGGAGGAAGTTGGTTACATTCCAAAGGAAAAATATTCTTTCGGGCCGGAGATTCTCCTGCACGCCCAACGCATCGGTAAACATTTCAAACTCTATGACCGTGCCCTGTTTCAAACCCAGGTTGGCGACCAGAGCTGGGACGAGGACATGGGACGGTGGGTCGTCCAGACCGATCGCGGCGACCAACTGCGCGCGCGGTTTCTCATCATGTCGAGCGGACCACTCAACAAGCCCAAACTGCCCGGCTTCCCCGGCATCGAAAAATTCAAGGGCCATACCTTCCACACCAGCCGCTGGGACTACGACTACACCGGCGGCGACTCAAGCGGTGGACTCGACAAACTCGGCGACAAGCGGGTTGGCATTATTGGCACCGGCGCCACCGCTATTCAGTGTGTTTCGCACCTGGGCGAGGCTGCCAAACAGCTGTACGTCTTCCAACGGACGCCGTCATCGATCGACATCCGTGGCAACAAGCCCACCGACCCCGATTGGGCAAAATCACTGAAGCCCGGCTGGCAGACAGAACGCAACCGAAACTTCTGCTCAATTCTTAGTGGCATCCCGCAGGACGAGGATCTGGTTAATGACCGCTGGACTGATCTGTTCAAAGCGCTGGCGAAACTACTCGCGGCCGGGGGTGACAATGACATGTCGATGGAAGAAGTCGCCTACATGTCGGAAATCGCCGATTACCGGAAGATGAACGAAATTCGGGCACGCGTGGAGTCCACCGTCGAAAGCGCTGACGTCGCCGAGCGCCTGAAGCCCTGGTACCGACAATGGTGCAAGCGCCCGACCTTCAACGATGAATTCCTGCCGACTTTCAATCGCCCCAATGTTGACTTGATCGACACCTCCGGCAAGGGTGTGGAACGCGTCACGGAAAAAGGAGTCGTGGTAGACGGCGTTGAATACGAAGTCGATTGCCTCATCTTTGCCACGGGTTTCGAGGTGGGTACAGCCTACACCCAGCGCTCTGAGTTCGAAGTTGTCGGTCGCGATGGGTTGTCGTTATCGGAATACTGGAAAGACGGCATGAAGACATTTCACGGCTTCCACAGCCGCGGCTTTCCGAATTGTTTTCACATGGGTCTAACGCAGACCGGGCTGGCGCCAAACTTTACCTACATGCTCAATGGTCAGGCCCAGCACATCACCTACATCATTGACGAAACCATAAAGCGCGGCGCCAAAGCCGTCGAAACCTCGCTCGAATCTGAGCAGCAGTGGCTCGAAGTCGTCAGCCGTCCCAGTTTCTTCACCGAATACTTAAGTCACTGCACCCCCGGGTATTACAACGGCGAAGGCAAACCAGGCAATGGCGAAGGATTGTTCGACAAGCAGTACGGTGAAGGCGCGGTGCAGTTCTACGACCTGCTAGAGACCTGGCGCGAAGAAGGGTCGCTTGAGGGTATGGAATTCCGTTAATCGCTGAGGACGAAAACACGCGGCGATTACCGCACTATGAGTTCCTGGGCACGGGCGGCATCTTCCCGTGCCCGCTCCGGGCTGCCGAACAACTGCCGGTTCAAGCCGATGCGCTTGAACCAGTAGTGCAGTCCAAGCAGGTCAGTAAAGCCGACACCACCGTGTACTTCGGTCGCGGTTTTAGCCACGAAGGTGCCAACTTCCGACACGTGGGCCTTGGTCTGGCAAGCGTAGAGGTGTGCCTCCCCGGGTAGCGATTGCAGCGCATGAGCCGCGTACCAGACCATCGCACGACAAGGCTCGAGTTCAGCCGCCATTTCAGCACATAAATGCTTCACCGCCTGGAACGAAGCAATGACGCGACCAAACTGCTCACGCTGCCCGGCATAAGCGACCGCGGCATCCAGCATGTATTGAGCGGCGCCGAGTGTATCGGCGGCAGACATGACGCGCATCACGTCAATCAAGCCATTCAGTACATGACTGTCGTCGGCGACAATCGCCAACGGCGCGACACCGGAGAACACGAGTTCTCCTAGTGGGCGGGTCTTGTCGATAGAAATCAGGGGGATCTTTTCCAATCCCAAGGCGTCGTTGGCGATGAGTATCACGCTTTGATCAGTAGTCGCGACCAGGAAAGCGTCTGCATAGATATCAGTGACGAACAGACAACGGCCGTGCAACTGCCCATCAATAAACCCAACGCCTGCATTCTCGCGAGTGCCTGTGTGCTCTGCGATCCCGACGCCCACAGTTTTCGACCCCGCAGCAATCTGCGGCAACCATTCAGCCTGTAGCTCGGTGGGTCCGTGAGAAAGTGCGAAAGGTGCCGCCACACAACTGCCGGCGAACGGTACTGGTGCGACAAAAGCGGAAAGTATCTCGATCACCAACGCTGCATCAACGAAACCGAGGCCGCTACCGCCATGCCGTTCGTCAACCATGAGGCCGGTTATGCCGAGCTCCGCAAGCTGCAGCCATAACTCGCTGTGGTCGAATTCATCGGCGCTCACGATCGAGCGTACGGTGTCTAGCGTGCAGCAATCGTCAAGCACGCGCCGCAGGCTTTCGCCCATCAGGAGCTGGTCTTCCGATAGTCCGAATTCCATTTATTGAACACCCGTAGCTTTGGGCTCGCGCGGCATACCGAGGCCGCGTTCGGCGATGATGTTCTTCTGTATCTGCGACGTACCCCCGCCAATGATGAGGCCCAGGAAGTACATATAGTGTTGTTGCCACATGCCATTGTCGCGCAGTCGCGGACTGCCGCGGTAAAGGGTGCCAAGTTCGCCGAGCACGTCGATCGCGAGTTGCTCGAGTTCGTGCCGAAGCTCCGTTCCCTGGAGTTTCACGACCATCCCCGCCAGCACAGCCGGCACGTCGTTGAGCCGGGCGGACAACAAGCGCAGGTCGTTGCAACGTAGCGCCAGCATGCGCCCCTGCAACTTCATCAAACGCTCACGAAAAACAGCGCTTTCGCTCAGGGCTAGCCCGTCGATGGTTTCAGTTTGCATCAGTTCGAGCAAGGCGTTAAACCGGGTTAGCGTCACGTTCGGATTACCAAGCATGCCCCGTTCGTGGCCGAGCAACGCATTCGCGACCCGCCAGCCATCACCCGGCTTGGCAACAATATTCGAAGCAGGTATCCGTACGTCGGTAAAAAACACCTCATTAAAACTGGCGTCCCCCGTCATCGTCGTCAGCGGCCGTACTTCGATACCCGGCGTTGTCATCGGCAGCAGCAGAAAACTGATACCACGGTGTTTGGGTGCATCCGGCTCCGTCCGCACCAGACAGAACATCCAGTCAGCCAAATGCGCGGTCGACGTCCAGATTTTCTGGCCATTGATGACCCAGTCATCGCCGTCCAGCACCGCATGGGTCTTCAGACTCGCCAGATCGCTACCGGCATTGGGTTCCGAGTAGCCCTGGCACCAGATGATTTCGCCGTAAAGTGTCGGCCGAATAAATTGTTCGCGCTGCTCCGCGGTGCCAAACTCGAGCAGGGTGGGAATCAACATCATGATGCCCTGTCCAACGATGCCGGGCGACAGGCGTGCGTTGGCAAACTCTTCGGCGATGATGCGCGACTCAAGAATATCGGGGCTCGCACCGAAGCCGCCGTACTCCTTGGGAATTGTGCGGCCGGCATAGCCGTGCTCGATCAGCAGCTGCTGCCATTGAAGTAACACCGGATCGCGCAGGTCCATGCCGCGTGACTCGGTCCCACGCGGGGCCTGCGCCCTGTGCGCGTGAATGAAATCCCGCACCTCTTGCCGGAATGATTCGTACTGGGGGCCAAACGACAAGTCCATTCAGATTAGCCTGACTATCGGGTTGCCCGCAGTCTACTCGAATCCGGGCCATTCGATGAACGCCGTTTTTGGAAACCATCAGTCTCGATCAACATCGCCGATTCGGCCGCTGACAGTCGGTCCACTGATCCGAATCAAAATTACGACCTAACATGGGGTTTTGTCGCCTTCCGACGACGATACAAAGCGGCTACATTGCAACGACTAATTTGAGCGCCCGAAAACGTGCCTGCCCTTTATCCGCCCTCCGCAGAAACGGCTCTTAGTTCCGCCCCTCCCTCGGCGGCACTCACGTTCGACGACGGCGAGATACGCACCGACGTCGCACTGAAACGCCTTTCCCGTTGGCAATTGAGCGAGATGAAAACACACACCGAAGGCGTACAGCAGGACGCCGATAACGAAAACCTTCATCATTTTCGAATCGCCGTGCGTAAAACCCGGACCCCGCTCACTGAAATCAAGTCTGTACTGCCACCTCGTTACGAAGCACTGTTCAAGCGCGAATTCGCGTGACTCGGTCAAGACACAGGCCGGGGCCATGATCTTGACGTCTATCTCGATTCTTTCGATACCATCGCGGCTCTCGTAGGCAGCAAGCGAAAGGGAGCACTCGAGCCGCTTGCCGCTTCGCGCGCACATTGCTGAACAACGCGCCCTGGAGCATGCACGCGTCGTAGACACCCTGCACGGTGCGCGCTATACAGCGCTGCTCGAAAACTGGACGAACTATCTGGAACAACCGGTTCCACAGCACGTGGGTCCGCTGAACGCGAT
>CAXGUU010000003.1:0-30186 GCA_964012875.1 uncultured bacterium
CAATACCGCCGCCCGCGACGAGTTTAATATCAATTTGAAGAAATGTTCCTTCACCGGCGAGCCGCTGGATGACGGTACATTCGATTGGATCGGGGACAACTTCGGTATTGCTCCGGCCAGCATGTACGGCACGACCGAAGTCGGTGTGATCATGGTCGACTACCCCGGGATGAGCGGCCACCGCGTGCGCCGAGGAGCGCTGGGGAAACCCGCGCCGGGTAACGAAGTGACTATTCTGAACGATGATGGCACGGAGGCCGATGACGACGTCATTGGCGAGATCGCCGTCCGGCGCCGTGGCGAATGGTTTCGCGTTAAGGATTTCGGCCGACGCGACAGCGACGGTTATTTCTTCCACGCCGGGCGTGCGGATGACGTCATCATCTCGGCGGGCTGGACGATGAGTGCGGTCGAAATCGAAAACACACTGCTTAAGCATCCAGCGGTTGGTGAAGCCGCTGTGATTGGTGTGCCAGATGAGATGCGCGGTCAAATTGCCCGTGCTTATATTGTTTTTCGGGATAATGAGTCTGCCAGCGCGGAATCCTTGCAACAGTGGATGAAGGCGCAGCTGTCGCAACATGAGTACCCGCGCGAACTTCGATTCATCGACGAGATGCCGAAGACCCCGGCCGGCAAGGTCAATCGCAAAGTCCTGCGGGATCGGGCGAAACTGGAAACAATTACAACGACATTGGACGGAACAACATGAGCGAGAGCATTACGCGCGAGTTTGTCGGCATTACTGACGCCGCTTTGGATGATTTGCGCAAACGAATCGGCGTCAAAATCGGGCGCACACTTGAACCATGGTGCTACGAGGCAACGCGCGACAACATTCGCCACTACGCGCACGGCATTGGTGACGACAACCCGCTATGGTGTGATCCTGACTATGCCCGTTCAACGCC
Source organism: uncultured bacterium (assembly GCA_964012875.1). Taxonomy (GTDB): domain Bacteria; phylum Pseudomonadota; class Gammaproteobacteria; genus CAXGUU01. Next base: position 912 of record CAXGUU010000003.1, read on the forward strand.
CTATGGCGACATCATCGCACCGCCGTCGTTCATTTTTGCCTGCAGCCGTATCATCAGTGGCTATGTCGGTGGCCTGCCGGGCATTCACGCCATGTTTGCGGGGTGCGACTTTTCCTGGATGAAGCCGATTCGTCGAAACACTGAACTTCACACCGAGGCTTACCTGAAAGATCTGATCGAGCACGATACAAAATTTGCGGGCCGCTCGATTCAACAGGTGTACCACGTCGATTTTTTCGATGATACGGGTGACCAGCTTGCGGCCGCGGATTCCTGGTGTTTTCGAACTGATCGCGATATCGCGCGTGAAGCGGGCACCAAGTATGACAATCTGAAAGGCAAATCACAGCGAGTCTACAGTGACGAGGAGCTTGCCCTACATTCGGCGCTCTATGCCGAAGAGCGGATTCGCGGACGTGAGACGCGCTATTTCGAAGATGTCGACGTCGGCGAAGCATTGCCGACCATGGCGAAAGGGCCCATGACGGTCACGGGTTTTATCTGCTACGCCCAGGGCTGGGGCGGCCTCTATATCCGTGCAAACAAGCTGGCCTGGCAGTTGCAATCAGCGCATCCGGCAACCGGCATCAAGAACCGCTATGGCATTCCCGACTGTCCGGAACGTGTTCACTGGGAAGAAGAGTTCGCGCACAAGGTCGGCGCCCCCGGCGCTTATGACTATGGTCCGGAGCGTTGTTCGTGGATGTCACATGCAATTACCAATTGGATCGGCGACGACGCTATGCTGACGCATCTGTACACCGAAATCAGGCGTCACAATCCGGAAGGTGATTTGTTGACGATCGACGGATCGGTGACGGGAAAGCGAGAAGAAAACGGACAACGTCTCGTCGATTTCGAACTCGTAGCCAGGAACCAAGACGGTGAGCTTTCGTGTCGCGGCACGGCGACGGCCGCGCTACCATCGAAAAGCGGCTAGAAGTGGTTTCGACAAATTTTAAAGCCAGCGCCGCCGCCAACAACATGTAGATCACTGCGAGGGTTTACTGCGAGCGCCTTGCAGCCAGCTGCCGCAAATTGTCCTCGTGTTTCTCACGACTGATTTGATAGAAACTGAGCAATCCGACCGACACGAGATAGAAGACCCATATTGCAGGCGCGAAAGCAAAGGCGAGCTCGTAGAGCGTATCCTGTGGCACGTCGCCCGGTTTTGCGCTTGCCGGGAAGTTCACCCAGGCCAGGATTTGCCCGGCGACGACGACACCCAGCCCGTTTACCGCTTTTTGCGCAAAGCTGTTGGCAGCAAAGAAGGTTGCCTCTGATCGACGCCCGGTACGCAACTCGCTGTCTTCCACGACATCGGCGAACATCGCCGCCGCAATCGTTGCCACCATGATCATGAAGGTGACATCGATGGTATAGAACACCAGCAGCGCGTAATAAAGCTCGGCCGTACCGTTGTCGGGAAACCAGCCAAAGTAACGAAGAATCGGTGGCAACGGTGTCAGCACCAGCGTAATCAGGCTGATGATAATCGTGGCCTGTTTTTTCCCGAGCCAGTGCGACACCCTGGGTGCGAGCACCAGCGCGACCAGGGCCGAAAGAAAATACGGTAATTGCAGAGTGCCCATCTGCTCGGTCGTCAGTTCCCAGAAATGGCGCGCGAAGTAAATGCCGAGACTGGTGTTGACGCCGGCTGCCATCGCGCTGAACAAGCCGGCGGCGAACAGAATCAGGAACATCCTGTTGGACAATGTCTCGCGGAGCTCTCCCAAAGTACGCCCGAAGTTGAAGGGTTTCGGCGGCGGTGGCTGGCGCAGGTGGGGAATGTGGCGATGCGTACCGAAAGCCGAGACGTAAATTGAAACACCGATAACAATCGATGCGGCGAGTCCATAGTTGCTCCAACCTTCAACGTATTCCATGCCGCCCTTGGATTCAGGCAAAAACACCAGGTAAACCAACAGGGCCATGGTCAGTCCGCCCCACCAGCCAAAGAAGAAACGGAAGCTCATGAACCGGGTCCGCTGGTCATAGTCGTCGGTCAGTTCGGCGGCGAGCGAGGTTGACGGAATCTCGTAGAACGTCAACAGGGTACGGATGAGGATTGCGAGGGTGACAAAGTAGATGAACAGCGAGTCCGGATCCCAAGCCGGCGGTGTCCACAGAAAGTAATAGGCGACCGCTGCGGGGACACCCGCGACGTACATCAGCGGATGTCTGCGCCCCCAGCGCGACCGCAGATTGTCCGACAAGTGGCCGACGAGGGGATCGGAGATTGCGTCGACCATAAGCGCGATGAAGATGCCAAAAGACACCCACTCAGGCGGCAACCCAACGACCTGACTGTAAAAGAACAACAGCAGATAGTTGAAACCATTACTCTTCGCCCCGTAGGCCACCGCGCCGAAACCGTAATAGAGTTTCGTGGACAGTGTATTGGAGGCGTAGGTGGTAGTGGTCATTGCTCGGAAGTCGGACTGAACTAGTCGCCCTATGCTAACGCAACCCCCGCGGCAGGCGCGATTCAGGCGGGCAACCGTTGTACACTCCCTGCTACGAGAACGCAGAGCCGCCCCTGGAGACAAAAATGGCCAATGCACAAATCGAAGCGATCCGCACTTTGCTGGCGGAAAACCCGGTGGTCGCACCCGGAGCCTCATTGGAAGACATGCGCAAAGGCATTGATGCCATGGGTGAAATGGCACCGCGCCTTGACAACGTCACATCCGAGGCCGTCGACGCCGGTGGCGTAGATGCCGAATGGTTCAGCGTACGCGGTGGTGATGCCGATCGCGTCGTACTCTACTTGCACGGTGGGGGCTACGTCATCGGTTCGGTGCAATCGCATCGGGTGCTGCTTGAACGGCTTGCAGTCGCGGCTGATTGCAGGGTGCTGGCACTCAATTATCGTCTCGCGCCGGAAGCGCCATTCCCCGCTGCCGTCGACGACGCAGTCGCGGCCTACAAGTGGTTGCTGTCACAGGGTCTGACGGCGTCTAAAATCGCCACCGCTGGAGACTCGGCGGGTGGCGGCCTCACCATGGCAACCCTGGTCGCATTGCGCGATGGCGGTGAAACACTGCCGGCCTGCGCCGCGCCGATTTCGCCGTGGGTCGACATGGAAGGTACTGGTGATTCGATGCAGTCACGCGCGTCGGTCGATCCCATGGTGCAAAAGGAAATACTCGATCAGCTCGCGGGCACCTACCTGGGCGGCGCGAACGCACAGGATCCGCTGGCATCGCCGCTGCACGCAAACCTTGATGGCTTGCCGCCACTGCTGATCCAGGTGGGTGATTGTGAAACCCTGCTCGACGATTCGACCCGCCTGGAAGCGAAACTCAAGGCTGCCGGTGTCGACGCCACCCTAGAAGTATGGCCGGAAATGATTCACGTGTGGCACCTCTTTGCGCCCATGCTGGACAAGGGGCAGGAAGCCATCGATCGAATTGGTGAATTTGTGCGCGGCCATACGACGTGACGACTACTTAATAGTTAAATCGAACTGAGGACATATTGATGAAACGACGTGATTTCAACGCTTACATGGGAGCAGCAGGCGCGGTGGCCATGACGGCGGCCAACGCCAAAGCCGGCGAAGCATCGAAGTGGCAGTTCAGGGCTGATGTGGCCGAATCCTGCTGTTGCGAAATTCCCTGTCCATGTAACTTCGGTCGGCGCACCAAGCTCAAGTGCGAAGGTTCACGCCTGATACAAATCACCGAAGGTAATATCGGTGGTGCTGATCTCGCGGGTGTTGGATTTGTCGTCACCTTCGATATGGGTAACTGGACGCGCATGTACATGGATGACGCCATGACCGCGGCCCAGCGTGAAGCCTGGGACAAAATCTTCCCGGCAGCCTTCGGTGGCTTCAAGAAACTGATGACGGCACTCGAGTACGTGCCGCTCAGCGTGGAACGCAGCGCCGACAAGGTTCGTTTCTCAGTGCCCGCGTCGACGGTCGAAATCGAGATGATGAAAGGCCTCGATGGCGGCCCCATCGTCGTCAATAATCTGCCGTCAGCGGCCTATCACAACTACGTGCAGTACGAATCCGTGGTGCATCAACACAAGAGTGAGGCGGCAGAGTTCTCGCACAAGGGTACAAACGGATTTACCTCGACTATGATTGCGGCGGGGTAGTCATGCTGCCATGGTTACCTGCGGGCTCTGACCGCAGGGAGCGCCAGCCATGTGACTGTTCGCCAGGAAGGGTGGTCGGAAGAGCAAGAGGGGCTTTGAAGCTTATCTCTACTCAGCTGAGCACGCCGCGCTACAGTCCGTTTACGTTCGCTGAACGAAAACGTCGTACCGAAGAGCACTGGCAAGATGGATGGGAACATCAACGCGCCGCGTATCACGCTCGATGACGGGTGCACGTTCAATGGCACCATTCACAGCGAGAAAGAAGCCAGTGCGTCGATTACCGATCTGAAATCGCAAACGGCTTTGCGGACGGTAAATCGGACTTCGGAACAAGACGTCGCACAGGGCATGACTCAGGCGCTGGGAGCAGCCCGCTGTCAGCGCCTTTTTCGCCTTTAAAAAGAGCAGGTGCCGGCGTCAGAACGGCACATCGTCGTCGGTAAACGGTGGTGGTTCGTCGTTTGCGGGCGGTGCACTCTGACCGCCGCCTTCTGCTTCGAGCGTCCAGACGTCCAGGCTGTTGAAGTAGCGGACTTCGCCCTGCGGACTGGTCCATTCGCGACCGCGCAAGCTGAAATCGACTTTAACCTGGTCGCCGACCTGGAAGTTATCTAGGACATCACAGCGGTCGCCCGTGAGCTGGAACTGAACATGCTGCGGATAGCTGGGATTGTCCGCCGTCTCGACAACGAACTCACGCTTCTGAAAGCGCTCCGTGACCTGTTTCGTTTCGAAGATTGCGTAAAGTTTTCCAGTCGTTTGAAAGCCCATTAATGTTGGTGTCCCAGCTGTAGATAGTAAATATTCTAACCGGCCCGGTGTCTGACACCAGTACTTGCCTGCAAGGAGGCCAGGGAAGGCGATGCCGCCCTGGATCGCCGCGACCGGCAGCGAGACCTGGCCTCAGGATGGTTCAGGTGCAAGAGCGCGAACCGCGATTCGGGTTGCTTCGAGCCGACTCATGCTGACCGGGCTGACTGCGATCACGGGTTCGTCGACACCGCGGGCTCGAAACTGGTCCAGTTGCTGTTCGCATTGTTCGGGTGGACCTAAAACACAAACCTGCTCAACCAGTTCATCGGGGATCACTGCCGCCATGTCGCGCCGCGATCCCTGGTTTCCGGCAATGGACTTGATTTGGTCCATGACTGCGCCGAAGCCTGCCCGGCGCCATTGCCGTCGGTAATTCGGCAGTTGGCCGAAGAAGGCGAGGTTGTAGCGTGCAGCCGATTTGGCCGCGTCGATGTCATCGCTCAGGAACGTCGGCATGCTGAGCACGCAGCCGAACGCTTCGACGTCGCGTCCCGCCTGCTCGGCCGCTTTATGGGCTGCTTCGAGCAGGGTTGGAATGTAATCGAGCGGTGACAGAAAAGGCATCAATCCGTGTCCGACGGCGCCCGCTACCGCCGCGCTTTCGACAGTATTGCCGGCGACGTAGACCGGCAGATCATGTTTGCAGGGGGGCGGGGCCAGAAACCCTGCGCCCGCGCGGCCCGCCAGTGCTTCGCTCACCGCCACCGTGTAGTCCCGCAGGATCGTACGTGCTTCACCCATATCGATCCCCAAACTTGCAAGCATCTGGCGATGACTCATGCCGAGGCCCAGGGTCAGGCGTCCGCCTGAGAGTTCAGCGATGGTTCGGGCCGTTTGCGCTGCCAGGAACGGATGGCGGAAATAGATGTTGGCGATATTGGTTCCGACTCGAACGGCGTTGGTTTTCAGTGCCGTCGCCAGCGCGCAGGCCAGTGCGTCACCGCGCCCCTCATTTACATACACGGTTGAATAACCGTGCTGCTCCGCGAGCTGGCCGAGTTCGACGATCTCACTCGCCGCTTCGTCCGTAACGGTTGAAAGTACGATGCCAAGATCGCGTTTTTCACTATTCATTCACACGTGCTCCATCAGATATCCGCCCGCCGATCGGGGGTCTGACCAGAAGGACCAACACGGCCCCCAGCATCAGCGAGCCGGCGAGTAGGTACATGCCACTGGCGGTGCTGCCGGTTGTTTCCTTGATCCAGCCGATTGCCGACGGAGCAACGAATCCGGACAGGTTGCCGATTGAATTGATTAATGCAATTCCGGCGGCCGCCGCGCCGCCGGCGAGAAATCCGGTAGCCAGGCCCCAGGCCTGTGGTATTGCGGAGAAGATGCCGCAGGCAGCAACTGTAAGCGCTGCTATTGCGAGCGCCGGAGTATCGACCAGCGCGACGCTTGCGACCAGGCCAATGGCGCCGATGGCCGCAGGGATGACGATATGCCAGTGTCGCTCGTTTGTGCGATCGGCATTGTGTCCGACCAGGACCATGCACAGTGCCGCCGCCGTGAACGGGATAGCCGTGAGCAAGCCAATTTGCAGCACAGACGCATAACCAAGTTCGCGCATGATGGTCGGGATCCAGAAATTGAGGCCGTAGAGACCCATGACCAGCGAAAAGTAGATCGCCGCCATGACCCAAACCGCCGGCAGTCTGAATGCATCGACCACACGGTGATGCGTCCCCGCAGGCGGGTCGAGTTGTTGTTTCAGATAGCTTTTCTCGGTGGGACTTAGCCACCGCGCCTCGTCGATGCTGTCGTCAAGATAATTGAGCGCGACGAAACCCATCGCGATCGACGGCAGGCCTTCGAGTAGGAATAGCCACTGCCAACCAGACAGAGCGCTGACACCGTCAAAATGACTCATGATGAAGCCAGACAGGGGACCACCGATAACGATCGATATCGCGACCGCAGTTGCGAACAGCGCAACAACCTTGCCGCGCCGCGCGGCCGGGAACCATAAGGTCAGGTAGAAAATAACGCCGGGGAAAAAGCCGGCTTCCGCCACACCCAGCAGGAAGCGCAACACGTAGAACATCAGCGGCGTGCTTACGAACAGCATCGCCGCTGAAATCAGACCCCAGGCGATCATGATGCGGGCAATGGTCCGGCGCGCCCCTATGCGCAGCATGAGCAGGTTGCTGGGCACCTCGAAGAAGAAATAGCCGATAAAAAAAATGCCGGCGCCGAAGCCATACACAACTTCGCTCCAGCCGAGTTCATCCAGCATCTGCAGCTTGGCGAAGCCGACGTTGACGCGGTCGAGATAGGCGCACACGTAGCAGGCGAAGAGGAAGGGGATCAGCCGCAGGCTGACGCGGGCGTATAGTTTGCTGTCGTCAGTCACTGGAAGCGGTCTGCAGCCACTTTCCCGTGGCGCTTCAGGCGAATACCTTGCCCGGATTCAATATGCCCTTTGGATCCAGTGCCAGCTTCACCCGCTTCATCAGGTCGATTTCAGGATTGGATCGGCTGAATTCAAGGTAGGCGCGTTTCTCGGTACCAATGCCGTGCTCGGCCGAGACCGACCCGCCGATCGGCTGCAACGGCTCATAGACGCACTGGTTTACTGCCGCGTGTGATTCATCTGAGTCGTCACCGACGTGGATCGCAAAATGGATATTGCCGTCACCGATGTGCCCGAGCGTAAAGCAGTGATGATCCGGCCAGGCCTCGGTCAGTCGTTGTTTGACTGTTGCCACGTAGTCATCCATGTAGCGGATGCCAAGGCTCACGTCGTAGATGAAGGCCGGGCCGTAGCGGAAGAATTCATCGACGGAATCGCGAATCCTCCACATTGCTTTTCGATCACCTTCCGACTGCGCGACAGCGGCATCGGATACCAGCCCCTGTTCGTAAGCCTCGCCCATAATCTGTTCGAACACGTTCGATTCCTTGTCGTGGGCGGTGCCGAGCGCCTCGGTTAACAAATACAAGGGGAAATCCAGTGGGACAGGTCGTGAGTTTTCGGCCGGCGCGGTGGTGACCAGTTCGTAGTAATCCCGCCACATGACCTCGAAGGCGCTCAACGCGCCGCCAAGTTCGCGATCGACGAAACGGAGAAAGCGGGTGAGTTGATCAAAATCGCTGAAACCGGCGAATGCCGTGTGGTGAATCCGCGGCGCTTCTCGCAAGCGCAACACGACACGAGTAACGATGCCAAGCGTACCTTCCGTGCCGATAAACAGCTGCTTCAGGTCATAACCGGCGTTGTTCTTAATCATCGTGTTCAGCGACGAAACGATGGTACCGTCAGCAAGCACGACTTCAAGCCCGAGGACGTTGTCACGGGTCATGCCGAAACGAATGACATGGTTACCACCAGCATTGGTCGATACATTGCCACCAATCTGGCACGAACCGCGCGCGCCCAAATCGAGAGGAAACATGAGGCCATGCTCTTCTGCCGTTTCCTGCAATGTTTGCAACGCAACACCGGCCTGAACGGTCATAGTGCGGCCGACCGGATCGATTTCCTCAATCGCGTTCAGACGTTCAAGCGAGAGGACGACATCATCGGAACCGCAGTTACACCCCTGTACCAGGCCCGTTAGGCCGCCGTGAGGGATGACGGATTGTCCGCGCTCGTTGCAGAATTCCAACACCGCCGCAACCTGGTCGGTGGTGGACGGACGTACGATACACAAGGCTTCGATCGGGCGCGGATACCAAGGGTGGATGACGCGCGAGGACACGTCCTCCCCAGTCAGTACGCCGTTGGCTTCAACGAGATCGCGCAGGGCTTCGATCAGTTCACTCATTTAAAGGCTCGCTTCGACAGGTTGGTGCCATTATAGGCGCTGGTGCAGTGCTCGCGGGGTCTCCGAACGATGGTTCTCAATCAACTCCGGCGTCTTTCGATCGGTGGGTCCGGTAGCGCCGTTGCACATGTCGGTAACTGCTGCGCCCGGCAAATTGGCGAAACCAGGTGTCCAGAGACGAGGCGCGAAACTCTTCCGGCCAGTGCATGGGATAGTTTTATAGCATCACCATAAACACCGCGCGCGGCTAAGGTAGATTCGGCGGGGCTGAAACCGTCACCGAGAACCGGTCGAAGTGGCTGAACAGGCAAAAGCCGTATGCTCGATCGGGCTGATGGCGACGTTGTCGTTGTCCGCTGCTGTTCTGTCGAAACCACGATCGGCTGCACACTGCATTTATGTGACTACTGCCGTATTGGCCCCGGTGTCCGCATAACGACTGAGCATATTGTGCCTGAGCTTATGTCAGTTCAGCCTTGCCGGGGCCGTCCGACCGTCGAATTGCCGGCGCTCCGCGTTCCTTTAAACCTGAAGCCTGCCGCCAGACGCCGTACAATCGCGCTCCAGATGCACACGGTCCATGAGCTATGAGCCTTTCAGATTCATCCACCGCACGGGCGCCCGGTTCTGATAACCGCGCCTACTGGCACGCCAACCTGCGCGCCATTTTCGTCCTCCTCACAATCTGGTTCACCGTGTCCTTCGGCTTTGGCATTCTGCTCGTTGAGTGGCTGAATCAATTCGCGATATTTGGTTTCAAGCTTGGTTTCTGGTGGGCCCAGCAAGGCTCCATATTCGTTTTTGTAGTCCTGATTTTCGTCTATACCGGGTGGATGCACCGCATCGACCGTCAGTTTGGCGTCACTGACGACGAGGGCGCCTGATGGACGCGCAAACATTAACCTACATTTTCGTCGCCGCTACGTTTGCGCTCTACATTGGCATCGCCGTGTGGTCGCGCGCCGGTTCGACCAACGAATTTTACGTTGCCGGGGGCGGAGTGCACCCGGTGGCAAACGGCATGGCCACCGCGGCCGACTGGATGAGCGCGGCGTCATTCATTTCGATGGCCGGCATCATTTCTTTCCTGGGTTACGACGGCGCGGTTTACCTGATGGGTTGGACCGGCGGTTACGTACTGTTGGCCATGTTGCTGGCACCCTACCTGAGGAAATTCGGCGAATTCACAGTGCCGGACTTTATCGGCACGCGCTACTACTCCAACGCAGCCCGGGTGGTCGCCGTGATCAGCCTGATTGTCGTTTCGTTCACCTACGTTGCCGGACAGATGCGTGGCGTGGGCATCGTGTTTTCGCAGTTTCTCGATATACCGATCACCTGGGGTGTCGTGGTCGGGATGGCGGTCGTATTCATGTATGCGGTGCTTGGGGGCATGAAGGGCATCACCTACACGCAGGTCGTCCAATATTGCGTGCTGATATTCGCATACCTCGTACCGGCCATCTTCATTTCCTTGTTGATAACCGGGATCCCTGTCCCCCAGCTCGGTCTTGGCGCCGCTGTCACGGATGGTTCGGGCCTCGCGGTGTTGGAGAAACTTGACCACACATTGATCGAGCTGGGCTTTCAGCCCTACACCGAAGGCAGCAAATCGAAAGTGGATGTGTTTGCGATCACGCTTGCCCTGATGCTGGGTACCGCCGGCTTGCCTCATGTCATCGTGCGTTTTTTCACCGTGCCCAAAGTTTCCGACGCCAGACGCTCGGCGGGTTATGCGCTGTTTTTTATTGCGCTTTTGTATACCACAGCTCCGGCTGTCGGCGCCTTCGCGCGTCTCAATTTCATCGAGACTGTCAACGGCACGGCCTACGCTGAGGTCGCGGACTGGTTTAGCAACTGGGAAGATGTCGGTCTCGTAGGCTGGATAGACAAAAACGGTGATGGTGCGATTCAGTATGCGCCAGGGAGACCCTTCGCCGGCAAACCCACCTTTGATGAGACGCAACGGGGCGGCAGCGGTGAGCGCATGATCACGAATGTTGTGAGCAGTAACGACAACGAGGTCTACGTTGACCGTGACATCATGGTGCTGGCCAATCCGGAAATCGCGAACCTGTCGCCTTGGGTTATCGCCCTGGTCGCTGCGGGCAGTCTCGCTGCGGCACTGTCGACCGCTGCCGGTCTGCTGCTGGTCATCTCGGCCGCGGTTTCGCACGATCTGTTGCGTAAAACTTTTGCCCGCGGGATCAGCGATCGGCAGGAGTTGCTGTACGCGCGAATCGCCGCGGTCACTGCGATCGGTGTCGCCGGCTATCTCGGCGTCAACCCGCCGGGATTCGTGGCCCAGGTGGTGGCGTTTGCCTTCGGTCTCGCCGCAGCGTCGCTGTTTCCGCCCATTCTGCTCGGTATTTTTTCGAAGCGCATGAACATGGCTGGCGCAGTCAGTGGCATGATAACGGGGCTGGTATTCACTTTCGGCTACATCGTCTACTTCAAGTTCTACGCACCTGAGTTGAATAATCCGAGCCATTGGCTGTTCGGGATATCACCTGAAGGCATAGGCACGATTGGCGCGGCGATCAATTTCTCAGCAGCATGGATCGTATGCGCGCTCACCGCGCCGCCGCCGCCGGCAGTCGCGCGGCTGGTGGAAGACATCCGGGTGCCGTTCGGGGTTGAGTCACCGCACATGCATTAGCCCGGAACGCGCCGGCAGGCTAAAACATGTCTGCGGTTCAATTTGAGCCGGCGTTTGGCCGTCGACATCCTCGGCATTGATCTGATCGATAGCAAGCCCACCTCTTTGTGCCGCACCCAGGATTCGGATTTGGCACGGCTGGCCGGTCCGGTCCGCCTCAAGCGCAAGCGCCGCCAACGTGGGCTGCGGCTGCTAGAATTTTTATCTGGCTCTGGCACGCAAAGGCGGCTGATTAACGATGTCCCAATCAACACGTTCGCTGCTGCAATCCTTTGACACTGACGTTACTGACGAAGTTTGGCGGTGGTTTGACATCTGGCAGTGTGAAGGGCTCTTCGACCGCGTTGCGGTGCGCTTTTCCGCCCGTATGTTTCGCTCCGTCGGACGCTGTTATCCCGCCGATCGCGAACTCGTGCTAGCCAGCGCCGTGCAAGCACTCGGACGCGCTGACGTTTTGGATATTTTAAGCCATGAGCTCGCACATTTGGTTGCTTTCGAACGATTCGGTCGCCGGATCAGGCCGCATGGTCACGAATGGCGTGCACTGGTCCAGGCAACCGGCCATACAGCCAGCGTCCGCTGTGATAATCCCAGGGTCATTGCAGCGCTCGATCATGTTCGTCGACGGCGCCGTCGTTTTTTGCATGTGTGCCCGCATTGCCGCGCTGAGCGTGCGGCGGCAAGACGTGTCACGCGCTGGCGATGTGGGGCCTGCTATGAGCTTGGCCGTGACGGCAAGCTTCAGATCATCGAGGTAGATCCCTCCGTCGATCGCAGATGAAGGTTGTCAGAATCCTTGTCTGTCGCCCTGTTCAGCCATTGCCCATTGCCAGCGAATTTCCTCTTCCTTGAAAAAAAAAGCCTCTGCCTGAACGCGGGTGAGCTGCTGCTTGAGTTGCTCGTAAAGCGGTGTGGCCGCCACTTTGGCTCTGAGCAGCGCCGTGCGGGCGTTCGCGTTAAGATCCAGATAGTTCGACGCCGCATGGTACTGATGCTCAAGCAGCGTTTGCATAAGGCTGGTGATTGCGCCGACGGTCATGTCATCCGGCTCTGATGGCAATGTGGCACTGAACTCACGCATCGTCGCGGTGTAGTGGTCCATGGCAACTTGCGCTGCATCGCCGTCGACTCCGATGACAACTGTCATAGCTTCCGCCAGACGCTCCCCGAGGCTGTTCAGATAGGCATCGCGCAATCGTTCGGGTTCGTTGATAAGCGCCCGCGCGCCCGACTCCGCCGCGAGGTCAGCGGCGTAAAACAGGTTAAGCGGGGTAAGCCCGGCCTCTGGCAATGGCGCGGGGTCGCTGAAAGCGTTCATGAGGCCGTGCCCGGCGAACCCGGCGACCTGGAACATGAGGCCGGTTGAGAACAGCAGCCAGCTCCAGCAACCGCTGCGGCTCAGGCTTGAGTTCATGACGGCGGCGACTCGGTTTCGAGCATGAAGCGGAAGTAGCGCGAGTCGCCGCCGGGGGCCATGTGGAAAAACAGGACGTAGGTGCCGGGTTCGGGGAAAATGTGGCGCAGCGGCACCTCGGGCCCCGGAAATTCAAGTGTGGGCGTCATCCGGTTCATCGCCACCATCATGGCCGTCATCCGCTGTGCACGCTCAGCAGGGGATAGCCTGCGGTCGTGCATGTTGCCCATCATTTCAGCCATGTGGGCGGTGTAGCTGTGTGCGTGACCGAAGTTATGGCCGTCGATGCGCCAGCTGGCCAGATGCACTTCGCTGCCAAGTAGCAGTTCCAGATCACTGACCGGTTCACCGCCACGGTCGAGCGTGATCAGGAGCTCGGTTTCACTGCCGGAGACGGGTATCTCGGGTGTAGTTGCAAGTGTCGCCGTGTAGTCCCCGAATTCGATTCGCCGTCGGAGATCCGGTTTCACCATGGGCACGCTACCGGCCTGCCCGATTTCGAGATCGTAGTGACGTACATGACTGCGATCATTGAGCGTGAATTGGCTGACAACGCGGTAATGTCCGTCAGTCGGGAAGGTGTAGGGGAATGTAAGCCGCGCCTGGGCTAGGTCGTCGGGCGTAAGCGGCGTGAAGTCCTCATGATGAATATGCTCGAAACTCGAAAAATCGCGCGCGACGATGAAATTGTGCAACACGCGTTCGTGCAGTACTTGCAAACCTGTAACGGGGCTAGCATCGGTCGCATGAACCAGGCGCGTGGTGAGTTGATAGCGCCTCGCCCCATCGAGCAATTTGGTCTCTAGGCTTAAACGCAGCGGCCCATCCGGTCGGCCGATATAAACCGTACCGTCCGAACCGCTACAGCCCCCCAGTCCAATCGCGAGCCAGATGGCGAGTCCCGTGCAGCGGGTAGCGCGACCAATCAGCGAAAAGACGTTATTCAGCTCCACCGCTTTCGAATACCAACCGACCCGCGGCCTCCTGGGCGTCGTAACGGCTCTGAATCTCCGCGGGCAGTGTGACATTGCGGTGGGACGGAAATTTGTCCGGATAAAGATGCGGCCGGACGTAAAACTGGTCGGGCGACTCAATCCTGGCCTGTGACTTGAGCGGCTCGATGAGCCATTCGCGGCGCATGAATTCTGCGTTGAAGATCGTGGTTTCCTCTTCTGTTGTCCATTCGCGCAGCGTATGAGCGTCATGCAAACTGTAGCTGAGTAGATCGTGATCGACGTTCCAGTAAGTGGCCAAAAGCGAGGTGTAGCCGAAATTCCCCATGGCTGGATTTTGCATCTCCGACACGCGGACTTCGATCATCATCAGCCGTCCGTCATTGCCATATTTTTCGATTCGCAACGGATAGAAGGTATTCTTTTCAAGCCACATGACCAGGCGCCCCTCGTTGTAATCCGGTAGCCAGTCTTCTTTCGTAATTGCTTCGACCACCCAGCAATCGACACCACCATCACCGCGGTAATGAGGAAAAGCATCGCCCATCATTTTGATCGAAGCAGTCGGCGTCGCTACGAATCCTCGACCTGCGATATTCAGTGTGATGCTGGGGCGTGTAGTGGGGTAGCGAACTGTCTCGTAGAGCACATCGGTGCCGATTAGCTCCCACTTCAGTTCCCAGGGATCCCGCCCGATGACATCGTCAAAGGTTTGCGCGGTGTCGGGAAAGCGCTGGTCGCGTCGGGGCTCGGGTTGACGGCGAACGCGCCGCAATTGCGGTGAGTAGACGAAAAGATCTAGTTTGTTGCGGCTTTCCATGTCAGAGCGATAGAGAAACCACAATTGCTGCGCGTTTATGTTCTCGGGCGGAAATTGGTCGTACAACGTCCATTTGGCATAAATTTGCCCGGGCGACGTATCCTCCATGTAGCCTGACAACCCGTTACGCCCATTGTAGGTGGAATAGCTGATTGACGCGCCCTGGTTGATATAACCGGAGGCCGTTACCGCGCCATAGACGTCGACCATCATGTGCGGCCAGCGCGAAACATGTGGGAATTCGCTCGCGCGATAGCCCATTTCTTCTGCCGTATAGGGCGCCTCAAAGGGATAGGGCTCGGCTGGCAGATATGATGTTGAAGAACTCCGCGAGGCGGCAGTGACGGGATCAAACAGTTCGCGATATTCGCCTGCCATGTTCTCAACACTGCGCCACGCACTGTCGCGGGCACTGATCTGATGTGTGCCTAGTATGAGGGCGGCAGCCACTAACGAGGCCGCTGTGACTCTCCCGTCGCGGCGACGTTTAGAATTCATAGCTTAGCTCCCAGCCGATGTTGTCCCATTTATTGTATTGCCCGTAGAGGTCGGTCGCCTCACCGGTATCGTAGCTCGTATAAATCATCTGGCCTTTTACAAACTGCGAGAATTTGTAGGTCAGGCGGGTCTTGGTTTTAAGACCGCCCCAGCCACTGTCTGAACCGCTGACCAGCGGCAGGGCTGTAAATTCGAGACTCAGGCGATCGCGCGTGAAGGCAAAAGGGCGCGAGAAGAAGACCACCGGGATGAAGCTCCATTCATCGCCGAATCCGCCGCCAAAGCCGAAACCAAGGCCTTCTTTATGGTCGAGGGTCTGGTACCACGAGGGCTGGAAGATGAGCGTCGTGCGGTGAGGCAATCCGAATTCGAGCGCGATAGCCGCCCGCAGGGTATCGCGCTTGGACGTACCGTCGAGGTTGGCGCCCGCCAGCGCCTGGGCTCGCTTTTCAAAGTCCTGAAAGCGTACGCCGTTGGTATATAGGGCTTCAACCCGAAAGACAGTCGGCAGCGAACCTACGAGCGGTACATTCTGGAACGTTGTTGCATAATCCGCGGTCAGACCTGCATGGTGCAGGCGCTCGTGCTTTGACTGCACTTCAAGCACAGTCGCGCCGCCCGATGTTGCGGTACCAAGGACGCGTTCGACCGGGTTCTTGTCCCATGCATACATGTAAATGAACCCGTAGGTGAGCGCGCCGGCAGCACGGTCAACACGGATGCCGTATTCATGATCATCGAAGTTTCCGGCCTCGGGACGCTCGGTTGCCCGCACGATGTTGGTCGTAGAAGCTGGGACAAGTGGCGAGGCCCACGGAGAACCCGGCAACGGCTGGCGGTCGTGTTCGAAGTCAAAAATATACAGCAGCTGCACGCTGGTCCGGCCAAAATAAAATGTTGAGCTGGCCATCCAGGTCGGCAGCCGTCGCCATTCGAAGTCTTCGGTTTCCAATTGGACCGATTCGCGCCGATCCATCGCGTTGACGATGTCGATGAACTGGCCATCCATTTTGCCCCAGGCAACTTGTTGCTTGCCGACCTTAATATCGACGCCAGGGCGCCGGTATGACACGTAGAGTTCGCGCAACACCCGCTCACTGGTGTTATAGAGCTCGGCCGTGCGATCAGCGCTGTCTGCGAACAGGCCATTGGAATTCTGCCAGTCGTAGGCGCCGTCGTAGAGCGCATGCGCCACTCCACGGATGTCGAGGCCGGGCGCAACATGGAAACTCGTTTCCAGTTCAAACAGGTTCTGCAGTTGCAAAAACCGGTAGTCTTTGTTGCGAAAGCCAGCCCGGTCGTTGTCATCAAGCAGCATGTCCGTCCACTGACGGGCGAAACCGCGAAACTGGAGGCGCGGAATGGCGCGTTCAATAGGCTGACGTACATGCTTGCCGACCGGATCGAAGGTCGCCATCGCGCGATCGAAGCGACTGAACAGGTCGCCGAAACCATCGGCATGACCCGGCGGCGCGTGAACAGTGACAGCAAGCAGCGCACCAGCTGCAAGGAATTTGTAGGCGTTCATAGCGTCGACCCCGTCATACCCACTCGGCGAACGAGCAGCATGTGTATTTATATATTACTTTATAAAACAATATTAAATAATTGTATATTAAGAATAAATAATTGTCATTTCAGGTGGCGCGCGGGATGCTTCCACGGATTCGATAGCTATAATCGCGAGGCGTCAGGGGTAAGCCCCGCGTAGAGCAACTACATTCATCGCAAAGCAACAATCGGGGGTGGGGATGCTGCACGAAGGGGATTTGTTGTGGACGCCGGGTGCTCAACGCATCAAACAGGCAGAAATCACGCGGTTCATCCATTGGTTGAAGGCTCAGCGTGGGCTTGAGTTCGACGATTACGAGTCCCTCCGGTTGTGGTCTGTTAATGAACTCGAAGCGTTCTGGGCGGCGCTGTGGGATTTTTTCGAAATAAAGTCATCGACGCCCTACCAGGCGGTCATCGACAGGCCGGTGATGCCGGGGGCCAAATGGTTTGAAGGCGCGCGCCTGAATTTTGCGGAACATGTCCTGCGCAATGCCCATAGCAGTGGACCGGCAATTTTGTTCGCATCGGAAACGCGCCCGCTCACCGAGATCAGTTGGGCCGTTCTCGTTCGTGATGTTGCGCGCGTTGCGGCCGCGCTACGGGAGCGCGGCATTGCGCCCGGCGATCGTGTGGTGGCGTTCATGCCGAATATCCCCGAAACCATGGTTGCCTGCCTGGCGGCGCTGAGCATCGGAGCCATCTGGTCAAGCTGTTCAACAGACTTCGGCGCCGCAAGCGTACTCGATCGATTCCAGCAGATTGAACCCAAGGCCCTGTTCACCGTCGACGGTTACACCTACGGCGGTAAGGCATTCGATCGCCGCGCTGAGGCGCGCACCATCATTGATGGACTACCGACCCTCGAGCACGTCTTCTCCCTTGATTATCTAGAACCCGGGGCGATGCCGGCTGTTGTCAACGGCGAAACCTGGGCAGCGCTGATTGAAAGCCGCAGCGAGACCGAACCGGAGTATGAGCAACTCGATTTCGATCACCCGCTGTGGGTGGTGTATTCCTCCGGTACCACGGGATTGCCAAAAGCGATCGTCCACGGTCACGGCGGCGTTACGGTCGAGCTGCACAAGATGCTCAGCCTCCACTCCGATCTGCGCTCGGGCTCGCGCATGTTTTTCTACACGACCTCGGGCTGGATCATGTGGAATATTCTGATGTCGTCCCTGCTAGTCGGCGCAACACCGATCATCTATGACGGCAATCCGACCGCGCCGGAACCCGATGTGCTGTGGCGCCTGGCAGCCGAAAGCAAGGCGACCATGTTCGGCGCCAGCCCGACTTTTCTGTCACTCATGCAGAAAGCGGGCATCGTGCCGCGCGAGCGCTACGATTACGGTGCGCTTGAAGGCGTGATGCTGACCGGCAGCCCCGCGACCCCGGAAGCCACGCAGTGGTTATACGACAACGTTAAACAAGACTTGTGGGTGGCGTCGCAAAGCGGTGGTACCGATGTCGCGACCGGCTTCGTGTGTGGCGTCTGCACGCTGCCGGTCTACGCTGGCGAGATTCAGGCGCGCGCGCTCGCAGTCGACGTGCGGGCATTCAACGACGTTGGCGAGTCGGTGACTGAGGAGGTCGGAGAACTGGTGGTGTGCCAACCGATGCCATCGATGCCGCTGTATTTCTGGAACGACGAATCCGGTCGGCGCTATCACGATTCCTATTTCGACATCTTTTCCGGTTACTGGCGACACGGTGATTTTTTCGAGATCAACAGTCGCGGCGGTTGTTTCATCAAGGGACGTTCTGATTCGACACTCAATCGTTATGGCGTGCGTATCGGTACGGCCGAGATTTACCGTGCGGTTGAAGCGCTTGAGGCCATCGAGGATTCGCTGGTGGTCAATCTCGACCTGCCCGGCGGCCGCTTTTTCATGCCCATGTTTGTCAGACTGACGCCGGGAGTCGAACTGAACGAGGATTTGATTGATCGGGTGGCGCGAACGCTGAAAGAACAGTGTTCGCCGCGCCATATCCCGGACAAGCTCTATGCCGTGCAGGAAATTCCCTACACGCTTACAGGTAAAAAGCTCGAGGTGCCGGTGCGTAAGATCCTGATGGGAATGGACATCGACACCGCGGTCAGTCGTGACGCTATGCAGAACCCGGCCTCGATCGATTATTTCATTGCCTTTGTCGACGAACAGGCAGACTATTCTCTCGACTCTGGTTGAGACCGCTTCCTGCGGGGCTTGGCGGGCGTCTGCCCGCATCAGTTTCGCGCCAATAGTTCTCGGGGAGGGGACATGGCAGCAGTAGAAAAATCAATTCATCACGGGGCATGCCCACACGATTGCAGAAGTTGTTGCTTTCGAGGCTCGTAGCGAGTCGCCGTCGCTAAAAAACATTCCGCAGAACTGGGAATTACTGGTAGAAACATAAATTCTCCGGCCGACTTGCGCCGGCGCATCCCAAATGACCTAATTGGGATACCGTCGTGTGATAGTCGCTTTTGAGGGGAGCGTTGATGGCGAAGTGCAAGTACGGACTGACCTTGTCGAACCGGAGCGTTGTCCTAGGTATGTCGGATACCCGGACGATGCTGGATCTTGCCCGCGCGGCCGACAAAGTTCCGGTCTGGGATTCCGTCTGGTTGGGCGATTCAATTTTCGCCAAACCGCGGCTCGATGTCATGGTTGCGTTAGGCGGGCTTGCGGCAGTGACCGAGCGGGTGAGACTCGGTGTTGGCTGCATGGCCAGTACCCCGTTGCGAGACGCCTTGCTGATGGCCTACCAGTGGGCGAGTTTCGACTTCATGTGCCAGGGGCGGTCGATATTCGTCGCCTGCCAGGGGCAACGTGAAGCGGGTGGCGGTATGTTTGCCGAAGAGTTCGCCGCCTTCGGCATCGATCCTGACACCCGCAGCAAGCGTATGGAGGAAGCGGTCGAAATCTTGCGCTTGATTTCCGAACAGGAGAGCGCCAGTTACGCCGGTGAGTTCAATAATTTTGAGAATATCACTGTGCTGCCGCGTCCGGTACAGAAACCCTTACCGGTCTGGATGACGGCGAATCCCAATGCGGCCTTTCCCAAGCTGCGCGAGTCGGCTCTGCGCCGCGTTGCCCGCATCGGTGATGGCTGGATGACGACGGCAAATACAATAGAATCGTTGAAGGTGAACTTTGACGACATCCGCCGCTATGGCGATGAGTATGGCAGACCGGTGACCGACGAATTCGAAGTTTGCCTCTACTACAACATTCACGTTTGCGACGATCGTGAGCGCGGACTGGATACGACGGCGGCCTATCTGAAGGAATACTACGGGGTTGAATATGACCGTGCATTCCTGGAGCAGTGGGTTGCAGTCGGCGATCCACAGCGCTGCATTGACGAAGTCGCCAAATTCGCAGAGGCGGGGGCGACGACTATCACTCTGCGCCTCATCGGTCACGAAGAAATTGAACAGTTCGCTCGCGTCACTGAACAGGTCCTGCCGGCGGTGATCTCGTGATTACCCGATTCGACCATGTCGTTATTGCGGTGCCGGACGTGGCGACCGCGATTGAGGCCTATTCCAAGCTTGGTTTCGACGTGGCTGCCGGCGGCAAGCATCCGTCCATCGGCACGGAAAATGCGATTATCCGATTTGGTCTCGACTACATCGAATTGCTTGCTGTCGAAGATCTCGATGTTGCCCGTTCCGGCGGACCATTCGCGGAAGAATTTCTCGAATATTGCGAGCGTGCAAGTGGGTTGGTGGGGTTTGTATTTGCGAGCGATGGACTGGAGGCTGAATCAGCCGGTCTGAATGCGATCGAGCTTGATCACAATGGTCCGTTTGCGATGGGCAGGGAACGACCGGATGGACGGGTACTGGCCTGGCGGCTGGTCATACCCGGCATTTCGCCGTGGCGCAAACCCTGGCCGTTTCTTATTCAGTGGGAGACGCCTGACGGCAAACGCGTGGCCTGGGATGCGCCTGGACAGCATGCAAATGGCGCTTCAGGCGTTGCCGCGCTCGATCTGCTGGTCGACGATCTGGTCGCTGCTAGCTCGCTCTATGAACAGGGATTGGGACTGACGCCCGTACGTGTTTCAGATGTCGAGGTGCAGTACGCAGTCGGTGATTTTAGCCTGACTGTGCGTACGCCGGTTACAGCAGACGAGAAGGCATCGCTGGCGGCGGAAGGGCCGGGCCCGTATCAGCTCACTTTAAGAAGCACTAATGCCAATGCTGCCGCGATCGATCGCGACGTTGCACTCGGCGCACGCATCGCGTGGACCACCTGAACCCGAGTGTCGCGCGAGGAGGTCCGCTATGACTGATATCGAATCCCGGCTGGATGCCCTGGAAATCGAAGTCACCGCGCTCCGGGCTGATCGTGACATCCGGGCGGTGCTTTCTCAGTACGCAGTTGGCGTTGATGACAAGCGACCGCATTTGTTGCGCGAAATCTTTGCTGGCAACGCGGTTTTGAAAGTACCGGCCTGGTCCGTCGAAATCGCCGGGCTGGAGGCGATCCTGCAGTTCTTCGAAAACTACTGGGGACGGTTCGATCGCCCACGGCGCTACTACGCCAACGAGGACATCAAGGTTACCGACGATCGCGCAAGCGCGTTCATGTACTGGCAGGTCACGCAGGAACTTGAATCGGACTCGGTGTTGGGCTGGGGCACCTATGACTGGAGTTTCCAGCGCAAGGACGGCCGTTGGCTGATTACCGAGGAAGTGGTGCACATCCGCGCGATGACCACACTAGCCGATGGCTGGGCCGGGCAGACAGGACCCATGCAGCTTTAACTGCGCTGTTTCTATCCTAGCGTGCCGCTGGCGATCGCAGCTTCGCGATCGGCGGGCAGCTGGAACTGCGGGGTTTCGTCGCGCGGTTGGCGCGTGTCCTCGGCCCTGGTCGACGCCGCGTCCGAGCGCCAGCCATCATTGTC
The DNA here is from genome assembly GCA_964012875.1 of uncultured bacterium. Taxonomy (GTDB): domain Bacteria; phylum Pseudomonadota; class Gammaproteobacteria; genus CAXGUU01. Next base: position 22,408 of record CAXGUU010000003.1, read on the forward strand.
CCAGCTGTTGGGCAAGGTAACGATGCCGCCAGCGCTGTCGATGGATTCGAAACACGTCACGGCACCCCGGATCACACTCAATTGATCATCGACGTTGAAGGGTTTGCCGGCAGTATGTCCTAGCGGGTAGTCGACGAATGCTGCACGGGGCGGCCGCCCCGAAATCAGAATGTCTTCAGCCGAACCGAGGCACACAGTGGGAATGCCGCGGGCCTCGAGGTAGCGCGAAACCAGACACACGGTCTGGTGACAGACGGGTCACATGGCGACCAGCAGCGCGCAGTCAATTTGTTCACGGACCAAAACTTCGTGCAGGGCCGGCGCGACCTCTTCGCGCACGCGTCGTTGAGAATAAACGCCGCCCATGCAGGTAAAGGCATTGTTGGCGGTGCTGCCAATCGTACCTTCATCGACGAGCGTGTTAGTCTGCGCCAACGGCAGGATGCAGTTGGGATCCTTCTTCGGCGATACCAGATAGTTTTCCGTGATGTGCGAGAATCGCAGGTCCTTGATGTTGCTGGTCTTCGGGATCGCACGAATCGACGTGTCGTCCTTGTAGTGATAGGCGACCTGCCCAAGCGTGTAAGCACCCGAGGTTGATACGAGGCCAAGTTTTGATTCGGTCAGCGGTTTTTCCATCGCCGACCATGGTGGCGTGTCGTCAGCCTGGTACCAACGATAGGGCGTATATCCGAGCTTTTCGTATCGTTCACGAATAACTTCCATGTAGCGGACGCTCGTCATGTTCATTCCTCGGCATTCGGTTCGCGGTAATCGTCAATATCATGCCCCATCAACGCGAGATCGGCACGTAGCGATTCGCGCAGGGCATTGATATCAGCGGGGCGGTTCGTGCGCAGGCGCGCCACTTCCTCGACTGTGAAAGGCGTGAAATCTGGTGGTACCGAATTGGCACCAATCGCGGGTAACATCCAGTTTATCAACGCAGTCAGCGCATCATCATCGAGTGGCGCCTGGGCAATGCCCGCAACCTGGATCAGGAAATCGCGACCCTGCGGCAGACGCAGAAAGTGACCGACCGTGCCGCGCATGTCCGGCACGTTGTTCTGCAGGCTGCCAGCCCCATCGACCTTGTGGCAACCCATGCAGTGCTCGACGTAGTTCAGTTGTGGACCTTGGGCACCGGCACCGGCAGTGGTGGACAACGCTACTACCAGCACTACCGAGCTTAAGAATCCATCGTGCGTTCGTTTCACACCGGCGCCGGCGGTTCTATACAAACGGCCGGGTTGGTAGCGTTCAACCACGTCCGGAACGGTAGTTCGAATGGGGGCGCGCACCTAGCAAAACAAAGTCGGCCCGCACTCCTTTAGAGCCAGGCCGGACGACTAAGCCTTGCCCGAAACGCCGAGGACGATCGAGACGGTACAGTGGTAGACACTCGATTCGTTGCCCATGCACCAGTTGATGTCGTTATGTACACCCATGCGATAGCCCGGACGTTCGCCTTCGTTTTCGTTGCAGAAGCAACGGCCACAGGACGCCGCACCACAGCAATCGTTGTATGAAACCAGGTAGTGCTTGCCGTCTTCAGGATTTTCGCAGGTGCCGATCCAGGTCACCGATGAGGCGTCTGTGCCCGGCGGGCACGAGGTTTGTGTCCCGCCGCAGCAGGTGCACAGATGTCCGTCCAGCGCACAATAGCGCCAGTATTCGCAGCGCTGCGGATCCATCGGATCGTGTTTGCCGTCGTCAACGGCGCCGTGCTGGGCTTTTGCGGAACGATCAAAAGGCAGCACCGGCAGTATGAAGGCAGTGCCAACCAGAGCTTTGCCGATTTTCAGCAGCGCGCTTCGCCTCGAAGTCTGCTGGGCAATCTGCCGAGTCTGTTTCTCGAAAAAATCGTCAAACCATTTCATAAGAAGTGTCTCCCGGACCGCATATCACGTGACAGCCGAATCTCGTTATCGGCAATTCTACGCTTTTTGCAGGTACTCCTGTATCGATTCGACGCCCAGTTCGCGCGCCGTAAACAAACTCTCCAGCTGTTCCCGTGAATTGATGAGGCCTTTGGCCTGCACCTGTCCGCCTTCGTTGAGCAGCACGGCATAGGGTAGCTTCCCGACTTTGTAGGTCATGCCCAGATCGGTCGATAGTACGTAAGGAAAATCAGTGAGTTCCGCTTTTTCGTAAAATGCGCGTTGACGCGCCTCTTCGCCATCGCTCGCCAGAATGACCTTCAACCAGCCTTCCTCGGCTTTCTGGATGGATCGAAGCACAGGGATGAGTTTCTTGCACACCGGGCAGGTGGGTGAGAGGAAAAACACCAACTCTCCAAACTCTGAGGGCGCGCCTATATCAATACGGTCTCCGCCGAGTGTTGCCAGGTTGAAGTGAGGTGCCTGTTCCCCGACCGATGGGCCATCGTCGAGCATGAGGGCGCCCATCGGGGCGACGCGCTCGTAGAGCACGCCAATCTGTCGCGCAAGCGCAAACACTGCCAGCGCGAGGCCGACAACCATCACGAACAGTGCGATTACAGCAGCTAACAGTGCTTCGTTCACGACGCACGCCTCAAGGTCATCAGGCGCGGCCGGTTTGCGATCAGCTGATTGGCGCTCACATACAGCGCGTAAGCAATGATGGTTGCAAACGCCGTGCTCACGTAATCGAGCCACACGGTCTGTCGATCTGTGGTGCCTAGAAGTAGCGAAACGAGGAGCGCCATCAAGAGCAGGTTTCTGATCACCAGCGCCCAGGACAACAGCTGCTCGTCTTCGATGCCGCCGCATCCGCAACCGACATCGGTATGGCCGCGCGCGAGGTTGATGGCGACGGCCGCTGTAACGACCAGCAACAACGCAGCTGCAACCAATATCGCAGTAGACTGAGTGCTCTCAAACAACAGCGCGATGCCTGCTCCCAGTTCGATAAACGGCAAGCTGATCGCGAGTGGTTTCACCAACGCCGGCCGTAGCAATTCGTAAGCTTCGACGGCCACTTCGAACGACATCAGGTCACGCAACTTCTGGCTCGCTCCGACGATGAACACGATCGCCAGCGTCGCCATCACGACGTTGGCCAGCACGGGATCGAGGGTCGCGTTCAGTGTGCTTCAACCAGTCCGGCGAACTCCCCAAAGGGTGGACTTTGCTCGATCGCTTTCAAGACCGGGGTAGTCTGATACTTATGGAAGTTGGCTTGCATGCCATCGTAAACGTACAGGTGGGGGGTGTCTTCCTTGGTAATCGTCATTGCAATGGCGTTGCCACCCGGCGCTCGTTCGACGCGCTGGCGTTTGGACAGGTCGATTTTCCAGATTTCCTTGGCGGGCCACTTGTGTGTGCCCTCGTGCGCGCCTTCATGCATCCCTATATACATTGTTTTCGATGGCCCGTGTACAGCCATCAACTGGTATCCGCCAGGGGCCCAGCGGGCTTCCTTGTCTTTATCGTCAAGGAGCGACCAGGTCGTTTGGAGTCGGGCGACTTCGCCATTCAGATTCATTTCAAGGATATTGCCCTGGAATGATACGAAATAAGTTTTGTCGCCGATTGTTTCGGCCTGCACGAACAGCGGATCCTTGTCCGCATCGAAAATTTTCGCGCTGCGTTTCTGCGTCCCCGGTTCGCCGTTTTCTTTCAGGCTGACAGTGAGGATGGTGCCATCTCCGCACAGGGTTGAGAACCGGCTCGGCGTGGTGGGTGCGGGTAACACGATCCAGCATCCGGGCGTATCAATTTCAGTCACGAATTTTTCTGCTTTGCGATCAACGACGGTGACGGAGCTCGCGGGGGTGGAGTTCTGAATAAATACAAAGCGGCTGTCGCTGGAACCGATAATTGTGCCCTTGTACGCCAGCGCCTGCGCGTGCTTGGCCGGGATCTCGATTTCAGCTTTCAGGCTTAGGTCTTCAGTGCTGTAGGCTTCGAACAGATCGAAGCGTTTACCCCGATTACGCTTGGTGTAATAGGTCGTGGCAACGTACATCTCGGAACTGTCCGGCGATAGCGCTGTGACGCCAAACATGCCGGTGCCGATAAGTCCGAGGTAGTCGAATGATTCTCCATCGATGATGTGCACTCGACCGTCGATAACATGCTGCAACGCGACGTCAGTCAAATAAAGGCGATGCGGGGTCGCCGGCCTGAGTGGTTCAAGAGTCAGTTTTTCCGGCTTTATTTCCGCACTCGCAGGGCCACAGAGTATGACCGCGAAGGCCAATCCCATCAGAAGAGTTTTGCTGGTTCGCTTCACTGTCCTAGTCTCCTTTGCGTGGATCACGCCGAAGGCAATAGTTGTGCCGCCAAACTGGATTGACGCCCCTGTTAAGCACCGATTCTAGGTCAATCCTGTCCGATTTGGGAGAGCTGCTCGTTCCGTGACGCCGACGGCTTATTAATCTAAGTATCGAGTATTGCTCAGAACCCGGACGCATCGGTTGATCTCGACCGACAAGCTTTGGTCCAATCATCTATACACACACCCGAGGGGAGTAGAAACGAATGGGACAACGGCAACTCACAGCAAGCGACGGGGTCACGATCAGCGCCTATGAAGCAATGCCAGCCGGAACACCTAAGGCCGGTATCGTGGTGATACAGGAGATTTTCGGGGTCAACAATCACATCCGGTCTGTCGTTGATGGCTACGCTGAGGCTGGCTATGCCGCGATTGCTCCCGCTATTTTTGACCGAGTCGAACCTGGAGTTGAACTCGGCTATACCGATCAGGACGAGTTCGACAAAGGTCTCAAGCTCGCCTTTAACGATTTGAAAATGCCCGATACTCTGCTTGATCTGAAGGCGGCTGTGGATGCCATGTCAGCGCACGGCAAGGTCGGCGTGGTGGGGTATTGCTTTGGCGGCCTGCTGACCTGGATGTCTGCCTGCGAAGTTGACGGCGTTGCTGCCGCGTCTGCCTACTATGGCGGCGGCATAGCGGGCGAAGCCTCGCGCACGGCCAGGTGCCCGGTCATGATGCACTTCGGTGAAAAGGACGCACACATCCCGATGAGCGACGTTGAGACCATTCGCAACGCCCAACCCGACGTGCAGGTCTTCGTCTATGATGCGGACCACGGGTTCAACTGCGATGTTCGCGCCAGTTACGACGCACCGAGCGCAGCAACCGCCCGAGAGCGCACTCTGGAGTTCTTCGAGAAGCACCTGATCGGTGCGTAAGACTTCGATAAAACCGTCATCATGACTAGCGAATAGTCACAGTCAAAGGGTCCTGAGAAAGGTTCGATTGAGATGCGTGCTGCTGTTTTCGAAGCTGCTGGTCAGCCGTTGGCGGTCCGCGAGGTACCCGCCCCGGAGGGCGGTCCCGATGGCCTGATTATCGAGGTAAAACGCTGCGGGATTTGTGGCTCCGACCTGCATATGGCGGACGTACATGAACCGGGAATCGGCATGGCACCGCTGGCGTCGGGTGCGATTATGGGCCACGAGTTCAGTGGTGAAGTGGCTGAAGTCGGCCGCGCCGTCGAGGGATTCAAGGTCGGCGATCGCGTCACGGCCTTGCCCTATATCGGCTGTGGGCACTGCGTCGACTGTCTGAATGGCCGTGGCCACCGCTGCGTGGGGGTACGTTACTGCGGGCTGGGCGGTGAAGCCGGCGCGTACGCTGAGTACATGCGCGTGGGGCCACACGAATCTTTGATCCTGCCGGCAGGCGTGGATTTTGAGGCCGGTGCCTTGGTTGAACCGCTGGCGGTTGCGCTGCACGGCGTGCACTCTGCTCGACTCGATGTCGGCGACAGCGTGTTAATCATGGGGGCCGGGCCGATCGGGCTGGCTACTGCCTTGTGGTGCCGCTACTTCGGTGCGCGCCATGTGGTGGTCAGCGACATGGTGCCCCAGCGGCTCGCATTGGCCGAGCGCATGGGCGCAACGGCGACCGTCAACGCCGCAAGCGAGGATGTTGTCGACTGTTTCAAGCGCGAAGCGGGTAGCCGACCGGACGTTATTATCGAGTGCATTGGTGTTCCGGGTACCCAGCAACTGGCGATGGATTATGCGCCGTCCAACGGTCGCATCGTCGTCGTCGGCGTGTGCATGGCGCTCGATACCATCATGCCGGTCAAGGCGATTACGAAAGAACTATCTGTGCAATACGTTTTTATGTACCGCCGCCACGATTTCGAAATCGCCATCGACCTGCTCAATCGTGAAATGATTGATCCAAGCCCCATGTTTACTCGTGATGTCGGATTTGAGGAATTCCCGGCGGCGTTCGATTCGTTGAAGGCCGATAAGACTGCCTGCAAGGTGATGCTGGCGCTCTAACCGGAATTCCGGTGCCCACCAGCCGGCGTTGGTGCTGCGCCTGCCGCCTGCTGAGGCCCGTCAAGCGCCGGGGCCATGCGCCGGCGCTGCCGGCAATGGCTGTCGCGATACAATCTGCGGATCCCGTATACGGAGTCCAGCATGTTCTTCGACACCTCCCCATCGCCGCATTTCTTCACCATCGAGCATCACCAGTTTCGCGATGCCCTGCGCGATTTCGTCAGCAAGGAAATCGAGCCCTTCGTGCACGAATGGGACGAGGCCGAGTGCGTGCCGCGAGAGCTCTACCGCAAGGCTGGTGAGGTCGGCTTGCTCGGCGTGGGATTTCCGGAAGCCTACGGCGGCATGCCGGGTGACGAGTTTTTCAAGATAATTGTTGGTGAGGAGATGGCGCGAGCGGGCAGTGGCGGCGTCCAGGCTGCGCTCATGTCGCACACCATCGGCATTCCCCCAATAGTCGCGGTCGGTAGCGAAGATTTGAAGGGACGCGTGGTGCCGCCGGTATTGCGCGGAGACAAAATCGCGGCGCTCGCTATCACCGAGCCGGGTGGTGGGTCGGATGTTGCAAGTCTGTGTACGACGGCCGTCCGTGATGGCGACGAATATGTCGTGAACGGTGAGAAGACATTCATCACCTCAGGCGTGCGAGCGGACTTTATCTCGGTCGCGGTACGCACCAATCCCGAAATCAAAGGTGCCGACGGGATTTCATTACTGCTGGTTGAAGGTGATACGCCGGGCCTGGAGCGGACACAGTTAAGCAAAATGGGGTGGTGGAGTTCTGATACGGCAACCTTGCGTTTCGACGATTGCCGGGTGCCGGCGGGCAACCTGATCGGCGGCGAGAACGAAGGCTTCAAGGCCATCATGCAGAATTTCAACAGCGAGCGGCTGGGGATGGCTGTGATGGCCTGTGCGTTCGCGCAGGTGTGTCTTGACGAGGCGGTCGAATGGGCCCGTGAACGAATAACCTTTGGGCGGCCGCTGGCCGAGCGCCAGGTTATCCGACACAAGCTGGTCGACATGGCGACCCGTATCGATGCTGCCCGTACTTTGACTTACGAACTCGCCGATTGTGTGCAAAACGGTCGGGGTACGGCGGCCGAGCTGGTCGCACGGACATGCATGCTTAAAGTTGTCACGACTCAGACGATGCAATTCTGTGCCGATACTGCGGTACAGATACTCGGTGGCATGGGATTCATGCGGGGCACCAAATCGGAACGCATCTACCGCGAGGTCAAAGTCATGATGATCGGCGGTGGGTCTGAGGAAATCATGAAAGATCTTGCCGCTCGCCAGCTTGGGATCTAAGTGCTGATCCGAGCTCGCCCGTACCTGGCAATACGATGCAATCATCAGGCAGGCTGACGCTGGCCTTGCTGGCGAGCAGCCTGGCACTGGCTTATGGCATCTGGTACGCCTACAGCGTGATGCTGGTGGCCCTGTTGGATGAGTTTTCGTGGGATCGCTCGGTATTGGCCGGTGCGTTTTCGTTGTTTGCGATCGTTCATGGCTTTACCAATCC
>CAXGUU010000004.1:0-28178 GCA_964012875.1 uncultured bacterium
CCTGCAGCGGGTCGAAGGCCGGGTACATTTCGCCGGTAGCGACGTCGCCAACGGCTGGCGCGGATTTATCGACGGTGCCATCGAAAGCGGCCTGACATCAGGCCGACAGGTTACAGAACAACTTACGTCCAACGGCTGACCACGACAGGTCAACGGTAGCGGTCGCCGCGCAGCGTGCACAGCGGCTATTTGCCCCGGTCGTGGTGAACTATCCGGTCATCAATCTGACCAGGGCCAGGTACTCCGAATCTGACAGTCCGACGGCATCGCGGACGAATGCTTCGTACGACGCATGATCGCCCTCCACGGCATCAAGTGCGGCTGCGATCAGCTCCGTGTGCGCAAAGCCAACAACAGCGACCAATTCACGTTTGACATTGCCTTGCAGCACGCCAAGTGGGGGGACGTCCAGATTTGTCAGCAGATAGTCGGCCGTCACGACTTCGCGACTAACACCGGCAATGCGCTGAAGAATCGCCGCCGCGACGCCGGTGCGATCCTTGCCGCCCGAGCAATGGAACAGGCAGGGTAGATCGGTTTCCAGCAGCGCCCGAAAAAGGCGGTTGTAAACCTCCGGGTGTGCGAGCGCCATCGATCGGTATTGGTCGCGCATACCGGCCCGCACATCGTCCGGGCCAATCGTGCCGTCGTTAATGGCCTGAAACATGTCAAGCGCGCCATCCGGAAGGTAGCCGAAATGTTGCTCGACGGTTTTCAGTGCCAGGGCGGGCGGATTAGGGTAGTTCTCGCGTTCGAACGGTAACCGCAAATCGAAGGTCTGCCTGATGCCCAGATCGACAAACCGCGCTTTGTCAGTGTCGCTCAGATTCGACAGGCGTCCGGAACGAAATATTCGGCGTCTGGTTGTGAAGCCGCCGTTCGCCCGCGGCAGACCGCCCAGGTCGCGGCAATTCATCGGGCCTTCGAAATCGACCCGACGAAGGTCGTAACAGGCGAGCGTTTGTTCGTCTTCCAGGCTCATCGAATCAGTAGCGGTCAACGCGGACGGGTCGGGTGAACGACCTCGCGGAATACGGGTTGGGCAAATCTATTCAGGTTTCTTGAACAACAGGGTCATGCGGTTGGATTCGCCAATTGCCGCGTATTTGGCCTTAAGTTCGGCGTTATCCCCAAAACCATCGAACGTCGGCGGCAGGCGCCACACGAACTCTTCTTCGCTCGGCTGGTCAGCCGGGTTTTGATTGACTGCGCTTTCGCCAACGAACTCGAACCCGGCGGCGGTCATGATCTGCATGACAAAGGCATGTTTGAGATAGCCACGGTTACCGTCAGCCCACTCATCGCTGTTGGATGCCGGCGCCATGTGTTGAACCACACCGACGATACCGCCGGGCTTCAGCACCCGCTTAACATCAGCAAGCGCAGCAGATAGCCAGCCACCGTCGTTTTCGTAGCGGGCGACGTTATGCAGTGCCCTGATCAAAAGCGCTGCGTCGGCGGTGCCCGAAAGTTCATCCGGCATGGAGCCGAAATGAAATGCCGCAAGCTTGGCGCCGGCGCCCCAGGTGTCCGCCTCAGCGGTCCACGTACCAACCCAGTTTTTCTTAGCTTCGAGGAAAGCATCGTCATAGAAGTTGAACTTAGGATACATCTCAACTGCGTAATCGGCGCCGATCAGCTTGCCTTCGGTACCGAGCCAAGCCTTCAGAATCTTGGAATACCAGCCACCGCCCGGAAACGCCTCTACCACGGTCATACCGGGCTTTAAACCAAAGAAGCGCAAGGTTTCGGCCGGGTGGCGGGCGGAATAACGCGCCTGCACATCTTCGGGTTGCGCCGTCAGGACGGCGTCCAGTCCATCATCGGCGAACGTCAGAGCCGGACCAGCGACCAAGGACACGACCAACAACGGCAACGTCATGAAACGGCTAAAACGCATGCGAACTACTCCACGCAGAATCAGTTTACGGCGAAGGCGCGCGATTCTAACCCGGATCGGCGCGCGCAGGATGGGGCGGCGGAATTACTCGCCACCCGGCGCTACAACCCGCGCGATCGAACCGGCCTAGACCGGTGGGCGCGTGTTACACCACGGTCGCGCCCTCTCGAAAGCACTGGCGATTCTGAACACCGTCGGATCATCGAAAGTGCGTCCAACGATTTGCAGGCCGGTCGGCATATCGTTATCGCCGAAACCGCTCGGAATACTCATCGCCGGGCACCAGGCGAGGTTGTTAAATAACCATGTGGACGACCAGCCGACGTAAGGCTGCACGGGTTCGCCGTCGATGGTGAAATCGGTCGCGAACTCATCATGGGTCACCGGCAGGCTCGACACCGCCAGAGTCGGCCCGATGAGCGCATCATATTTTTCGAGAATGGGACCGAGTGTCTGCCATTGCTCAAAACGACCAGCGTTGGTGTTGTAGAAACGTGCGGCGCTGTGGGTCAGGCCCTTCTCCGCGATATGCAGACAGAACGGCGACATGTCGTAGCGCCAGCGCGGCAGTAAATCGCCAATGAGGCCGGAGAAGGCTCCTTCCCAGCGGGTCAGCCACGTGTCCATCGCGCCCCAGTTCCATTGCAGATCAACTTCTTCCACCTTGGCGCCGAGGCGCCTGAGCGCGGTTACAGCTGCCTTGGTGTTTTTTTGCACGTCCGGTGAGATCGACATGAATCCGTAGTTCGGTGTGTACGCGATTTTCATCCCGCGAATCGATTCGAACTGATCCGGTAACACGACGTTTTCGCGCAGCGAACACATGTCCGCGACGTGCTGGCCCGACATGACATTCTGCATCAATGCCGCGTCCGCGACCGAGCGGGTGATAGGCCCGTAATGAAGCAGATTCTCCAGTGGATGTTCGCGATCCATCGGATTGCGCCCGAAAGGCGGCTTGTAGCCCACGACGCCACCGAGACTCGCCGGGATACGACACGAACCACCGCCGTCAGTCCCATCACACAGAGTGACGAGACCAGCGGCAATTGACGCACTGGCGCCGCCTGAAGACCCACCGGGCGTACAGTCCAGCCCCCACGGGTTACGTGTGATGCCCCACAACGGGCTACGCGTGACTCCGCTGTAGGCGAACTCGGGCGTTGTCGTGCGCGAGAACAGGATGGCGCCGGCTTTCAGCAAACGGTCGACTGTCGGCGCTGTTTGATCGGGTTTGTGATCTTTGAAGATCTTGGAACCGTAGGTCGTCACTTCGCCTTTGACGGAGTGGAAATCCTTAATACCGATGGTCAGGCCTTCGAGCGGGCGCGTCCTGCGGCCCTTCGGTTTGGCGTAACGCTTTTCGGCTTCGCGTGCCGCTTTCAGCGCGCGCTCGAAAAACGTGTAGGTCGTCGCATTGAGTGTCGCGCCGACCGCTTCATTGCGCTTGATCAGTGCCTTACACAGTTCCACCGGAGAAAGTTCCCGGCTTTGAAATTTTTCAAGCGCTTCGGTCGCGCTCAGAAAACACAAATCGAGTTCGTCTGCTTTCATTGGATGACCTCCCCAAAATGGCCAATTCAAACGAGCACGCTCATGCTGACATGACCGGGCTTGATCGGCAACGCGAGCGTCACGTTTGCGCGCAGCAACCAATCGCACCATGCACGGGCGAATCTCAGACGGCGTTTGGGGCCAGTGCCTTCAAAGTCGCCGACTCAACGAGCCCGCTTTGCGTGCTATCCAGAGGCATCACCAGCACCCGGGTCGCACCGGCGCCCAGGTGTTCCTGCACGCGACGCTGCAGGGCCTGTGCGTCGCCCCAACCAACCAGCATATCGATCAGGGCATCGCTGCCGCCGTCGGCAAAGTCGTTGTCGTTGAAACCCAGTGCACGCCACTCGCGCTGGTAGTAATCAAGCGTGACGTAGTAGGCAAGCGCTTTTCTGGCGGTTGCCCGTGCCCGGACCGGATCAGTTTCCGCAAGCATCATGCAGGTCGCTGAAAGTTCGGCTTCCGGTCCGATGCGCTGGCGCGACAGCTCAGTATGCGCGGCTGACATGAGGTAGGTGACCGCACCATTGCTGCGCGCTGCCGCAAGTGCCTGCAACTTCGGGCCGTGGGCTGCGATGTGAAGCGGACCCAACACCTCAGGTTTCGCGGCGGCGGGTTCCAGCGCACTCATTTGCTCAAGGTACTCGGCAATCTTGGTCGCTGGCGGCCGCCATGCGTAACCGCGGATCTTGCTGATCTCGACGTTCGAGACTCCAAGCCCAAGGATAAAACGCTCTCCGTAAAGTTCGCACAAGGTATGGCGCGCGTGTGCCGTCGCATGTGCGTCGCGGACATAGACATTGGCAATGCCGGTAGCGATCGAAATTTCCGTTGTATTCGCCAGCAGGTAGCCCGCGGTCGACATCACTTCGCGCCCCAGGACTTCGGGAATCCAGTAACTGCTATAGCCCATGGATTCCATGGCCTGGACCGACGCGATCAATTGCGCGCCGGGAACGACGTCCAGAATGGTCAGGACACCTAAGCTGGATGTTTCGTATTTCATCAATTACTCCATTTTATGGAATACGAGCGCGCGGTGGTTTCAGTAAACCGCACAACACGACGGCAGTCACCGTCAGCCCGGCTGCGATTCCATAGGTCATCGCAAAGCCACCTGAATGCTCGGCAATAAAGCCCGCACCAGCCGGGCCAACGACCTGGCCCACCGCGTATAGCAAGGTCAGAATCGCGAAACTTGCGGTTGCATTTTCCGCGCCGAAATAATCGCCGGCAGCAGCCGCAACGATCGACGGCATGCTCCAGGCCGTTAAACCGAACAGCGTGATTGACAGATAAAGTCCCGCCATGCCCATGTCACTGGCGACAACGGCGTAAGCCGTTGCCTGCAGGCTCAAAACGCTGGACATTCCGATGCGGCGGCCAAGCCGATCCGAGGCGTAGCCGAACAATGGCCCGGAAAAAATACTTAACGCCCCAACGGTCGACCACATCATTCCGGCTCTGGCCGGGCTCACGGCGTAACTATCTATCATGGTCGTGACAATGAAGGTTGTATAGGTCAGTCCGGCCGCGCCGAAACTCGCATAAATCACACCCAGCTGCAGCAACAATGGCCAATCGAGTTCGCTCAGCCTGAGCGCCCGGCGCATGGCCGGGTTTTGATCGAGCGCACCGGCGTTGCCATACGGTTCGAGCCCGACATCGGCCGGCGTATCGCGCAGCAGCCACGCGGCAATGAGCGCTACAACCAGGTTTGAAATCGCGAACCCGAGCCAAATGACGCGCCAGGGCGCGAGCCCGCCCACCGATGTCACTTGTGGCACCAGGAATCCTGATATCAAAATACCGAGACCGGCACCGGCCAGTGCAACACCGGCGCCGCGCGCCCGATGGGATGAATAAAACCAACGTGATGGCAGGGACATGGCAGCGACAAAGGCCGCGCCGCTACCTAGCCCGACAACAAAATAGCTCGCTGACAGGACCCGCAAGTCAGTGCTGAACACCATGACGGCGAGCCCCATGGCGACGACCGCAAGTCCGGCGACGCACAGCCGTTTCAAACCCAGCCGCGGCGAAAGCCACGGCATCGCGGCCACTACCGCGAGATACCCGGCGAAATAGCTGGCGCCTAAAACACCCTGTTCGCGGTAATCGAGACCGAGGTCCGCTGCAAGCCCCGGCAGCACCATGCCAAAGGCGAATCGCGCCAGGCCGAGGACGCCCAGTACGACGAGGAATGACGATGCGACGATGACCCAGGCATAGTGAACCGGCGCGCGCACCCGCCTTACGCTCTTGCTCGGCAGCCGTGGTCGTTCGAAACGTTCATTCAAGTCTCCGAGGCGCGCCCAAGCGCGATTTTCAACAGCTGAAACCCTGACGAGCCTGAACGGAACTACGTGGCTCTACAATGCATACACGGCACTAAGCATTCAGGAAGTGTGCTACATCGTCCGCATGATCCCGTAGCCCGCCACCCACTCCGGAATGGCGCGGTAATGGAGCACTTCGTAGCTCGCGATGCCGAGTACTTCCGCCGCGGCCGCGGCCATGATCCAGGTACGAATCTCGTGCCCGCCACAGCCGCCGTTGGCGGTGATGGCATCGTCGGTCATCTGCTGGAGCGTGTCGAAGTCGTGGTTGACGAGGTGTTCGATGATTTGTTGATCCCACTCGGGGTTTAATTCGCGGCGATCGCTCACACCGTCGCTTTGCTTTCGGGCCTCGGCCAGCACGCGTTCCTGTCGCGCGGCGCGCTCGTCCGCCGTCCAGCTGCCGCCCGCTATCAGGCGCTCGCGTACTGGTGGTGGTGCCGAGTCAAGGCTTGGTACGGGCGGATCGTGTGACAACCCGCCCGACGCCGTCACCAGAACCCGCCCCGAGTAAGCTTTGAGAAACTCGCCGAGTACACGACCGAACTGCACCACCCGGCGAACCGGCGGGCGCGGGGGTGCGGCGCAATTAATGAAGATGGGTACCACCGGCGGCAACTGCGCCCAGTCGAACACCTGGGTCAGCAATTGCGTAAAACCGTGGTCGAGATCCATGCGGTGTGAAATCGCGGGGTCGAGGTCGGCTTTCAGTAAGGCGTCGACCAGGTCAGCCGCTACCCGGGCATCAACTGGCAGCGGACCACCGGGCGTATTCCAATCGCCAACCGACATCGCCTCGGTACCCACGCAAAACCCCGGCATCGCGCGATAAAAAAATCCATTGAAGTGATCTGGGCCGATCGCCACCACCAGGTCAGGGTTAAAAGCCTCGACCCCTGCACGTAGCTCTGATAACGCCTCATCCACAGCCGCTTCAGTTTCGTCCCCCGGGCTGCAAAAGTCTTTCAGCGGTGTATGGGAAGCGAAGATGGCGCTCGCTGGCATGACCCTCAACCCCGACCGGACAGGAAATCGATATGCATTCGGTTAAAGGTCACCGGATCTTCAAACTGCGGCCAGTGTCCACAGTCCTGCATCAACACGTAGCGCGCGTCGGGAATAAGCGCCGCGATGCGTTGACCGACCGTATCTTTGGCCGTGGGGTCATGCGAAGTCCAGACCACCAGTGTCTCATGTTTAATCGCGGCCCACTCATCATCGGTCAGGTTGTTGCGCTGCCTGATCTCAGGATCCTGTAACACCAGAATGTGTTCCAGCGCTTCCCTGAAGCCCGGCTGCTCGTAAATAGCCTTGCGGCAGGCGATAAGATCATCAGTCACCGTGGCGTTGTCGGCCATCAACCATTCAAGACGTGCCCGCACGGTCTCCCAGGTCGGGTCATGGACTGCCGCGCGGGTCGCATCCTTAATTTTCTTCATGACTTCAGGAATCATGGTTGCGCCGCCCGTGGTATTGAGGGCAAGCCGATGACAGCGTTCGGGGTATTTCAAGGCAAAGCGCGCGGCCACCCATCCCCCCAGGGATTCGCCGGAAATATGCGCGCGCTCGAATCCGAGCGCATCGAGCACAGCCCGCAAATGCTCGACATAGACATCAATTTCGTAAGGCATGTCGGGCTTGGCGGTCCAACCGTGGCCGACCATATCGATTGCCCAGGTGTCGAAGTGTTCGCCATGCTGGCCGAGGTTGCGCGCATAACACTCAGCATGTCCGCCGGTGCCGTGCAGCAGTATCAGTGGTGGGTTGTGACTGTCACCACTGTGCAGGTAGCGCGTGTCGATGCCGTCGGCGTCTATGAACCCCTGCGAAAAGCGGGCCCTTGCCAGATCAACCCAAAAGCTGCGGTGCACCTGGTTCATAACGCATCCAGAAAATCATCGAGGTGATCGAGCCAATCTTGCTTGCGGCTGTATTCGCGTTCAATACCTGCAACCAGTGCTGACCGTTCGCCGGCGTAGTTCATTTCATACAACACGTTGCGACTGCCAAATTCGGTGCCGCAAACATCCCATGCAAGCTTCAGCAACTGCGTGCGTTCGCCGCCACCGATATTCGCCCCGCGGAGCGCCTTCTCCAATACCTCACCCATGGGAGAGTCGAACTCTTCCATCGAAACCGGTAACTGCATCAGCGCACCACCACTCATGCGTCGCACCATTTGCACGAGTTCCGGATAATAAATGGGGCCGAGCGCACGTCCGGCCTGCAAGGCCACGAGGTCCGGGTAGAGCAAACCATTCTCTTCATCGACACGGGCCTGCTGTTCGGCCGATCGTGTGGTCGAACGAATGACTTCGACTTTGACGGCTGCTTCGCCCAGCATTTCCACCACATCCGGTTTGTTCGCCAGTCCCTGCGCCTCGGCGAGGCGATGAACAAGGGCGTAAACAAATCCGAGTTTGACCTCAAGGCGCGCATTGGTCTGGTGGGCCGTCATCTCACGCATGCGACTGTCGCGATACATGCGATTCAACAACGGAATGTTCTTGTGCACGATGACGCGCTCCCAGGGCACCAGGACATTGTCGAACACCATCGTGGCATCCATTTCGTCGAATCGGGAAGAAAGTGGAAAATCGCGCGTCGCACTCGGATGCGCGAACGAGGGCCGACAAACCGTTTTCAGCCCGGGCGTATTCATTGGAATGGCGAAAACATTGGCGTAGTCCTCTTCGCCAGGCTGAAACGTCGGCGGGAACGGCCACACCAGAATTTCATCAGTGAACGGCGCGACCGTAGCGATGCGTTTCAGCCCGTTAAGAATGATGCCATCGCTGTTCTCGCCCGTGACGCGCAGACAAATCCCCGGGTCGGATTGCTGATGACGTAACTTGCCCTTATCAAGCTGCGGATCAAGCAAGGCATGGGTCAGGAAAAGATCATTTCTCGCAATGTACTCGTAGTAAGCGACGACCGCGTCAGCGCGCGCTTCGCCGCCCTCGGCGAAAAAACTGCGTTTGGCCGCAAGCGCAGTCACCATGGCATTCAGGAAATCCGGACTGCGACCCAGCATGCCGCAATTGGCCCGAGCCCAGGCGATGTAGGCTTCCCGCTTCAAGGCCAGTTGTTCCGGCGTACGCGGCATTTGAAATGAACGTGCAATCGGTTCGCCGAGTTCGCTGTCTTCGACCACCAACACACCGCGGTGGGCAGATTCGTGCTGCATGTCGTACAGGCGCGCAAAAGAATCGATGGCGGGCCGGAACTGCTCGTGTTCAGTCACATCCGCCACACGCTCGCCGCCGAACCAGACCTCGCGATCGTCGCGCAGGCCTTCGATGTATTGCTGACCGGTTCTTACTGCCATATTTCGACCTGGCGAACTGCTGATACGCTACTGTGGAGGTTGTGCGCGGCATTGCGCACTCGCCCCCGTTCCTGATTTTTAAGCATAAATTGTGGCCCACGTCTCGCGCGCGCCTTGCGCCCAACCTTCCTCGCGGCATTTTTCAGCAGTCCGCTACCCATCGTTGCGCCAACCCGCACCGTCGTAACCGCTACGCAGTTTCGGCTGGTACTGCGTAAGTTCCACGCCGATCTTTGGCAGGACCTTGCCGACCAGCAGGTCGTTCGATTTTAGCAAACCATCGATGGGCGCAGGCCCTGCTGCGATCCACGGCACAATGAGATCTGTATTGAGATCTTCAATCATCTGTTCAAGGCAGCGAGCGACCGTGTCGACCGAACCACAAATTGAATAACCACGATCGCGGATATTTCGCGGTGTGTTCTCAATCGCCCCTTCTTCGCCCGGACGCCTGAGTGCCTCGTTGAAACCAAACCAATCGTGCCACCGCGTCCAGATGTAACCCAGGCCGCGCTCCTGGATAGCGTAAGCCTCTTCGTCGGTATCGGCGACAACGATTTCTCGAAAGTGCCCAAGGCCGCGGCCGCGCTCGAGGTTTCGACCAGCCTCCGTTGCAGCGTTCTGGTACATGTCGATCGCACCCTGCACCAACTCGGGAATCGGCGAAAAAATGATCGGGACAAGGCCCTCGCGCGCCGACCACTCGATAGTCTCAGCGCTCATCGTAAAGGGGATAAAGGTTTCGATTGAATCCGGATCCTGCAGCGTTTGCGGCGCGATGCCGACCTTATCAAGCTCACCCTGACCATCGACCATGCCGGGCGCCATGTGCAGGGTGGCCGGATGGTCCCACTTGATACCGCGCGGGGGTATTTCCCAGTGCTTTCCCTGGTGATGGAATAAAGAATCTTTCCAGGCGCGGCGGATGATTGTGTAGTGCTCGTTGAAGAGTTCGCGATTGACCTGATCATGCTGGGCGAAATCCGGGTCATTGGCAGCCGTCCACGTCGCGTTCATTTTTTGACCGACCGTCATAACGTGCCGCGACTGGTAGCCGCGGGCAAAACCTGCACACATGCGACCTTCAGAAAAATGATCGAGCATGGCCAGGTCCTCCGCCAGGAGGATGGGGTTACGGGCCGGCAACACGTTACCCATCTGCGCAATACGCAAACGCCGTGTCTGCATCGCCGCCCAGCTGCCGAGCATGACGGGATTGTTGGAGACTTCCAGGCCCTCAAGATGAAAGTGGTGCTCGGTGAAAGCAACAAAGTCGAATCCAAGGTCTTCCATCTGCATGATCAAACGGCGACAGTCGCTGAGTCCGCGCTGATAATAATTTGGATTCTGGCCGGCCAGGCCCTTCTCGTACTCATCTGGTGTGGCGCCTGCGCTCGGCAACAGCATCCCACCCATGCGGATTTTCATCGCTCCTCCTCGACCAAGCGTGGTCGTTAAGCGGACCCGAAATATACTGTATTCCGCGACCGGCCTGATACGCTGGCGTCGTCGGAAGCCAGAGAATCGAACAGGGGCGGGTGATGGGAACGACTAAAGCGGAATTACTGGAGCGAGTGGAAGCCGTGCTGCCGGACATCGCCGCAAACGCCAGGCAGGCTGAAAGCGATCGCCGACCCCACGATCAATCTATCGAAGCCTTAATCGACTGCGGCATCATGCAAACCCTGGTGCCCGCCCGGTTCGGCGGCCACGAACTAGGCCTTGATGCGCTTGGAGATATCGTACGCGCGGTCAGCAGTGCGTGCGTGTCAACCGGTTGGATTACCGCGTTTTACATCGGCCACAACTGGATGCTGACCAAGTTCTCCGAAGCAGTTCAGAAAGAAGTTTTTGCCGACCGGCCGTTCGGCCTGATACCGATTCAACCGTCGCCGAATGTCGACATCAAGGAAGTTGACGGCGGCCACGTTATTTCAGGACGCTCCAACTTCTCGTCGGGCATCATGAACGCCGACTGGGTGATTATTTCAATCGCCGGACACAAGGGTGCGCGCTCGTTCGTAGTGCGCCGCGAGGACGTTGAGGTTGAAGACGTCTGGTTCATGAGCGGTATGTCGGCGACGGGCAGTAACGACGTGCTCGTCTAAGATCTGTTTGTGCCTGAATATCGCTCGATACCAACGGCGGCTCTTTTTAACGGCGTCGACTCAATTCACGATAATCCAATCTACGGAATTCCGTTGCTGGCGTTTATCTACTGTGAAGTGATGGGTGTCTACTGCGGAGGCCTGAGAGGCGCGACGGCGGCCTACGAAAAAATCATGCGCGACAAAATAATGACCTGGGGCGGCGACGAACTGGCGCAAAAGCAGGCCGTGCACATCAAGCTCGGTGAAGCGCAAGCGCGGTTGCATGCCGCGGATACGCTCTACGAACAGTTGGTCGCCGATACCACCGCCAAAGCCGTGGGCTGTGGGTTCAATCTCGAAACACGACTCGAGCACAAGGCTCGGGCCGGCCTGATTAACCAGATCGTGCGCGAAGGCGTGAACGACATGATGTCCAAAGTCGGGACGCGAGCGCTCCGCCTTGAGTCACCCATCCAGCGTTTTTTTCGGGATTTGAATACGCTCTCCAGCCACGCTTTCGTCGATATTGACGTGTGCTTCGAGCAATATGGCCGGCATCGACTGGGCCTGGAACCGAATCACCCGCTCATCTGAGCCTGGTGAAGACGCTCGCCGTTGCGGCGCACGCTCCACCGGGACCGCTTTAAACCCCGCCGAGTGCGTGGAGCGAATGCACCATGGCAAGATTGTCGAACAGGGATACTGCAACCGCGCAACCGAGTACGACGCAGGTCAGGCGCGCGAGCCATTCACAGGCGTTGTCAGTCACGGTGTCGGGGAATTTTTTCATGCACATGCGGGCTCTCCTTATGCCGTCGTCAGTTCCTGTTTTAATTCATTAAAACAGTATGTTGTTGAGACGACTGCAGTATATTGCACCGCAGCATTCTGACCCACCCACGTGGCGGAAAATGACTTATGACAGTTTCGTGCTGCGACGTCGCAGTGGGTGCTAGACGCGCAGACCAGCCTCGCGCATCAGCGGCAGGACCCGCTCGCCGAAGTAGGGGATTTCCTCGACGTAGTCGTTCCACATCAAACACATTCCTTCAACGCCAGCACGCTCCAGATCAAGCAGGCGTTCGACCACCTGTTCGGGCGTACCGACCAGTGGATACGCGCCCCATCCGACCACGAAGCGTTTGGCGAACTGTTCAATTTGCGCATCAAACGAATCGCTCTCCATGCCAAGCACGCGCATGATGTTTTTTGCGGCACCCCAGTCGCCTTGCGCGACAATGGCGTCGTACGCCGCTTTGGCCTCCGCCTCGGTCTCACGAACGAGGCAATAAGCAGTGCCAATAATGCCGATGTCGCGACCATGTCGATGCGCCCGGTCGCGGACGTCTTTGGCCGTCACTGCCGCCGATTCCACCGATTCCATACTGATGAAGTTGAAATCGACATGACGCGCTGAGAATTCGCGGCCAGCCTCGGAGACCCCCGCATTGACAACGACCGGGTAGGGATCCTGGATCGGTTTCGGATTGAGGTAGCCATCGGTGACACGATAAAACTCACCTTCATGGTCGAAATGCTGCTCCTGCCAGAGCTTTTTCACCACCGACAACCATTCCCCCGCGCGGCGATAGCGGTCGTCATGTTCCAGCTGCCTGGCACCGAACATCTCCATCTCCGGCACGAACCAGCCGCACACGACGTTGAGACCCCAGCGGCCGTTTGAAATGTGATCGATGGTCGACCCCTGTTTCGCAGCAATGATGGGGTGCACTGTCGGCACATGCGAAGTCGCGAAGATCATGATTTCGCTCGTGCGTGCGGCAAGGGCAGCTGCCCAGGTGTAGACTTCCATGCAATCGCCGTTGTACTCGGTTTCACCGCCAAAGGTCTTCCAGCGACCGAACGGGATCAGAAACTCAAAACCGTACTTTTCCGCGAGTTCGGCAATCAGCAGGTTGTGCTCGAACGTCGGTTCAAAACTCGTTGGCGCCTTTGACATGGTGCCGCCGCCGCTGACGTTGGTGCCAAAAACGCCGATCTTCATGCGATTGTCGTTATACAAAGGTACGTTATCGTGGCGCTTGGCTTTGATGTCGTCTGGATGCATGGCTGGCAAACTCAGGTGTTGGTTGAAGATCCGGTTCCAGGAATCTGGGCCCACGGACGTCGCGAGCGATCCCGGGCTTCGAACGCCTCGATTGTATCGATTCTATGCAGGGTCGCCGTTATCGGATCGACCCCATCGAGCAACATTGATGAACGCATTTCGTCCAGCTCGAACGTAATCGCAGTATCGTCGCGATGGCGGATGGATTTCGCAACTATATCGATGATGAGGTCGAGGTACGGCTCGGATGTTGCGAGCTGATGTAGCTGTTCGCAATCCACGGCGCTCACGGTCGCGGCGAGTACGCCGTTGTGGAAGCAATTGTTGTAGAAAATTTCGCCGAAGCCAGGTGCGATGACGCACCGGATCCCAAAGTCGGCGAGCGCCCACACCGCCATTTCGCGCGAACTGCCACATCCGAAATTGGGGCCAGCGATGAGGATACGCGCCTTGTTCCAGGGTTCGCGGTTGAGTACGAAGTCGAGTGCCTGACCATCTTCGTCGAAGCGCCAGTTGCGGAACAAACCAACATCAAAATGCGGCCGGTCGCGATTAATGCAGTACTGGATGGGGATGATGCTGTCAGTGTCGACATTGGCCACATCAAGGCTGGCGGCGAGCCCGGAAAAATCAGCGGCCGACGGACTCATGGCAGCAAGGTCCGCGGGTCGGTGATGCGGCCGCTGACCGCACTCGCTGCCGCGGTCGCTGGGCTGGCAAGGTGGGTGCGACCGCCCCGCCCCTGGCGCCCCTGAAAGTTGCGGTTCGAGGTGGAGACACAGCGCTCGCCGTCATGCAGTTGATCGCCGTTCATGGCGATACACATCGAGCAACCGGGCCGGCGCCATTCGAAACCAGCGCGCAGAAAGACCTGGTCGAGACCTTCAACTTCCGCCGCCGCCAGCACCGCCTTTGACCCGGGTACTACCAGTGCTCGTACACCGTCGGCGACCTGTCGGCCCTTGATCAACGCGGCGGCGGCACGCAGGTCAGACAAGCGACTGTTCGTGCATGAACCGATAAACACCTTATCGATGGCGATGTTGCTGAATCGCTCGCCTGGTTTGAGTCCCATGTACTCGCATGCCTGCTCGGCTGCCACACGCTCGGAGGACGAATTGAAGCGCGCGGGGTCAGGTACCGCCGCTTCGACACCAGCGACCT
Organism: uncultured bacterium; assembly: GCA_964012875.1. Classification (GTDB taxonomy): domain Bacteria; phylum Pseudomonadota; class Gammaproteobacteria; genus CAXGUU01. The sequence continues at coordinate 14,444 of CAXGUU010000004.1, forward strand.
GGGCCGGGCTCGTACCCCACGTGACCTGCGGCGACAAAGCATCGACCGTGAACGAAATTTCCCTCGCTGCGACCGCATCGGCGTCAGACGGCAGCTGTCGCCAGTCGTCCAATGCCTGATCCCATGCCTGCCCATGCGGCGCATAGGGGCGCCCGGCCAGGTATTCGTAGGTCACATCGTCCGGCGCAACCTGCCCCATGCGTGCGCCCATCTCGATGCTCAGGTTGCATAAAGTCAGACGTGCCTCGATGTCGAGCGCAGCCGTCGTCTCGCCGCAAAATTCGAGTGCATAACCGTCGGCGGCACTGGCGCCATATTGTCCGATCAATGCCAAAATCAGATCTTTCGCGCTGACACCATCAGCGAGACGACCGCTCAGATTGACCCGCATGACTTTGGGCCTGCGCTGTACGATGGTTTGAGTCGCCAGCACATGGGCAAGTTCCGAAGTGCCAATGCCCCAGGCCAGCGCCCCCAGCCCACCCACTGTGCAGGTGTGGCTATCGCCGCAGGCGAGTGTCAGTCCGGGTAGCGCTATGCCCTGCTCGGGGGCTAATACATGCACGATGCCCTGCTCGGGTTCGGCAATATCGAATAACTTGATGCCATGCTTACGGCAGTTGCTTCTGAGTGTGTCGACATGCCGGCTATTGCCGACCTGCGTGCGTTCGCTGCGGTCGGGCGCCGACGAGACGACGTGATCGTGCGTCGCGAAACACAGGTCCGGCCGCCGTACCGGGTGTCCTCCGTCGTCGACGCTGGCGAATGCAACGTCGCTCGCCAATTCATGCATGACGTGGCGGTCGACGTAAACAAGATCGTAATCACCACCCAGGCGGCGCACGCAGTGCGCATCCCAGATCTTGTCGAACAGCAGACGCGGTTCAGTCATCCCGAGGCACGATCGTTTACCGACTATTTCGCCCAGCGTTTCTCAAACGCCCAGACATCCTCGAAGCCCATCATGTCATGCATCTCCCCGAGCGGGAACAGCGGGGTATCGAGACCGAGCGAAGTCCCGCGTTCGTGCAATCCGCGATAGACGGCGTCGAGCGCGGCAGCGGCAGCGGTGAATCCCGTGCCCGGGTAGATCGCAATGGCATAACCGAGTTCGCTCAAACGCCCTCGCTCAATTAACGGCGATCGCCCGCCTTCGACCATGTTGGCCAGCAGCGGCGCATCGACTGCGCGCGCGACCTGTTCAAATTCAGTCTCGCTTTCAGGTGACTCCACGAACAGCACGTCGGCGCCCGCCTCGCGGTATGCCAATGCCCGTTCGATCGCAGCGTCTATCCCAAGCGCGGTGCGCGCGTCGGTGCGGGCGATGATTAAAAGATTCGCATCGCTGCGCGCCTCGCAGGCAACACTGATCTTATCGGTCATTTCAGCGACATCAATGACCCGCCGGTCCGGCGTATGCCCACACTTTTTCGGAAACTCCTGATCTTCGAGTTGAACGGCCGCAATCCCGGCACGCTCATACCCCTCGACGGTATGCCGCACATTGAGCAGACCGCCGTAGCCCGTATCAGCATCGGCGATGACCGGCGCGACGCTGCCCGCGGCCATGTGGCCCGCGCGGTGGACCATGTCGGCGTAGGATGCGAGCCCCGCATCGGGCAGACCGAGGTACGAGGCAACCGTGCCATAACCCGACATGTAGACCGCCGCCCAAGGGTAACGGTTCGCCAGTTTGACCGACAACATGTCGTAGATGCCCGGCGCGACGATGAGGTCCCCATCGGCATTCCGAATCCGCTCGGCAAGTGCGGCGCGTTTTTCGGCGGGGCTGTTCACGATTGGTCTATACGGCCGAATAACCGCCGTCGACCGTGACGACCGCACCGTTCATGAACGAGGCTTCATCGGACGCGAGGAAGATGACCAGCCAAACGACTTCCTCCGGGCGGCCCAGACGCCCGGTCAGGTGGGCCTGCTCCATGGCACTCCAGATTTCGTCCTTATTGTCGAACTTTTCCAGGTAACGATGCGGCATCGGTGTATCGATGCCACCGGGCGCGACCGCGTTGACTCGGATTCCATGCTCTTTCAGATCATTGGCCATCGAGCGGGCAAGCTGTGCAACACCGGCCTTGGAAGCGCCGTAGGCGGCCATGTCCGGAAAGCCAACCAGGCCACCCGCCGACGAATTATGGATGATTGAGCCGCCCCCGCCCTGCGCCACCATCTCGCGCGCCACGACCTGGGACAGCAGAATCGACGCGCGCACATTGACGTTCAGGACGAGGTCGATCTCATCTTCGGTCGTCTCCAGAAAGGGGCTGCCCACCATGGCGCCATGATTGTTGAACAGCACATCAATGCGCCCGAAATTATCTTTTGCCGCTTTGACGATGTTGCCGTGGGTTTCACTTGAGGTGATATCGCCCGCAACGTAGCAAATCCGCTCGGGGTGTGCGGCCATCGCACCCTCGATACGCTCGGTCGGCTGTTCGACGATATCGCTGGCGACGATCTTTGCGCCTTCGGCGGCAAAGAGTTCAATGGCCGTCTGGCCCTGCCCGCCGGCTGCACCGGTGATGACGCAGACCTTGTCCTGCAAACGCCCCATGGATCAATCCTTTTCAACGACAAACCGTGAGCGCTATTGTCCAGCAGTCCGCGGGCAATGCAAAGGACCTCCGGGTCTGTTTACGCGGCGGCGGCGCACGCCCGCGGTATACTCGCGCGGCGCCACCCACCGGCACTGAGGCTACCCTGGCTCGTCATGATCTCGCTGACTCAATCGTTTCGCTCAATCCTCCTTGGCGCATGTGTTGCCCTGCTGCCAGGCTGCGTGCAATTCGGCCCCAAGTTTATCGAAGCAAGCCGAACGGACTACAACATCGCCATGAACCGCACCGAGAACGAGCAGATGCTGCTCAACCTCGTGCGTCTGCGGTACGGCGACGCGCCCTACTTTCTGGAAGCTTCCGCGCTTAATACGCAGTTCCTGTTTGCACCGAGCGCCGAAGCCAGTTCCGCTTTTGATTTTGATGGCAACAACAGCTACGGCGTGAAAGGCCGTCTCGCCTACGAAGAAAAACCGACGGTGACCTACGCACCGCTGCGCGGTCAGGAATTCGTACGCCAGGTTTTATCCCGCGTGAGCCTGGATACCGTGCTGCTACTGGACGCCAGTGGCTGGAGTACCGAACGGGTGCTGAGAGTTTGCGTTGAACGTTTGAATCGTCTGGACAATGCTGCTCGCGCGTCAGGGCCAACGCCATCCGAAGCACCAGTCGTTGCCGGTTTCCGCCGCGCCATCGAGTTATTCGCCGCATTTGAGGCCGCCGGCGACGTGCTGATTTACCGCGAGCCCGACGGCGAACGCGAACGCACTTTTGCTCGTTTCACGGAGACGGCACGAACAACAACCGAGTTCTCGGAACTCGCCGATTTACTCGACCTCGATGCATCACTGGACAATTTCGAACTGACGTTCAATCAGGTCGCGGACAATAAACAGACGATCAATTTTCAAACCCGGTCGTTCATGGGCGTGATGTATTTCCTAGCCCAATCAGTCACCGTACCGGTCGGTGATGTCGATGCCGGTCACGTAATGGTCACCAAAGATGCAGGCGGGGGGACCTTCGACTGGAACGCGGTGACCGGTGGACTGATGCGAATCGGATCATCGGTATCGAACCCGCGCGCAGCCGCCGTGAGTGTCAGGTATCGCGGAAGCTGGTTTTACATTGACGATAGCGATCTGCCTTCAAAATCCACCTTCGCGCTCCTCGGTCAGTTGTATGCCTTGCAATCGGATGCTGACAATAGCGGTGCGCCCATACTGACCCTGCCCATCGGCGGCTAGAACCGCCATCACCCTTCATGGGATCAGATCTGCGCGCGGCGGGTCTTCAAATGAACAGGCCGTGAACGCGGGCCTGACCGTTACTCGCCGCGGCGTTTTCTGTCGTCCGCTTCGATTTTCTGGACCCAGTCGTCGACGGCCTTGTCGACGCGCTTGCGGCGCTCACTGCGGTTGTCGTTGGGGTCGTTAGCGCTACTGACTTCACCGGCGTCACCCGATTCGGCCGCCTCGCCTGCATCGCCAGCGGCATCACCGCCTTCCTGCGCAGATAGCGGGAACAACATCAGCGCCATCACCAAAATCAATACAAAGCGCATCTGACGTTCTCCATATAGTTGCGTATCCACGTGTGCTGATAGCAAGCGTTGTGGCGCTTCGAAACAGGAGCGCTATTGCTGCGCCCCACGGCTTCTCTGAGCACTTTTCAGACGCCAACGCCACCGCAATTATGCTTGAGGCCGGTTCTAGATAACACGCGAGTTCGGCGCTGTCACTCCCGGCGCAGGGTTCAGGAACTGATCCGGTCAAGATTGACCGCGTTGGCAGGTGTTCGATTGCATCGTATACGCTCGACGTTGGCCGCTACGGCCTTACCAATGCCGGTAAAGCTGCGGTGGGTCGCGCCACCAATATGGGGTGTGGCGATGACGTTGTGCGCGAGTATAGGGTCGGCCGGCGGAAACGGTTCGTCCCAAAAGACGTCGATCCCTGCGCCGCGGACGTGACCCGCTTCCAGCGCTTGCTTAAGCGCCGAGTATTCGATGACATGGCCTCGGGCGATATTGACGATGATGACGCCCGGTTTCATCGCGGCGATCATGTCAGCGTTGACCAGTCCAATGTTGTCCGGCGTCGCCGGGGCAGCCACAACGACGTAGTCGGCGCGGGGCAAAACGCTGAGAGCGTCTTCGGCCGAAACGTGCAGATCAACGTCGACAGTCGAATCGCGCTCGCGAGAACCGTTCGGGCCGTGGCGCGAAATCGCGATGAGTCGGACATCAAAGCCGGCAAGGCGGCGCGCGATTTCCTCGCCGATACCGCCATAACCGAGGATAGCGACCGTGCTTTGCCACAAGCAATCGGCCAGCGGCGCGCCAACGCGTTGCTCCCGAAATCGCTCGAACGCGGTCGGGATTTTCCGGGACAGCATTAACAAGAGTGCAATGGCAAGCTCAGCCACCGATTCCGCATTGCCGCTGCCAACGCTCGGTACATTGGCAACAAAGACACCGGCGCGCGACGCGGCTGGTATATCCACCGTATCGAGCCCGACGCCGAACTGCTGTACCAGGCGCAGGCGTTCGCCCGCGAATGCCGCCGCAGGTATACGGGCAACCGTTGGAATCAGCACATCGGCCGCGAGTGCTGCTTCCGCGACCTCGTCGCCAGCACACTCAAACACCTCGTCATTCGGCAGCTCTTCCTCCAGCATTTCACGGATACGAGTAAAACCGCGGGCACAAAGGCCAATTCGCATCGTATTTCACCTTCTGGGTAGCGGGCCGTTTCTCCGACCGGGTGGAGCTCAAAAGGGAGAAAGGGTAAACTTTTTCCGTCTGGCAATCGAGCCAAAGACACTTTCTCCGCACGCGCGGCCGATCGACGGCGTTACACCATAGTCGTAGTATTTGATCATCCAGAGGCTATCGATTTCAGCGATGAGATCGGCCTCGCTTAGACCATGGGTATAAAGTCATGCACGGGTTGACGTCGAATGAGAACATCAATGACTTCACTTGGCCTAGTTCTGACGGCACGACCGTGCCGTATCAGGTTTTCACCGACCCGGCTATATTCGAACGCGAGCAGAAACTTATTTACTGTGGTCCTACTTGGCATTTTCTAGCACTGGCTGACGAAATCGCCAAGCCCGGAGATTTCAAATCAACGTTCATTGGCACCACGCCCGTCGTTGTAAACCGGACCCGCGATAACGAGCTCGCTGCTTGGATCAATCGTTGCGCGCATCGGGGTGCCACCGTGTGCCGGGCGCTACGCGGTAACAGCCGGACACACCGTTGCGTTTACCACCAGTGGACTTATGATGAACGCGGCGCCCTCCGCGGCGTGCCTTTTCAAAAAGGCCTCAACGACAAGGCAGGTATGCCGGCAGGATTTGACGCCGCACAGCATTCATTGACTGCAGTGCGCGTTAGCGAATACCGCGGACTGGTATTCGGGACCCTAAGCGACCGCGCGCCGGAATTGAGTGACTACATCGGGCCGGAAATGCTGCCCTGGGTCGATCGAATTTTTTGCCGCCCCGTGACTTACCTCGGCTGCACACGGCAGTACTCTAAATCGAACTGGAAGCTTTACTTTGAAAATGTAAAAGATCCTTATCACGCCAGCCTGCTTCATCTGTTCCACACATCGTTCAATATCTACCGTTCGAACATGCTCGGGCGTAGCGTGATTGATTCCCGCAATGGTCTGCATTCCATCCTGACCAGTACGCCACTCGCCGACGAAGTGACAGCGGGAACATACCGAAAACAAGGCATCACAACCTACGATCAGAACCTCAAGCTTGCCGATCCCAGCATTCTTGAAATCCGCGAGGAATTCCGGGAGCAGACCAGCAACAATATTCACACCTTGTTTCCAAGTACCGTCATTCAGCAAATCCATAACACCCTGGCCGTGCGACAGGTGCTGCCCAAGAAAGTCGACGAGTTCGAGCTTATATTTCATTTCTTTGGCTATGCCGATGACGACGACGATTTGCGGGCAATGCGTATCAAGCAGGCGAACCTGGTTGGACCTGCGGGCTACATTTCCATGGAAGACACCGAAGCGACCGAACTGGTCCAACAAGCGATCAGCTCTGCCGACAACGACGCAACTTCCTATATCGCCATGGGTGACAAGTCGGTGGATGGCACCTCGAGCCTGATCACCGAATACTTGATTCGCGGTTTCTGGAACGGCTATCGCGATCTGATGGGGTGGGGATCGTGAGCTTCATGCAGGACTCACAACGGGACTATTTTCGTATCGAACGCCTGTTCGCTGAATATTGCGCCTGCATCGATGAAGGTGAGCTCGAACGATGGCCCGAACTGTTCGTCGAAGACGGTTGCTATCAGATGATCCCACGCGAGAATTACGAACATGGTCATCCTATCCCTCTGGTCCTCTTGGATGGCAGGGGCATGATGAAGGACCGCGTGTACTCCTTGCGTAATGCCAATATCTTCGCTGCCCATCGCTATCGCCACGCACTGTCCGGCATCCGAATCACCGAACAGAACGGAACGGTCATCCGCGTGTCATCGTCCTACATCGTCGCCCGAACGCTAGACAACGGTGAAACCGAGGTTTTTCAGGCAGGCAGCTACTACGATCGACTGGTAGAAGAAAACGGTGAACTCAAATTCCACGAGCGCCTGGTCGTCTACGACACGGCGCGCGTCAAAACGCTTCTGGCGACACCAGTTTAAGCGCACTAATCCATCGAGGTTCGGCCGGTCAGGTTACGCACAGGAATTAAAGCCACTACCGCAGCCGCTTGCCGCGCACTGTAAGTGGGTTACGAGAAGGCTCTGCCTAACCTTCTCCATCACCGTGAACCGGCGAGAACACAATCAGCTCCGAATCAGCCCTTGCGGCGGGCTCGAGAAAGCCTTCCGGATGCGATAGCGCCTAGCCACCGGCGATGCCGACCATAAAGGTAATCGTCTCCCCGTCCTCAAGCATGTCGTCCATTTCAATGCGGCGACCTTTGGCGTCCACAAACATGGTGCCGCGCTCGTTCAGTTCCCGCGTGTCCGGGTCGATTAACATTGCCTGCATCTGCGGTCCGTATTTGTCACTGATCCGCTGTGCGAGTTCAGATACGCGAGGTTCGGACAGCTCAAACGAATCGCGATCGGTAGCGGCGATTTCCTTGAAATGGCTGTGGAAGTGAGTATGAACCGTAATCATCGATCCTAGCCTGCAGCAGCCAGGGCACCGTCAGCTTCCAGCACGTCAGCAACGTCATCAAGACCAAGTTCACTCAACTTGCCGCGCGTCTGCAACCCAGATTCGCGCTCCCATCCGCGCCACTCGTAATATTCGTCGAGTACATCATTGAACATGTCGGCCGCGACAGCGCCCGGATACATGCCTTCGGGGTTAGGTTCCCACATCCAACGTTCGCAAACCGTATCGTGTTCACGCCGCATACCGACACGCGAATTGAATGCCTTCTCGAGGTTGCAGATACGTTCACCGTCGCTCATTAATTCTTCTGGTGTTCGATCAATACCGGTGACTGCAGCGTACGCTTCGCCGTAGTAATCCTGCGGTGTATAGCCGGCAGGATCGAGCATCCAGTGAAACAGGCACACCCCGTAGGAGTTCAACAAAGCAACCTGGTTTTCGACCACGGCAGTACAGGCACCCTTCAACACCGGTGTTGATAAATCGGCGGCCTCGGTGCGCCCGTCAAAATAAATCTTCGACAGGTCCTTGCGCTGGAATTTTTCGATCAGGCCAATGCCCTTCAGATGGTCAGCGCCGCGCGATGCGACGGCCATGTTATTCATCCAGGTCGGAAACGGCCGCATCTCTTCGGTGAAGGCCGCGCCGCCTTTACCGTAAGTAGCATATTTCATGAAATTTTCGCCCTTCATCTGCGAATACTTCAACGCGCCGTAGTAAGGCCCGTCCCGGAATAATTCACCGAACTTATCTTTCTGGAAAACAATGCTGTCCATGCACGCTTCAATGTCCTCCATATTGCCCCATTCAAGGCTTTGTTCCCGCCCGAACAGTTCGGCCACGTCGCGGTCGGAAATCAGGTCGCGTTGCTTGAGTTCCATCATGAAGGAGATGGAACAAGACAGGTCCTGATTGTCGATGCCGTAGTCGTTGGTGATTTTGCCCCAGTGCGCAACCTCAGACCAATCGCGCACGTCGAGCGCACCGGCGGCACTACCAGTAGTGAGATACTCGGGGCGCCTGAAGCTTTCACCGACGTATTTTTTTGCTGCCTCAGACTCGCTGCCGTCAATCTTGTACTTAGCATCGCAGGCGATGAAACAATCCGACGAGCACACTTCAGAATACTTGTGATACTTCTTCACCCAGTTATCGGAACGAATCTCGTCGCCGCGAAACATGTTGCCCTGATTGTTGCGCCAGTAGTGGCTACCGATGTGTTGATACATCTCGACGGCCCCGAGCGTGCCGCGACGTTTGAAACCATAGACTGCTTCGTTCGAATCGATCTTCTGACGAAAGTCGTCTGACCACGCCAGCATGTCATCGGGTCTCGTGACCGGCAGACCCTGGCTGCCCTGAACAGCGATCGCTTTCAGATTCTTCGAACCCATGACACAACCGCCGCCGCCACGTGCGTGAATCCGCAGCGCGTCGGAAACGACGCCGGCAATCCCGACCTGGTTCTCGCCCGCCTGGCTGATGGTGAGCGTGTGTGCCTTGGAGGGGTAATCACCGAGCTCCGCCTGCAGCAGCTCGTGGGTTTCGTTCGTATCTTTCCCCCACAAATGGGACGCATCCACCAGCGCGACCTCGTCGTTGCAGATGTGAAGGTAAACGGGGCGCGGTGCCTTACCCGTAACCGCAATGTATTCGAAGCCGGTGAAGCGCACCATGTAAGGAAATTTACCGCCACCGGCGGAGTCGCCGAACATGTTGTAACAGGGGCTCTTGAACGTGATTCGCCCCTTGATACCGCTGCCCGCACCGGTGCCAGCCAGCGGACCAACGCCGAACACGAATATGTTGTCGGGCCCGCGCGGATCACAATTGATGTCGTGCGTCAGAAAGTGTTCCCACATGATCCAGTTGTTGATCCCCGAACCGCCAATCCAGCGTTCGAAAATGCTGTGTGGAATAGTTTCGGCTTTCAGTTCACCGGTTGTCAGGTTGACGCGTAATAGTCGGCTTTCCATATCAATATCCTCGCAATTGTCCGGCGATTACGCCGAACTCGAAATTTCCCCGCGTTCAAGCATGGCTTGCATCATCCCGACTTCGTCCTGCATCACGGGCTTCTGTTTCGACTTGGCGTTGAATTCGGGTTGCTCCTCGTGAAACAGCACTGGCAGGCGCACGTATTGCTTGCCTTCGTTCAACATCTCCGGGCGCGTGGCGCAGGCTTTGACGCACACCGGATCACCGCCACATAAATCGCATTTCAATAATTCACCGTGCGGGGCGACGAACACCACGTCGAAAGGGCAACCGGGCACGCATTCCATACATTGGATGCAATTGTCCTGCTCGATGACGGCCGCCTGGGTCTCGGGATCGTAGTAAAACGCGTCCGTCGGGCAAACTTCGGCACACGGTGGCGGGTTGCCACAGTGGTGGCAGATTTCTGCGACGAAGCCGATGCCTAACGGATTTACGCGTGAGGGTTTTTCGGGCGCGTGGTCGATGCGTAGGCGTGCCAGCTTCGGGTTGATCGTACCGTCAGGCGAATGCGCCAGGGCGCAAGCCACTTCGCATACATTACATTCGGTGCACTGATTTCTGAGCGCAAAAAGCTTTTTCGCGACGTTGGGAATCTCTTCCCCTTCGGCATAGCGCACCGACCCGGTGACGAGTTCCTTCTGCAGCGCAGCTGACATGGAGGCCTCTCCTTACAGCGTTCCCGTTAATGACCTGTCATCGTCGGAATTTTGGTGCGGGATGCACCAGAGTCCCGAATTACGGACAATAATAGGCAACTTACCCCCTCTGATCACCTAGTTATGAGTGCTGAACCCCAACGTTGGCTCGATCACCCCGATCACGGCGCCTGCCCCGTCGTGTGTTTGCTGGACTGCGTATTTGCTTTGACTCCGGGCGGCCGAATTCTGCATTTTCACCGCGAGCAGGTTGATGCCGAGGCCAGGTCCGGCGAAGAGCGTTTCCGCCTGAATGGCGCCGAAGCGGATGAACATCGCGCGCAATGTCAGATCATTCCACCATTTGTGATTGAATTCGGACAGATGCGGGAGGAGAAGCAGTCATGAGCGCGGCGACCATCAGCCCACAGGATGCGAGCGCCGCCATGTCGGAAGATGGCGGCGCAACCTATGTCGATGTGAGAACCGTCGCCGAGTTCACCGAGGGCCGTCCCAAAGGCCGCGCCATCAACCTGCCATTCGTGTTCTACCACCCCAAAACCGGCAACGAACACCCGAACGAGGCTTTCGAGCTGGTCGCCAGACACAGGCTGGAAGGTTCGAGTGAGATTCTTGTTGGTGCGGATCACAGCGATCGCGCGTCGCGTGCCGCCGAGGCCCTGATCGCAATGGGATATACGGGCGTTAAATTAATGGACGGTGGCATCGACGCCTGGCGCGAAGCTGGACTCACCGTCACCGGTGACAACCGCGATGGCGTGAGCTATGTATCGCTCCTGACCCCGGCGCGGCGGGCCAAAGACTAAGCGCTTAAAAGTTCTTGTCGCGCATCGGGGCTGCCATAGGCCCACTGTGCAAGTGCTTTGAATTGCTTCCGTGCAGCTTGTTCTTTTTCGACAGAGTGTTGTTGAGATTGTTGACGCTGCCGCCGCCGATCAGCCGTTGGATCGGGGTATCCGCCGGGGTGTCGCCGACTTCAATCTCGGCGCCTGCGCACAACTCGCCCCAGGTTTCGTACCGCTCAGACATTTTGTGCACGACCTCGACCGTTTGACCGTTCGTTTCACAGTGATATTCGTAAAGGGGCATAGTCGGTTCCTTTTCGATGGGCCGCTGATTCGGCCGGTATTATAGGCGCAGGTATCCCTTAGGTCGCCTGAGGGCAGATTTCGGTTCATTAGAACCACGCTCTGAAATTTCACGGGTTAGGGCCCTGCTACACTTTCGGCGCGCTTCGCCCTTATGACAGGGCGGCGTTGAGCGCCTGCACCTCAAAGGGAATGCGGACATGACTACCGAGACATTATCCACATCCGGCGGCTGGCAACGCCGCTATTCCACCGTGACGCTGTGCGTGCTGGCGGTTTTTGTGTGCTACATCGACCGCGTCAATATTTCCGTCGCCGTCATCGCGATGCAGGAAGAGTTTGGCTGGTCGGAAAGCACGAAAGGGCTGGTGCTGTCCTCGTTCTTCATCGGCTACATGCTATTCATGGCGCCGAGCGGCTGGCTGGCCAACCGCATGGGGGGCAAAATCATCCTCGGCCTCGCGGTGCTGTGGTGGTCGGTGTTTACCATCGTCACACCCGCGGCCGCCTTTCTCGGCATGTCGGCGCTCATTATCGCGCGCATCGCCATGGGGCTAGGAGAAGCCGCCATGTTCCCCGCCGCCTACAATCTTTATGCGCGCTGGGTGCCGCCGAGCGAACGGTCGCGCGCAGTATCCCTGCTGATCGCGGGCATCCCGCTCGGTACGCTGTTCGCGCTGCTGACCACGGGCTGGCTGGTTGAAAATTTCGGCTGGCCGAGCGTGTTCTATATTTTCGGGGCCGTCGGCATCGTCTGGTGCCTGTTGTGGTTTCCGCTAGCACATAACGATCCTGCGACCGATCCCCGCTGCCCGCCCGATGAACGCGAAATGCTGGCCTCACACGCACCCGCGGAGAAGGAACCGGAGCCAGTCCCCTGGGGCCTGTTTTTCCGCACACCCGCAATCTGGGCTTTGGTGATCAATCACTTCTGCAGCAACTGGGTGTTGTACATGCTGCTGGCTTGGCTGCCGAGCTATTTCCGCAGCACGATGGACATGAGCATTATCAACGCCGGTATTTTTTCTGCCGCACCCTGGCTCGCCATGTTTATTGTTGGCAGCCTTGGCGGCGTCCTCGCCGACAAGCTGGCCGCGCTCGGGATGCACCTGACCTCGGTGCGCAAACTGATGCAGTGCACCGGACTGTTCGGCGCGGCGGCCTGCCTGATCTTGGTGAAAGACGTCACGACCCCCTACCTGGCGCTGGGATTGATGTGCGGCGCACTCGGTTTTGCCGCATTTACGTGGTCCGGATTCGTACCCAACCACCTCGACATCGCCCCGCGCTACGCCGACGTGCTGATGGGCATCACCAATACCGCCGGCACGATCCCGGGCATCATCGGCGTGTTTATCACCGGCTGGCTGGTCGATGCCACGGGCGCGTACGGCTCGGCCTTCGTCCTGTGCGCGGCCGTCAACATAACCGGCGCCATTGTGTGGTGGCTCTTCGCAACCGCTGAGCGGGTGATTGATTAGGTCTTGTGATCTGCTATCTTGCGCCGCAATACCGGCTCGGCGTACCCATCCGGACCGCGCCAACCGTAATTTTCCGAGACTAAAAAACACGAAGGAGTCGTATCGTGGCAGAAGCCTACATTATCGATGCCGCGCGCAGCCCGACCGGCAGGCGCCGCGGAACCTTGCAGGACGTACACCCGGCCGATTTGGGTGCGCACGTCATTAAAGCCCTGGTTGACCGCAACCCCATTCCCGACAAAGAGTACGACGATGTCATATTCGGCACCATTGATGCCGTGGGCCCCCTGGCCGGTGACGTCGCCCGCACCTGCTGGCTGACAGCCGGTTTTGACGAAGCTGTACCTGGCGTCACCATCGACCGCCAGTGTGGCTCATCACAGCAGTCGGTCCACTTTGCCGCGCAGGCGGTGATGTCCGGCGTCAATGACGTCGTCATCGCAGGCGGCGTGCAGACCATGTCGAAGATCCCAATTGGTTCTTCCGCACAAGCCGCCGGTGCCTTCGGATTCAAAGACCCCTTCACCGATTCTGAAGCGTGGTGCGAACGTTATGGCGATGATCCGCCGACACAGTTTAAAGGCGCGCAAATGATGTGCGATCGCTGGGGCTTCACGCGCCAGGACCTAGAAGAGTATTCACTGGAATCCCATCGTCGCGCTAAAGCCGCTATCGACGAAGGCCACTTTGACCGCGAGGTTGTGCCGCTGGAAGGCCTCGAGATGGATGAAACCGTACGCGAAACTACCCTGGACAAAATGG
>CAXGUU010000005.1:0-27263 GCA_964012875.1 uncultured bacterium
AGCGGTTCCCGATGCGGGTCGATCTTTTCCTCGGCTCAGCAATCCAGTTCGCGAGCGCGACAATCGTGTGCGCGGTTTGGGCGTTCGCCTATGAACAACGCGTGATCGAATGGAACATCACAGTATCGTTGACCATGGTCTGGATGTGCCTTGCCTTGTCAGTTGGCGCTGTCAGTATTTTGTTGTTACTAATCAGGAACGACGCGGCGTCTCGCGTATCAAGTATGTTCTACCTCGTGCCCCCGGCGACCGCGCTACAGGGATACCTCTTTTTTGACCAGACCTTGAATTTCCTGCAATGTCTCGGCATCGCCGTTACAGCAGCGGCGGTTGCAATGATCATCATTAACCCGGGCGAGCCCGCAGCGGTTTGAACGCTCGGTACTGGCCTTTTCGTACGACCACCCCAGGGGCTGGGCCGGTATTGTTTTGTATTTGATTACGTGTGCCACATTCTTTCCCTGGTACTAGTCGCCATCGGGCTTTCGGTAGCCGCGGTAGCACTGTTGCTCGGGATTCACTGCCGCCCGTACTGGCCTACCTGTTTGTTGGTGTTGCGCTTGGACCGTATGCAGCTGGGGTATTGCAAGAGGGACCGCCGATGTCGCTGTTGGACGAGATCAGGGTCGCGTTTTGATTCGGCATAACCAGCGATTCGCCCGGCGCGTCTTGCCGGTAGCGGTGGCGGAGCTGACCAGCGAGGCCGATACCAGTGAAATTGCATCTATCGTTGGAGATCAAAGTCGCCATGTCGTTTTGTGCGGCTTCGGTCGGGTCGGTCGCCAAATCGCAGTACTGCTTGACCATACAAAGACGCCTTTTTTCGCAGCTGATCTGCACGCTTTAAACCGTCAAGGACGCATGGGAGGATGGCCGCAGGGTTTTTTACCGCGATGGCAGCCAAATCCAGGTATTGCGCGCGTTTCGGGTGAGCGAAGCGGCGGCAGTCGTGATCAGTGTCAAGGATATACCAGTAGCGCGGCGTACGGCTCAAAACGTTCGACAAATAGACCCCGATGTCCCCGTTCTGATACGAAGTTCAGATGACGCCTTTCTTGATTCGCTTTTGGCGACAGGCGCGACAGAAGTAGTGCCCGAAACGTTTGAGACCAGTCTGACCGTGGTCGGGCGTGTACTGGAGGCTGCCGGGGTGTCCAAAATCAGCATCCACACGCAGCCGGCGGCGATCAGATCAGAACGGTATCACCTTATCCGCACCCACAAAAAGTGCGCGTCGGCGCCGGACATTCTGACTTGCCGGAAAGTGCTCATTTTGCGCTGAGTAGAATAAGGATCAAAAAATCTGCGGGATGGCTATGCGGCTGATAAGGTTCACCTAGCGCGCCTGCTGCAGAAAATCACAAAGTTGCCTAGCACCATCAAGTAGCCGTGGGGTATGGCGTTGCAGGAGTTCGGGAGGAATAAAGAAGAGTCGACGATCCTGTACTGCCCGTACCTGGGGCCAGCGTGCCCAGCGATCAAGCCAGTCCGGTCGGGCTTCGCCCATCCCGCTGGCGATAATGACATGTGGGTTGGCTTCAATTACCGCTTCCAGACTGACTCGTGGTGCCAGAGGGATGGCGTCGGTAAAAATGTTTCGGCCGCCACACAAGCGGATGGCATCGCTGACCAGGTGTTCCCCATTCAGCGTAGTGAGCGGGCTGTCCCAGACCTGGTAGAACACCGTAACCGGCTTTTGCTTGCTGTACTTGTCGCGCAACGTCCCGTAACGCCTCTCGAATGCACGCGCAGCCCGCTCACCAGACGAGCGCCTGCCGGTGATGACACCAAAATGCCGGAGTGATCGTGGGATATCGACCAATTGGCGCGGCTCATTCGTGTAGGTCGTGAGCCCGAGTCCCTTCAGCCTTGCAATAACACTGCTGCCGTTGCCCGATTGCCAAGCGATGACCAGATCGGGCTCAAGCCCCACCACCGTCTCGTAGCTGATCGTTTGGCTGTTACCGACGCGCGGAATATCCAATGCGGCTGTAGGGAAATCGCTGTAGTCGACCGTTGCGACCACCGCATCGCCGCTGCCAGCTGCGAAGAGCAGCTCAGTGACATGCGGTGCGAGGCTCACAATGCGGTTGGCGGGTTGCTGAAGCACGATGCGGTTTTCCGCATCGTCCGTGATCTCGATTGCCGCCTGGCTGCCGCCTGGCACAGATACCAACACCAGTGCCAGCAGCGCGACATGCAATTTGATTGCAATCACAATGTAGTCGGTAATTGCCCTTGACCCCTCAGTTCCGCCGCGCAGGCGTGATGCGGGCGAGGAGGAGCGCCGGTGCTGTCGTCAGACGATCGCATACGGCGCCGCACTCACCGGATGCGTCACAATGCTAGCCTCAATCTTGAAAATACGCCTGATCGTCTCTGGCGTCATGACCTCTATGGGCGAGCCTGCGGCCACAACCCTGCCGGCATCCATCAAAACCATCGTATCTGCCAGTTGAGAGGCGAAGTTCAAATCGTGAACGATGGCGAGAATGCCGATGTTCTTTTGCTTGAGGCGTCGTATCAGCTGCGCGGCCAGCGCCTGATGCTCAAGATCGAGCGCTGCGATCGGCTCGTCGAGCAACAGGTAGCGCGGTTCACCCTGGTCTTCATCGCTCCAGACTTGAGCGATCACACGAGCCAGCTGCACGCGTTGCTTCTCACCACCGGATAACTCGGTGTACAAGCGCGATGTTAGCGCTGTCGCGTCAACCAGTGCCAGTGCCTGCTGAACGATTTCCCGGTCAACCTGCGCGCCGTTTGCGTGCGGGATGCGCCCCAGGCTGACGACTTCATGACAGGTAAAACTGAATTCCAGCGAACTTGCCTGAGGTAGGACACCGAGGCGTTGCGCGCGCGAGTTACTCGGCCAGGCGGCGAGGGGGGAATCTTCGAGGTAGACCGCGCCACTGTTCGTATGCCACTCACCGGACAATGCACGAACTGTGGTGGATTTGCCGGCACCATTGGGACCCAGCAGCGCCGTGATCTGGCCTGGGACTATGCTCAGATCGACTCCCTCCAGCAGGCGATTCCCCGCGCGCAGGATGCTTACTTTTTTCGCCGTCAGAGTCATCAGGTTCAGCTCGCGATACGGCGTCTTTCGTGCAACAGCAAGGAAAAAAATACTGGCGCACCGATCAGCGCGGTAACAATGCCGGTTGGCAGTTCGGCTGGGGCAACCAGCTGCCGGGCGACAGTGTCGGCGACAACGACAAGCAATGCACCACCGAGGAACGAGGCCGGGATCAAAGCGCGGTTGTCGGGTCCGATTAACAGTCGCAGCATGTGGGGCACGGCAAGCCCCACGAACGCGATAATACCGGCAACTGCCACCGTGGCGCCAACACCGGCCGCAACAACAATAACTGTTCGTCGTTTTAATCTTTCGACATCAATGCCCAGGTGTCGTGCCTCGGATTCGCCCAATAGCAGCGCGTTGAATGCCTGCGCTTGCCGTGGCAGAACAATCGCGGATAGCAGTGCGAAGACTGCAATCAGCAGCACTCTCGGCCAGTTCGCGCCCTCTAGACTACCCATCTGCCACAGGCTGATCCGGCGGAGCATGTCGTTATCGGCGAAATAGCTGAAGAGGTTTGAAACGGCCGCAGCGATAGCGCCAATCGCGATCCCTGCGAGCAGCATGGTCGCAACAGCTGTTCCTCGGTCATTGGTCGCGAGTCGGTAAACGAGCATGACCGAAACGAACCCGCCCAGGGCGGCTCCGATTGTGACCAGGGGTAGGCCGAGTTCCGATAAGAGTAACGGCCACGATGAACCAAGCACGATCACGCAGGCTGCCCCCGCGGAAGCACCACTCGTGACGCCGATCAGAGACGGATCCGCCAGCGCGTTGCGGAACAGGCCCTGCATGGCGGTGCCGCATACAGCCAGCACCGCGCCGACTAGCATTGCGAGCAAGAGGCGGGGGAGGCGGATTTCCGTGAGAATCGCCTTGTGCGGCGAATCCACGCCGTCGCCGTGTCGAAAGATCGTGTCGAAGACCGTTTGCGGCGCAATGGAGATTGGCCCCTGAAGCAGGGCATAGATGGAGGCGACGAGCAAAGTTAGCGTCAGGCCCGTGATCACAACTGATACCGAGGCACGGCGATGACCGGTCAGAACAGCCATACCTTAATACGCAGGACTAGTGCCGAGGCGCGCGCGGCTCAAGAGCTGTTGCAAATCGATGTTGCGCTCGATTTCGCTGGCCAGCCGATCAAGATTTCTTTCGCGCAGACTCGCAAGATCAACGGCACGCCCCGGTGGCTTACCGACCCACTGGATGATTGCATTTTGACACGCCGGTGTATCGAGCAGGCCGTGCCAGTAGGTGCCGATAATCTGGTTGTCCTCGGAAACTGCGCCGTCAAAACCGGAACCGGAATCATCTGTGTATTCAATCAGAGGCCGACCTAAAGCGGGACCTTCAGATTCACCACAATGAATCTCATAGCCGCTGGCTTCGGTGTTCGCGTCGAGCCCGATAAGGCGTCCGGTTTTTGTCACGACGCGCTTGCGCTCCAACAAAGTCGTCGCGAACGGCAGCAATTCCAGACCGGTGTAGTGATTGATATCGGACTCGACATGCCGCGGATCTGCGATCGATTGACCGAGCATCTGGAAACCGCCGCATATGCCGCAAAGCTTACCGCCGTAGCGCAAGTGGCGTTTAATCGCTTTCGGCCACCGTTGTTGCTGCAACCATTTCAAATCGTCGACCACCTGCTTGGTGCCCGGCAGGATGATCAGGTCGCAATCCGGGATATCACGTCCTGGGCCCACAAATACGAGCTCGACATCCGACCGGTAGCGAAAACCGTCAAAATCCGTGTGGTTGCTGATTCGCGGCAATGCCGGTACGGCGACCCTGAGGCAGTCGGGATGTTCGAGCGACTGTGTCGCGGTCGGTAGCGCGTCCTCCGCGTCGAGCATTAGTTCCTGAAGGTATGGCAGCACGCCAAAGACTGGTTTCCCGGTCGCTCGTTCAATCCAGGAAAGCGCAGGGTCCAGGAGCTTCGGGTCACCGCGGAAGCGGTTGATCACAAACCCGAGCGTGCGCGCCTGTTCTGTCGGCGACAAGCAGTCGTAAGTGCCTTTCAGGTGTGCAAACGCACCGCCGCGGTCGATGTCGACAACGATGATAACAGCGCAACCGGCAGCCTCTGCAAATCCCATGTTGGCGATGTCGCCTTCGCGCAGGTTGATTTCCGCCGGGCTGCCTGCACCTTCGACGAGCACCACATCGTGAGCTTCCCGCAGGCGCGAATAGCAGGCCATGACAGCCTCGAGCGCCCGCGGTTTGTAGCGATGGTATTCCACGGCATCCATGTCGCCCACCGGCTGGCCCTGAACAATGACCTGCGCGCCGGCATCTGATTTCGGTTTCAGCAGCACCGGATTCATATCTGTTGATGGCGGCAGCCCGCAGGCCTGTGCCTGCAGGGCCTGGGCCCGTCCAATCTCGCCACCATTGACGGCGACTGCGCTGTTAAGCGCCATGTTTTGCGGCTTGAACGGCACCACCGATATTCCCCGGCGTTTGAGCGCGCGCCCGATGCCTGCGACCAGCGTCGATTTGCCGGCATCAGACGTGGTCCCCTGAATCATCAGCGTCGTGCTCATACTCATTTAGCGAGTTACGCTGCTTCTAATACTGTGCATGCACACCGATTTGGAAGGTGCGGCCATAGGTGCGGTAGTGTTCCGTCGCGCTGATGAGGTTCTGCGTGTAATCCTCGTCGAACATATTGTCCAGGCGGGCGGAGAATCGCAGATAGCGGGCGAAGCGGTAGCTTGCGCTCGCGCCCAGCACGACAAAACCGTCGATCGACATACCCCGCAGATCATGCCTGCCGCTCTCGGCCTGTAGATCCAGCCCAAGATCGAACTGGCCGAGCTGGCGATAGAGTTGTACATCAGTAGAAAATTTCGCACGGTCGTCAAGATACTCGTTCGTTGTGTCGTCTTCGGCGTCGAGGTAATCGAAGCCCGCATCAAAAGTCCAGCCAGCGATTTGCGTTGTGAACGCCAGCTCGACGCCCTGCAAAGTTGCCTTGGATACATTGTTGGCCGTGAACGTCGCGGCATCGAACCCGATGAGGTTATCGACGTCGGTATGGAAGTAGCTCGCTCTCCAGTCGACGTTGAGGTGCTGTCCTGATATTCCGAACTCAATATTTTCAGATTCTTCGGGTTCGATGTCAGGATTGCCGAAGAAAGGGAAAAACAGATCGTTAAAACTCGGCGCCCGGAAAGCCGTACCGAAGCTTGCCATTACCGAAAGATTGTCGCTGAGGCGATATTCAAGCGCCACACTGCCGTTGGTTTGGTCGCCGTAACGCTCATTATCATCATGTCGTACGTTGCCGACGATGGCCAGATTTCCGTAGCGCCCCTGCCACTGAAAGAACCCACCCAGGTTGTCACGCGAGGTTTCACTGAAAGCGCTCAACGTGGCAACGCGATCGTCGTAGAAATCAACGCCGCCGGAAACGGTGTGATTGTCGTGCAATTCATAGTCGGCCTCAAATGACAGACTCATGCGTCGGGTAGTCACGTCGGAGAAAAAGACTGGCGTTATGTTTTTATCCTTGAAGTAGCCTGCATCGAAACTCAGTCGTAATCGATCGAGCGGCGTGTAAATAAGCTTAAGACTGCTGCTTTCTGCTTTGGTGTCTGAATCGAAACCGGTGTCCGCGCCGAACGTATTGTCGAATTCGCTGTGCGCGTCCGTGCGGAGGATGGATACTCGCGCCAACAGATCGTCAACCAGCCGATAATGCCCATTGACACTAAATGCCAATTCTTTAAATCCATCGCGGTCATGATTACCGCCGGTTTTTATTGAAGTACGGTCGATACCCCCTGTGGTTTCGTAACTGAACACTGAATGGAAGCCGCCGCGCTCGTTGCCGCCACCGAGTTCGGCCGTGTACTGCTGGGTGTCGTCGGTACGAAATTCGGCATGAACGGTCGGTGCGATGCGCTGAGCACCGCCCTGTTTGGTAAATATCTGAATGACGCCGCCGATTGCGTCGGCGCCGTACAAGCCAGAAAGCGGCCCTTTGACGAGTTCGATACGCTCGATCGTTTCGACGGGCAGACCTTCCAGTGAAGTTGCTCCAATGGTCGCACTCGACGTTCTGACGCCGTCGATCAATATGATTGACTGGGTAGACGCGGTGCCGCGAATGGATACGCCACCCACCGAGCCGCGGCCACCTGAATCACGGAATGTGACGCCGCTCAGACGGCCCAACAGGCTTGATAGATCTTTGGGTTGCAGCCGTTGAATATCGGCCTGCGTAATAATCTGAACAGTGGGTACGACGTCGCGGAGCGGTTTTGGCTCACGCGTCGCAGTAATCACAATTTCGTCTTCCGCGGACTGACTGAATACAGGTGCCGCAGTGGCCAGAGCGTAAATCGCTGCCACGATTGAAATGGTTCTCATAAAGTTGCCTTTCCCGCTCACCCGCGGAATTGATGGTGCCAGTGGTTGCGGGGAAAAGGCGCTGAGATCGCGTCCCGTCACTCGCTCCCCGCGAATGTCTGGGCGTGCTTCAGGCCGGTATCCGGACTCGTGAGGGCTTTCACCTTGCCGATTCGCCTTCCCATGCTGGCGACGACGCGTGTCACCTGCACAGTGGCGTGAGAATGCGACTACTCACTTACCGTTGCGGGGGCAGTGCCGGGTTCGCGAGGTCAATCGCACACCGGCTTCCCGTTTAACCTCGCGCTTGCGCTTGAGGAACCTGGAACAACGTTCCGACGCTAAAGCTAGGGTGAATGGGGCGTCAAGTCAACGAGGAGCTGAAATCGTGGTGCTGGACTAGGCTTATCGCAGTATCAGTTTGAGCCACTGTCCAACCCGCACTCCGGCGTCGCTGACGTTCGTTGTAGCCATTACGAACGCTTCTTTTTCTGTCATCGGTTTGCTCAAAGCAATCTCGATCGCGTCGAAATGTGGAGCGAGTTCGCTCTCGATGCCTTGTTCACAAGCACCGCAGATGGCGACCACAGGCGTATCGTGCTTCCGGCAAATCCCAGAGACACCGAGCGGCACTTTCCCGAATAAGCTCTGCCTGTCGAGGCGGCCTTCGCCGGTTAATACAATGTCGTTGTCTTTGATCTTATTTTCGAGATCGAGGTGTTCGGCGATCAGTTCAAATCCCGATCGTTGGCTGGCGTTTGGCATGATGAGTAGTGCTGCCCCGATTCCGCCGGCGGCGCCAGCTCCGGGCAAATGCCGAACGCGGCGGTTGAATGCCTTTTCGATGACGTCATAAAAGCTCGCCAGGTTACTTTCGAGTTCCTCAACCATGGCCGGCGAGGCGCCTTTTTGCGGCCCGAAAATTCGCGTTGCGCCCTCGGTGCCTAGTAGCGGGTTATCGACATCACTTGCGATGATGATTTCAAGGTCCGAACATCGGTCATCGAGGGCCGACGTTTCGACTTCGCAGACACCTCCGATAGTTCGGCCATTTAGCGGCTCCATGATGACGTTGCCGGCGGCATTTCTACAGCGCAATCCCAACGCCTGCAGCATGCCTGCTCCGCCGTCGTTGGTGGCGGAGCCGCCGAGGCCAACGATGAGGCGTTTTGCACCTTTATCTATTGCCGCACTTAATAATTCACCAGCCCCAGCGCTGGTCGTCTGCAATGGATTGCGCTCTTCGTCGCGGAGATGGATAAAGCCGCATGCCTGGGCGATTTCGACGAATGCTGTCCCCCCATTCTCGAAAATACCGTAGCGCGCGGGCATCTTTTTACCGGTGGAACCGCACACATTCATGCTGATTGAGCGCCCACCGTTGCGCAGCATGACCTCCAGGCTGCCTTCACCACCGTCCGCGAGCGGCAGGCAGGTCACCTGCACATCACCCAGTACGCGCCTTAAGCCACCGCATACAGCGCCAGCAACCTCGTCAGCCGCCAGGCTACCCTTGAAAGAATCGGTTGCAACGAGAATTTTCATACGGCAATCATCGCTCATAGAATATGTTTTTGGTACGGCGGTGGCGGTTCGTCACCGGCAACAGGCTCTGAATTCAGCAAAGGCAGGAGATGAGCGAAATCAGCAGTTCGTTAGAGAAAGTCGCCAGCGCTTTGAAACGCGCAGAGCGCGTCGCCATATTGACTGGGGCCGGGATGTCTGTTGCATCCGGATTGCCAACCTATCGCGGCATTGGCGGACTCTACGACGGCATCGAAGTAGAGGCGGGCATGCCCATCGAAGAGATTTTGCACGCCTACACGATGGCTAGAAACCCGGCGCTGACCTGGAAATACATTGCGCAGATCGGTCAAGCCTGCAGCGCGGCCGAGCCGAATGAAGGGCACCGCATACTGTGCGCGTGGGAACGGCACTTTGAGACTTACATCATCACTCAAAATGTGGATGGATTTCATCGCCGCGCAGGTAGTGCGCACGTCACGGAGCTACATGGAAATTTCGACGATCTGTTTTGTAGCGATTGCGAGCGCAGGTTCGTGACGACGGATTTCGATTTTTCCAATCTGCCGCCGAGGTGTGCATACTGCGATGGTCTTGTTCGCCCTAATGTCGTGCTTTTTGGCGAGATGCTTCCGCCACAAGCATTAGCCAGCTACGAACGGGAGTTGGCGGTAGGCTTCAACGTCATACTGGCCATCGGCACGACTGCTGGTTTCCCGTACATCTACGAGCCGGTGCTATCGGCTCGGCAGCGAGGCACGTTTACCGCTGAAATCAATCCGGATGATACCGAGCTCAGCGCAGCTGTCGACGTACATTTGAAGATGCCTGCTGTCGACGCGCTGTCCATGCTCGAGCAGCAGCTGAGCCAAAAGGCGGAGCCGGCGGCCGGCTAATTCGCAGCCGCCGGCCGCGACGCGAGCTTCAAAGTAGGCGTTTTCCTGCATAAATCGCGCATTATTTTTGTATGTCAAGGCTTCCAATTTGGGAAATCCGGCTTATAGTAGCGCCGTCGTTTCCGACCTGTCCGTCCGGACCGGCTCGAGTCATGGCACCAAAAACAAGTCGACCCGCCCAACGGCACCGACTTTGAGGCTTCAAGAACATTAATAAAATCTGGTTGGTAACCGTCGTGACGACAGGCCCGCACGATCATATCCGTCATAAGGTGTGAGCACCTGCACCCGACTGCCAATCGTTAACCACGCTACCACCTGTCACGGGAGGATGTATGAGCAAAAAAAACGCCATTAAAGACAAACAAACCAAATCCGCAATTCTTGCGGCACTCGCAGAAGAAACCGGTCTGACGAAAAAAGAAGTTCAGGCTGTTCTGGTCGCGACCAAGGGACTCGCTGCCCGCCATCTGATCAAAAACGGTTCCGGCGAATTCACGGTTCCGGAAGTTGGGGTCAAGCTTCGCCGAGTTCAGAAACCTGCACGAAAAGCCGGCATGGCGCGCAATCCGTTCACCGGAGAAATGGTTAAAGTAGAAGCACGCCCCGCGAGTCTCTCGGTCCGCGCGACTGCCATGAAGGCGATCAAGGACACTGTCGTCTGAGCATCTGGCGAAGAATTTCGAAAGCCGGCCTTGTGCCGGCTTTTTTTTGCGCCAAATTCTACAGCGCACCCGGAGCGGTAAACGAAAGTGATTTATCCGCAGTGTTCAGCCACACTTAGGGTCTGTTGCTCATTTTTAGTTCAATGCTGCTGAGTCCATTTTTGCGGCCCACCAGGGCCAAGCGAGTGCCGTTTAGCCCCGCTACATCAGCGCGGGTCAAGGCCGTTGGACATCAAAATGGACGCAGCCTAAACGAAATGGAATCAAATCTCTGGGTTGCCCCTGACTCCTCCCCATACAGTGTTGTGCTGCGCTTATTCGGAGCAACCAAAATTCGCTCGTCCAGCCTGGTCTGGTGGTCATTCGGGGGCAACAGTATTCGATTACAAAAGGGCAACAGGTCCTAAGAACGGGAGACGCTCAGGGGCGGCGGATAAATATGAAGTGCGCAGTAATTGGCGGCGGACTACTCGGCCTGACCACAGCATGGTTTCTGCGCCAGTCCGGCTGCGCGGTGACTGTCTACGAGCGGCGCGAGGGTATTGGTCTTGAGACCAGCTTCGCCAATGGTGGGATGTTGCATGCGAGCCAGGCCAGCCCTTGGAATGAGCCGGGCGTGGTGTGGCAGGCACTCAGGAATCTGGGCCACGAAGATGCCGCGCTTTTGATTCGACCCCGCGTCGTTCCTTCTATGCTGGGGTGGACCTGGTCTTTTTTCAGGAATTCGACCCGTCGCAAGTTTGATCAGAATCTTGAGAAGAATACGCGCTTGGCGGACTACTCTTTGAGTGTTTTGAACGAGCATCTCGATGCTGTCGTGCCCGATTTCCTGCGTCAGGATCGCGGCACACTGAAAATCTATCGCAGCCAGCCCGATTTCGAAAACGCTGTTGCGATCGCTGCGCGCGGCGCCGACTTTGGGATCGAATATGCCGCGCTCGATTCGGCCGGCGTCGTGGCGCTTGAGCCGGCGCTCGCGGCTATCGGTGATGAAATCGCCGGCGGCGTTCATTTTCCCGGCGACGTTTCGGGCGACGCCCATCTATTTTGTCGCGGGCTTGCTGAACGCTTCATTGAAGCAGGTGGAAAAATTGAATTGAACACCACCCTGCACGGCATCGAAGTTGAAGCCAATGAAGTGCGAGGCATTCGTACAGCGTCAGAGGTCTTGCCGACCGACTCCTGCATCATTGCCGCTGGCAGTTACTCCGGCGCGCTTGCGCGGACCTGTGGGATCGCCGTCCCGGTCCAGCCGGTGAAGGGTTATTCCCTGACGCTGCCCATGGACACGTGGTCGCCACGGCCGACAGTCCCCGTCATCGACGAGCACTTCCACGCGGCGGTTTGTCCCTTGGGCGATCGGATGCGGGTGGCGGGCACAGCAGAATTCGCCGGCTTCGACGCAACGCTGTCGCCGGGGAGAATCGCCAATCTGTTGCGCCTCGTGAAACACGTGTTTCCGCAGTCCGCAGCGAGCCTCGGCCCTGATGACGTTGTGCAATGGAGCGGCTTCAGACCAATGACCCCTGACGGCGTTGGCGTCATGGGCGCTACGCCGGTGCGCGGTTTGTTTGTGAACGCCGGCCACGGGCACCTCGGCTGGACCATGGCCCCGGCCGCGGGCAAACTGGTCGCCGATCTGATTTGCCAGAGAGCACCTGAAATCGATCTGGAGCCCTATTCGCTGTCGCGATTTGATCGCAACTGAGAGAGATCGCGAATCCGAGCATGTGGTATCGCCGATGACAGAACATCCAGTGCTTTGCTGGCGCTGCGGCAAGGCCGTAGTCACGGACCGCGAACCGCTTCGCCGCGAGGAGACCTGTGTGGGGTGCGATGCTGATCTCCACGTATGCCGGATGTGCGAGTTTTATAACCCGGCTGTCTCCGACGGTTGCGACGAACCGGTCGCGGCAGCGGTCATCAATAAGGAACGTGCGAATTTTTGTGATTACCTCAGGCTTTCGAGACACGCCTTCAAGCCAGCCAACGACGACGCGACGGCTAAAGCACAGGCCGAACTTGCTGCCCTGTTTGGTGCGACCACGCCACCGGCGAGCACCGAACTCGGCGCTAACCGGGCCGAGCTTGAGCGGTTGTTCGGCCTCGGGAACAAAGAAGATTGACACTTTGACCGCGCGGTCCTAGTTTGAGCCGCTCATGTAAATCGTGTGCACCCAGGTGAGAGGACTACATGCCCAGCAAAACACTATCCGTTCTGGCCGAAGGTTTCGTTTTTCTTGAGGGCCCGCGCTGGCGGGACGATAGGCTTTATGTTTCCGACATGTGGGGGCATGCGATTCACACTGTGACTGCCTCTGGCAACACGACGAAAATTGCAGATGTACCCAATCGGCCGTCAGGCTTGAATTTTCTGCCCGACGGGCGCCTGGTCGCCGTTTCCATGGCTGATAGAAAACTGGTCGTCGTCGGCGGCGATGGTTCTTTGAGCGATTACGCCGACATCAGCCAGCTCGCCGGCGGTGATATCAATGATTCGGTCGTAGACGCGGCCGGCAATATCTACGTTGGTAACTTTGGTTACGACCTTTTCAGTGGAGAAGAAGCGAAGCTCGCCAGTATGGTGCGCGTCGCGCCGGACGGTACGGTGGCCGTGGTGGCGGAAGAATTGAATTTCCCGAATGGTGCGGTGATTACCGACACGGGCACGATGATTTGTGCTGAAACGTTTGCCAGCCAATTGACAGCGTTCGACCTGGGCCCTGACGGTAGTCTTACAAATAGACGGGTGTGGGCGTCGCTTGGCGACCACACGCCGGATGGTATCTGCCTTGATCAGGAAGGGGCGATCTGGGTTTCGAGTTTCGGCGCTGGCGAATTTCTGCGCGTCACCGAGGGCGGAAAGATTGTCGAGACTATCGCTGCAGATGACGGTAAACGGGCGGTCGCCTGTAACCTGGGCGGCGCTGACGGCCGGACGCTGTTTGCGCTGACGTTTGAGGGAGAAATTGAAGATATCAGTGCCGGCGGCAAAAAAGCCCGTATTGAAGTCTGCACCGTTGACGTACCGGGTGCCGGTTCTCCTTAAAGCGCCAGCGTCGTCGGGCGGTTGCTGCTCAGCAACTTAGCTGTCCGATTTCATATGGTGTTTCGAGTCGACCGGTCGCATCAGCCCGTTGGCGACCAGCGCGATAAACAACAGAAATGCCATCAGGTACATCGTCTGGTTGTACAGATGCGGCGTCGGATCAGGCGTGCCGGCCGGTGCGATCTCCATCAGTTTGGCGATGGTCACAGTCTTGGCCGCTGTCAGTTGTTCCAGTTGATCAAGGCCAGCGCCGAAGCTTGATCTGAACAGCGCTGGATCGATTCGCGAACTTAAATCGAGAATTGCCGCGGTGACCGCGTTTTCGCGCAAGGTTGTGATGGCCAGAGGACCAAGTACGCCGGCGGTGCTCCAGGCCGTTAGCAGCCGTCCATGGATGCCGCCAACGTAGCGCGTGCCAAAAATGTCGGCAAGGTAGGCCGGGATGGTCGCAAATCCGCCGCCATACATCGTGAAGATGAGCATAGTGGCCGCGTAAAAGCCAACCAGCCATACAGTGGCCGGGGCGGCGCTGACCTGCTGCGCGAAAAACGGAATTGAACAGTAAAGCGCGATACCGAGGCCGAAAAATATGTAGTAAGTGTTGCGGCGACCGATGTAGTCGGAGGTGCTGGCCCAGAAGAAACGGCCAACCATATTGAACAGACTGATCATCAGGACATAGGTGGCCGCAAACTCGAGATCAACAATACCCGGCAGGGTGGTCCCGAAGATCTCCGTCATCATTGTTTTGGCGACAGCGAGCACGCCGATGCCTGCGGTGACGTTAAAGCAGAGCACGATCCAGAGTTGATAAAACTGAGGCGTTTTCAGGGCCTCGTCGATATCCACATCGTGTAAGGTGATCATGGATTTTGTTTCGTTTTCTTCCGTCGGTGGCTTGTAACCGACGGGTTGCCAGTCAGGCGCCGGGATGCGATAGGAAAACGCTGCAATCAACATCACTACGAAGTAAATGGCACCCAGCGTAAAAAAGGTCTGTGCGACGCCGACCGTGCCGGTGCCAATGAGGTAGACGCCCTCGGGGCCGGGTACCAGCATGCCAGCGACGTCGTTGGCGCCGACGACAACGACTTCGGTTAGGGTTCCGCCGATATCGGTCAGGCGGCGCCCGGCCTCGGTAACCAGCTTGATCTCCGCGACCGAACCCAGATATTCGGGTGCCTGGTAGTAAAGGCGCAGAAAGCCGTCAATCATCGGTTTGCCGAGCATTGCGCCGCCGCCAAACCCCATGATGGCAATACCCGTTGCCATACCGCGGCGATCAGGGAACCACCGAATCAATGTACTTACCGGTGAGACGTAACCCAATCCCAGGCCGCATCCGCCGATGACGCCGTAACCCAGATAAACCAGCCACAGCTGACCCGTGACGATGCCAAGTCCACCCACCATGAAACCACCGCCCCAGGCGCAAGCTGCGACGACACCTACTTTGCGCGGACCCACCTGCTCCAGCCAGCGCCCGGCAAAAGCGGCCGACAACCCAAGCACGACAATTGCCACCGTAAAAATCCAGACTACGCCTTTCAGCGACCAATCGTCCGCAGCGCTGGTAACAACGCCAACGCGCTTCACCAGGGCCGGATTAAACAGGCTCCAGGCATAGACCGAGCCAATACACAGGTGTATTCCAAGCGCTGCCGGAGCGATGAGCCAGCGGTTGAAGTTCTGAGCCGCGACGATGCGGTCTTTCGACAATAGGCCGGCCATTGGCAGCGGTTCTCTGTGGACGGAGCGAGCGAGATTTACGAATGCCGACGTTTAAGTCAAGGGCCGGGCGAACCTGTGTGCAATCTTCGCCGCATGACCTATTCGGCAAGCAGCGCCGATATCGCAAACTGAATTCGGCGCGCCTGCGAGTCACCCGATCGTGCTTCACAAACGTATACGTTGCGTACCCGATCACGTTTATCGACCAGGTAGTAAGCTGGCCAGTAGCAATTACCCATGGCGCGTCAGAAGGCGAGGTCGCTGTCGACCATGATGGGATGGTTGAGCCTGAATTCCTTTGCCTTTGCCCGAACCGAGTCGATGTTCTTTTCCCGTTCGAATTCCGGGCTGTGAACACTGACCACCTGGAACGGTCGATCGGCGAATTGTGCCTCAAGTTCGCGCATCCATCGAAACGAGCGATAGCAGTTCTAGCACTCAAAAGCCCAGAAGCCGATCAAGACAACCCTGCCCGTGAGTTGTGCAACGCTGAGGGGTGCGCTGTTCAGCCACTGGTCCGTGCCTGTTTGGGTAAATTCGGGTAGCGACACACCCATTGCAAGGGTTGATGGCTCGCGGCCCTGTACTATTGCAGCCACCACCATAGTAGTGAGTGCAGCGAATGCAAACGTGAACGGAATCCGTTTCATCGCTGGCTCGGACTGCGACATTGGTATTTTGTTCAACTGCTGGTTGTGCTGAAACCCGGACGTCGCTGCGTGTACACTGCGCACCTGTCTTGCTTTCGCCCCTGGGGAGGCGCTAAAAATGAAGCGTAGTGACGAGCGAATTTTGACCACTCATGTTGGCAGTTTGCCGCGTGATCCTCGACTTTCCGCGCTGCTGATCGCCCAGGAGGATGGCCAGAGCGTAGACGAACGCCGACTCGACGAGCTGGGCGCGGCCGGTGTTCGACATTGCGTTGAGAAGCAAATTGAGTCTGCCGTCGACGTCATCAACGATGGCGAACAACCCAGGGTTGGTTTTCAGACCTACGTCGGCCAACGCCTGTCGGGCTTCGGGTCGACCAGCGAGCGCATGCTGTTCAAGGACTTTGCGCAGTATCCGGATTTCGGCGCGATTTGGGCCAATCGCGGTATGACCTCATCGAAGGTCTTCGATGCGCCTGCTGCAAGCGCGGAAGTGAGTTATACGGATTTAGCCCCCGCCCGGCGCGAGTGCGACATGTTTGACGGCGCCTTGAAAGATTATGCCGGCCGCTACACCGAAAGCTTTATGACCGCCGCATGCCCGGGCATTGTCTGCACCACGCTCGGGAACAAGTTTTACGATACCCATGAGGCCTACGTCCGGGCGGTCGCCCGCGAAATGCAAAAAGAGTACGAATTGATCCATGAGCGCGGTTATCTGTTGCAGCTTGATTGTCCTGATCTCGCGATGGAAAGACATGGCCTGTTTCAGCACGATTCGTTGCAGCAATTCCAGGACACGATCGCGATCCATATCGATGCCATCAACCAGGCTTGCCAGAATATTCCTGCCGACCGCATCAGACTGCACGTATGTTGGGGCAACTATGACGGACCACACGACTGTGACGTACCGCTGGCAGACATTTTGCCGGTGATCCGTGAAGCTAAGGTGGGTGCTTTTTCCATTGAGTTCGCAAACCCAAGGCACCAGCACGAGTACGCTGCGTTAAAAGCCAATCCGTTGCCACCGGAGGTTATTCTGGTTCCCGGTATTATCGATTCGACCGTTAACTACATTGAACATCCGGAAGTTATTTGCAGCCGGATTCTGGAGGCGGTGGACGCAGTCGGTGACAAGGAGCGGGTGATCGCCGGCGCCGATTGTGGATTCGGCACGTTCGCAGGGTGGGAGATGGTCGCGCCAACAGTGGTATGGGCGAAATTTGCTGCGCTTGCTGAGGGCGCACGATTGGCCTCGACGCGACTCTGGTAATTCCTTCAAAGCTTCGGCGGCAATTGTTCACCGCATCGGGGCGCGTTGCCGACTTATCGTGCAGAAACTCTACCAACAGATTTTTGACGACCCGGAATTTCAAGCGTTGCAGCGATCGAGGGCACGCTTTAACTGGACCCTCGCTGCCTTGATAACCAGTGGATTCTACGGGTTCGTTCTCGTAGTCGCGTTCTGGCCGGACCTTCTGGCCACCCCACTCGGCCCCGATACTGTGATTACCTGGGGTATCCCTGTTGCCGTGGCCATTATTGTGCTCGGGTTTGCACTCACCGGCCTTTATGTATGGCGGTCGAACGGCGAATTTGACAGTCGCACCCGCGCGATAGTCGAGCGGCTTGAATCAGGCGCGGCTACGGACACGACAGACGGCTGCCGCAAGTGAGAATCGTCATTGTTGCGGCAATTTTGGTGGCGCTTTTGCCTCTCTGGTGGCCGGCGCTTGCAAGCGCCGATGGCGGTACGTTGCCGGGCGCAGAACCGCGACGCGAGATCAATGCGATTGCAATTGGGATGTTCATGGTTTTCGTCGCGGCTACCCTTGCCATCACGTGGTGGGCCGCCCGGCGCACCCGAACGACGAGTGACTATTACGCTGCAGGCGGCGCTATCACTGGGACCCAGAACGGTCTCGCAATCGCCGGTGATTTCATGTCCGCGGCATCCTTTCTCGGCGTTTCCGGACTGGTCTACACCAGCGGCTATGATGGACTGATTTATTCCGTCGGCGGGCTGGCGGGCTGGCCGTTAGTTTTGTTTCTGCTGGCAGAGCGTCTGCGGAACCTGGGCCGCTATACCTTTGCCGATGCCGTTAGCTACCGTTTAAGCGCAGTGCCGATCCGTACATTGTCCGTCTGCAGTACGCTGGTGGTCATTGTGCTTTACCTAATCGCCCAGATGGTTGGTGCCGGCACGCTGATACAGGTTCTGTTCGGATTGCCTTACGAGGCTGCTGTGATCGTCGTCGGCATATTAATGGTGCTCTATGTCAGCTTCGGCGGCATGATTGCGACGACCTGGGTGCAGATTATCAAAGCCTGCCTGTTGCTGGCCGGCTCGACGGTACTAGCGATTCTGGTGATGGCTAACTTCGATTTTTCTCTCGAGCAATTGTTTCAATCGGCGGTGTCGGTGCACGACAAAGGGTACGACGTCCTCGCCCCCGGAGGCCTGGTCAGCGATCCGATATCGGCGATGTCTCTCGGTGTCGCCCTGATGTTCGGCACCGCGGGACTGCCGCACATTCTGATGCGTTTCTTCACTGTGCCGGATGCAGTCCAAGCTCGAAAATCCGCTTTCGTCGCGACCGGACTCATCGGCTATTTCTACCTGCTCACGGTCATCATGGGATTCGGTGCGGTCGTCTTGGTATCGCAGAACCCCGAGTTCCTGGATGGCGATTCATTACGTGGCGGCAATAATATGGCGGCCATTCATCTCGCGGAAGCGGCGGCTGGTGATTTGTTTCTCGGTTTTATTTCCGCAGTCGCCTTCGCCACCATTCTTGCGGTGGTATCGGGGCTGACCCTGTCCGGCGCCTCGGCGGTTTCGCATGACTTGTTCGCGAATGTCTTCAAACAGGGCGAGGCCACCGAAGAAGAAGTGGTACGTTTGTCGCGCGTTGCGTCGTTCGTACTCGGCGTTGTCGCCGTAGTACTCGGCATGATCTTTGAAGGACAAAACGTCGCTTACATGGTGCTGCTCGCCTTCGCGGTTGCCGCGAGCGTGAATTTTCCGGTGTTGATTTTGTCGATGTACTGGCGTCGCCTTACTACCCGCGGCGCCGTGGTCGGTGGCAGCACGGGACTTGTGGTTGCGGTGGCATGCATGATTTTCGGCCCTACGGTGTGGGTTGAAATCCTCGGCTTTGAGCGAGCCATTTTCCCGTATCGGTACCCGGCGCTGTTTTCGATGGTGACTGCATTTGTGGTGATCTTCGTAGTGTCATTGACCGATAGAAGTCCGCGTGCACGCGACGAAATTCGAGCTTTCGATGGTCAGTATGTTCGCTCGATCACCGGTATGGGGGCGGCAGAAGCCACCTCACATTGATCCATTGACCGCGATTGCATGCTTGTACTGCAGCACGCTCGCACAGTACTTTTGCATGGACCGCTAACTTTGCTAGACGGAGGATTCCGACATGAATATAGAGCAACAGAACAGCCTCGAAGGGATTCGGCAGCTGAAAGCACGCTATTTTCGCTTAATGGATACACAGAAGTGGTCTGAATGGCCGAGCTGCTTTACCGATGACGTCTTTGCGCGCTACGAAGGGGTGCCGCGCGCCAGCGATGATCTGCCGCTCGATATTGAAATCAACGGCTGCGCTGATCTGGTCGAGGGCGTAAAGTCCCTGATGACCGGTGCACAATCGATTCACCAGGGATTTATGCCGGAAATCGAATTGACCGGGGCTGACACAGCTAAAGCCATCTGGTCGATGTTCGACTACGTCATGCTCCCAACCTGCCACTTCAAGGGGTGGGGGCACTATCACGAAGACTACGTCAAAGTTAACGGCGCCTGGCGCATCAAGCGAATTCATCTGACGCGTCTACATACGCAGGAGAATTTTCTCTAAGTCGCTGCACAAAAACGTGGCGCCGACCTGGGGGACGGGCTGGCGTTCAGCGGTATCAACACGGATCACTGCTGATCGCGCCAAGCTGCGGACCATCACGCCAATAGGTTTCGAGGGCGCCAGGCCGGTCGCTACGGCACCGCGCTGCGATCCGTTTTATCTTGCAACCAGAATATAGGCGACGATGCCGACGATCACGGCCATCGCCGCGGCCAGTGGCAGGTTCTTGCGACGGTTCTCCGCATCCAGCATGACCGCGATCAACATGCCTAGGGCAAATAGCCCAATCCAGGCGGCAATCCAGGACGGCATCGTCGAACGCTACTGGTCACTATCCAGCTGAGGCAGGGCGCTCTTCGTCCGTTTGGTGTGTCATCGTCTCGTCGATAACCTCCGCGACGTGAGCAAAGCGATGCTCGATCAAACGATCTTCAGCCCCGGTAATGCGGGAGCGCGCTGGTTCGTCAGGCTTACCTTCCACGGCAGCGAGTTCTGAGCGTGAACGGGGTGCATTCGGCGGAACCCGTTGGTAGTCGGGTAAGCCATCTGCTTCGCGGAATTCAGGAATCACTTCCTCCGCGTAGATCTGCATGTTTTTCATGACCATCCAATGGGGCATTGGGCCGAACGGTGAACCGGCGCCAATCATGCCGCCGGCGCCGACGTGCTCGCAGTAGTGCCCGAGTTCGTTTTTCACTGTCTCCGGCGAGCCGACGATGATGTAGCGTTCCTTGACGAGTTCGTCGTAACTCAGATCCCGCTGCGGTTTGACTTTGCCTTTTTGCAATGAGCCGACGAAGTTACGGAATGACTTGGTTGTCATGTAGCCCGGCGGAAAGAAAATCTGATCCGGGATTTTCAGGCCGGTGTTGAAGACCCACTGTAAATGTGCCTTCGCTTCACGATGTGCCTGTGCGTCTGTTTCGGCAACATAGGTTGGTACGCAGGCGTTGAACATCGATTTCGGCGCGTCGTAGCCGAGTCGCTGACACTCTTCGCGCAGGCCATCGAATGCGAGCTTGGTAAACCAAAGGGGTGCGAAAACCATCATGTAGGTGTAACGGTGCCTGGCAATAAATTGCAGGGTTTCAAGCGAGCCCTGGCCCGGAATCCATATTGGTGGATGCGGATCCTGAATCGGCCGCGGAACGGGGTTTACGTTGGGTACGTAGAAATGATCGCCCTGCCATGTAAACGGGCCTTCGTCTGTCCACGATTTAATGATTAGGTCATGAGCTTCGTCGAAGCGCGCAACCGAATCGCCAGGCGCAACGCCGTTGTTGAAATACTCGCAGCCGATGCCGCGTACAAAGCCGGAGATAATGCGCCCGCCGGAGATTACGTCGAGCATGGCGATTTCTTCGGCCACGCGCAGCGGGTTTCCATGCAAGGGAATAGCGTTGCCGATGACGCCGATGGGAATGTGTCGGGTTCGTTGCACCAGCATCGCGGCAATAATGTTGGGTGAGGGCATGGTGCCGTAGAAATTGGCGTGGTGCTCGTTAACCCCGCAGCCGTCAAAGCCATACTCCTCGGCGGACGCGAGTTGGTCGATGTACTCGTTGTACAGCACACGACCGCGTTTCGGTTCGTAGTACTTGTTCGATAGCGACACCCAGGTTGACTGAATTTCTTCCGCTGGCGGGAAGTGCGGGTAGGGCATCAGGTGGAAAAAGTAGAAGCGTAGCTTGTTCAGTGCGGCGGTCATTATTTCGCCTCCTCGATAAAAGTCGAAAGCGTTTGCGCTAGTTGCTCCGGTCGTTCCAGCAGCGGTTCGTGGCCGGTGCCCTCAAGGCGCGTCAGCCTGCAGTTCGGTAACACGTCGGCGTATTTGTCAGACATATCGTTTGGGACGAGTCGGTCTTCCTCACCGCCGATGACCTGGGTCGGACAGGTCAGGCGCTGCAACCTTCGCTCAAGTGCGAGGTTGTAGCGCGGCGCCCACATGAGTCGGGCCGCGGCTGAGAACTCCGCATACATATGGATGCCTTCGTCGAAATTTTCGGGATCCGGCAGCCACTGCTCCATCACGGTTTTATCCTTGAACAGTCTGTCCATGAGCTCCGCCGGATCCAGTTGGAAGATGTCGACGCCAGGGTTGTCGGGCAGGCGCAGGCCGACCGGTACAATCAGGGAGAGCGATTTCAGGCGCCGCGGATAAAATGATGCGAATTCAGCTGCTGCCCAGCCGCCCATCGAAAAGCCGATGAGGTGAATTTGATCAAGTCCGAGTTGTTCGAACAACTGGTCGTAGAGGATGGTGATATCGTCGAAGTGACGCACCCAGTCGGGCTGCGGGGTTTCACCGAATCCGGGGGCTTCGGGCGCGATGAAATCGACCTTTTCCGACATCAGTTCGTAAAGCGGGATCCACATGCGGGTGAAGCCTGCGCCATGTAGCAACACTACGGCTTCGCCACTCCCTTTGCGGCGATAAGCAACCGGTAGTCCGAAGACTGTTTCAAACTGAGGCTCGGTGTAGAACCTGGGCGGTTTGGGAACGTCGATCTTGTCGACGACATCAACATAACTCATGGGCGCGCGCTCCGGCGGTTTGAACTGGAAGCGGTCTCAAAAATAAACAGGTTCGCGAGGTTACCTGATTTCGCGCAGTTCACGGCGCGACGAGAGCAGTTTACTTGCCGTGCATAAACGAGTGGCAGCCCGAATCGGTTTATCTTTGAGACCGCTTTTAAGTAGTGTAAGAGAAATAAACCCGAATTGCGCTACAGCCCGACTTCCTGCGCGGCGACGCCGATTGCATTCGACAAGATGGTTTTGAGTTGCGCCTTGAATTGCTCCGCTTGATCGCCGGAGACTGCAATCGGGCCTTTGTTGGATTCGAATTTGTTCGACCAGAGACCTTCCGCGGCTGCAGCGACCTGTTGCCCGCTGGCCTGGCCAGCGACAAAATTCCGGGAGGTGTCATACACTTCGACGTAGATCGTGCCGTAGACGAAGGCATCGGTATCCCACGCCTTTTGCAAGCCGAAGCCGCGTATTTTCTGGTTCGTATGCGTCACGAAATCTTCGCTCACGTAGGCTTGCACCACCACGATCATGTCGAGCCCGGCAGATTGGCCGAGGGCATATATTTCCGCTTCCGCGCTGTCAGTACCCGGCGCACGCCAATCTGAGCGTGCTAGTTCCTCCAGCGCCGAATTGCGCGGCAGCGTCTGCACCGTAAACCCTTTGCCCCGCAATCGTGGTTCCATCAATTCCGATACCAGTGCGTCAGTGTCCCATCCCGTCATCAGTGCCGTAGAAAAGCGGCTATCCATGGCTGAAGTGCCGAGGTAGCTGACATTGGCGTGTGGCGTCAATAGCGATATCACGCCGACATTCTTCCTGGTCGCCAGGTAGTCGGCAGTGACACGGGCAGAATTGGTATTCAGAAAACAGCCACCCAATGCCATAACGAGCGTGAGGGCGAGTGGAACACGGAGATAGAACATGACGCGATCTCAAAGGAAAACTGCGTCATTCTAGCGGCTATGCGTGGGCAGTACTCAGGCTGGTATCAGCGTCGAATCTGCCGCGTGTTCCGCCCGGGTAGTCGATGTCGATGCACGCTACTCGATGAAATTAAGCAACTCCACCGCCTCGTGACACAGGTCTTCCGCAGAACCCGTAAGCCCTCATATTTCGCCATGTATTTTCAGTCGTTGTCGTATCAACGCTAGTAGCGGCGGTTTTGAGATCGGCGTTGGTCATTGTCGCGTGCTCGGCGTGTTCAAGGACAGCACCAAATGGTTAGGCCAAAACGCCGGGTTGCCACCCGCCAGGTCAATGATGCGTCACAGTACCCACCGCCGCTCAGGCGCGGCCAGCCTCAAGCTGATGGCAATCAGCCGTTAGACCGCAATGACGACCCGGACGGCGTCAAGCTTCAGTTGGGCATTACCCAGAAAGGCCTGACTGGCTTCGTTGTCGCTTGCGATCTGAGTGATTTCCTCGGCTCGAATATTCGGGTTCAATTCTGAGAGCTGCCGCAGGCGCTCAATTTCTCCCAGATAAATATCCTGGGCTAGCGCTCGCGCTGCGCGGACGATGGGCTCTTGCTGTACTTCGCAGAAATGGGTTGCCTGGTCGGCAAGTTGCTCGATCTGTGTGCGCATCCGGTTTGTGATCTTCTGCGCGGTTCGCCCGGGCACATCTTGGATCGCCAAGTTGAGTTGTTCAGTTTCGAATTCGCTGGTGATGTCTTCGCCGTTGCTGTCGATGACAATGCGCAGATTCGACTGAGACAGGAATCGCTCCACTCGCAAGTCACGCGGAGCCGGGCACACGATAACGAACAAGCATTCCAGCAGAGTTGTGCCCGCCCGAACCCGCGGGTTCTTCAATACGCCAACGGCGGCATTGCCGAATTCGCCGCCGAGGACCATGTCCATGGCTCCGCTGACCATCGGATGTTCCCAGGTCAGAAAATGCATGTCATCGCGACCAAGCGCCTGCTCACGACTGAAGGTGGCCGTGATGCCACCTTCCGGCAGGCCGGGGAAATTTTCGCAGGCCATGTGATCGCCCGGATGAAGTACTTCGCTGGCAGTATCGTTGTCTTCATGCTCGACGCCAAATGCGTCAAACACCCGGTCCATATAAGATCTTAATTCGCCTTGGGCTTCGTTCTTCGCGACCATCTCTACCACAACTGCTGCGCGGTCGGGATCGAACGAATTCATTTCGATCAGCCGATCGCGTCCCGCCTGTAACACAGCTAGCAGTTCGCTAGTGCGGGCCGCGCTATCGGTAATCAGTGCCTCCAGCATGGGCCGGTCTTGTGGCTTAGCGAGGCAGTGTCGCAAGCGGTCTGAAAATTCGGCAAAGAGGACGGGACCTGCCGGACAAATCGTCTCGAATGCGTTGATACCTCTGTGCAACCAGGCAGCCTGGACCTGGCCGACACTGCCGGTAAAAACAGGTACGTGAATCTCAATCGTGTGGGCCTGGCCAATGCGGTCGAGGCGACCGATGCGTTGCTCCAGCAGATCGGGGTTCAGTGGTAGATCGAACATGATCAAATGGTGCGCAAACTGAAAATTGCGCCCCTCGCTGCCAATTTCTGAGCAAATCAGGATTTCGCAGTCTTCTTCCTGGTCCGCGAAGTAGGCTGCCGCCCGATCTCTCTGAATTAAATCGAGGCCTTCGTGAAACACTGCCGAACGAATGCCGCGGCGCTTAACCCATGCTTCAAGCGATTGTGCGGTGTCAGCCTCGGCGCAGATGAGTAGTGATTTCTCGCCGCGGTGTGCTTTGACCCAATTGATCAGCCACGCGACGCGCGGGTCGTATTCCAACCAGGCTTCATCTTCGCCACATTCAGGCGTGAGCCGCGCCTCAACCGGGCGGTCAGCAAGTTGACTGTCGTACTGCTTTGGCTGGTCCAGTTCGTAGGTATGCAGTCGACGTTGTGGAAAACCCTTGATGTTGTCGCGGCAGTTTCGGAACAGCACGCGGCCGGTGCCATGGCGGTCAAGGAGTTCCCTGATAAGGACCAGCGGGTCACGATCAGCGTCGCTCAAAAAGGCGTCGACGCGTTGCTCGCCAAGATAATCGTTCAGTGCGGCTGTCGTCTCAGCATCCAGTTCTTTGTTTGCCGCGCCGAGCCGTTCAACCAGGTGACTGACTTGTGTGTATTGAGCCTCCTCGGCAATGAATGCCTGAAGGCTGCTGTAACGATGCGGGTCGAGCAAAGCCAGACGGGCGAAATGCCCGCTGACGCCGAGTTGTTCGGGGGTGGCTGTCAGCAGGAGCAAGGCCGGAGTCGCATCGGCGAGTTGCTGTATGGCAGTGTACTCCGGGCTGCCAGCGCCTTCCTCCCAGCGCAGATGATGTGCTTCGTCGACGACGAGCAAATCCCATCCCGCAGATTGCGCCTGCTGCAAACGTTTCGGTTCACCCACAAGCAATTGTAGCGGTATCAAAATCAGTTGGGCCGATTCGAAAGGATTGACACCGTCTTCGGCCTCCAGTTCCGTTGCTGTGTCCGAATCGAGGATTGAGAACTGCAAGTTGAAACGTCGCAGCATTTCGACCAACCATTGGTGAATCAGGTTATCCGGTACAACGACCAGCACGCGCTCGACACGACCCGTCAGCATCAGGCGATGCATGATGAGTCCGGCTTCAATCGTTTTGCCGAGCCCGACCTCGTCGGCCAGCAGGACTCTGGGAGCATGGCGCTGTGCCACTTGGTCTGCGATGTAGAACTGATGCGGGAGCAGCTGCACCCGCGGACCGAGCAGGCCAGACACCGGCGAGGTTTGCAGTTGGTGCCGGTGCGCGAGCGTTTGTTGCCGCAGGATGAAGCGGGCATTTTTATCGATTCGGCCGGTGAACAGGCGCTCAAGTGGTCGGCTGAATTGCACGAAACTGTCGAGGTCAATTTCATGCAGGTGTTGTTCATGCCCGAGGTGGTTAATGCCGGTGTAGACGAGACACTTTTCGCGCTCTTCGATTGCTGAGACGATGAGTTCGCCGCCATCCTCGCTGCGGATACGATCTGCGACGCGGTAGCGGACCCGTGTTAAGGGCGCATTTTCGAGTACGTAGGTTCGGCGCTCGTCGCCCGCCGGAAATGTCATCGTCACGCGGCGATCGGCCACCTCGAATACGATACCAAGCCCCAGTTCCGGCTCGGTATTGCTGATCCAGCGCTGCCCGGGCGCACAGGCTTCCATTGCGTTCAAGCTTTATCCTTGTCCCGCCGCTGGCGTGCCTTGAACGCCGCGGTGGAATTCACATGCGGGAAAGGTTCGTCAGGGATTGGTAATTCGAGGGCGTTGCAAATCGGCTCCCAGCCGTCGCCCGGCTGCCATTCCAGCAGGCGATCTTGCGGCGCGCGGTCTCTGACCGCACTATTATGGGCATTGTAGGCGTCGATCGCGGCCCTTTCGTTTTCAATGTTGGCGGTAAATCGATTGTCAAACAGATCAAGGACCATGCGCCGCCAGGCGCTGTCTGGTGCGCTCATCGAAGCCGGAAATATCGTGTTGGACGCGCTCGCCCACCAGGCGTCCGCATCACGATGGGACAGCAGGATCAGGGCGTCCGTATTCGCGATGTAAATTTCCTCCCAGAAAGCGCTGGCAGGCCAGTCAATGACCGCGCGCCACGGTTTAAGAAATTGGTTCCAGTCGGGCATTTCACCGCGTGCCGCGGCGTGCCAGACAGGGATGTCTTCCTTGTGCGGGAAAACTTCGTGCATGTGGTAGCACGGTCCCTCCAGCAGAAGTTCTAGAGCAAGTTTGAGTGAATTTGTACCGGTTCGGCCGACGCCAGCACCAATAACCTTGAGCGACATACGGTGAGTATCTCTAGCAGGAGCGGGGGCGGCGCATGGTAGCAGCTTGTCGCATACCTTGTAGGCCACCTTGGTCGTCAAGGCTATCAGTCGAGCGTGGTACGGGTATAATCGTAGCTAATGCAGCGC
>CAXGUU010000006.1:0-26215 GCA_964012875.1 uncultured bacterium
GGTGCAGCGGGTACCCGAAACTGAATCTCAAGGCCGCATTCACACCTCGGCCTGCACGGTGGCGGTCCTGCCGGAAATAGACGATGTCGAGGAAATCCAGATCAACCCAAGCGATCTGCGCATCGATACCTTCCGCGCATCGGGCGCGGGGGGCCAGCACGTCAATAAAACCGATTCGGCGATTCGCGTGACGCATCTGCCGACCGGCGTCGTGGTCGAATGCCAGGACGAACGTTCGCAGCATAAAAATCGCGCGCGGGCGATGAGCCTGCTGCAATCAAGGCTGCTACGCGCAGAGCGCGACAAGCAAACGGCGGAACAGGCCTCGACCCGGCGCAACCTGGTCGGCACTGGCGACCGTTCCGAGCGCATCCGTACCTATAACTACCCCCAGGGCAGGATCACTGATCACCGCATCAACCTGACGCTGTACAAACTTGATGAAATCATCGCCGGCGATCTCGACCAGATCATCGAACCGCTCGTCACCGAGCACAATGCCGATCTGATGGCGCAGCTCGGTGATGGCTGATCATCCCGCGGCGCTAAGAACCGTCGGAGAAACACTTAGACAATCCGCCCAGCTGTTCGAAGACTTGCCCAATGGCCGACTCGATGCGGAAGTTTTGCTAGCCCATGTCCTGAGCACCGACCGCGCTGAACTTTACCGTGCGCCCGAGCGTACGCTGAGTCCGCCGCAGTCGGCACACGTTGATAAATTGTGTCGCGCGCGCGCAGCCGGTGAGCCGCTCGCGTACCTGGTTGGCGAGACTGAATTCTGGTCCCTCAGGCTGAAGATCACTGAAGATGTGCTGGTGCCGCGCCCCGCGACCGAAATGCTGGTCGAACAGGCGCTTCGCCTGGCGGACACTGAAGGTTATGGCTCGGTAATCGATCTCGGCACAGGGAGCGGCGCCATCGCTGCAGCGCTTGGTCATGAACGAAAACACCTAGCTATAACAGTGACGGATTATTCGGCACGGTCGCTCGACATCGCGAGACTGAACCTGCGGGAACTCGGTGTCGACAATGTTCACTGCGTGCGTTCCGACTGGCTTCGGCCCTTCGCCAGGGCGCAGGTTGACATGATCGTGTGCAATCCGCCGTATATTGATCGACACGCCACGGAAACATTCGACGACGCACTGCGCTTCGAGCCTGCCGCGGCGCTCTTCGCCGAGGAACACGGCATGGCAGCAATCACGCAAGTGGCCACCGCAGCGAGAACCGTGCTACGACCGGGGGGGGCGCTGGTATTGGAACACGGCTTCGACCAGCAGGCCGCTGTAACGAACCTAATGCGTGAACTCGGCTACGCTGCAATCGGTACCGCCACGGACCTAGACGGCCATCCGCGGATTTGCTTCGCCTTCACAAGGGCGGGGTGATGGTGCATGTTTAGCCTGGCCGGGATCGATAGAAGCGGCAAAAGGAATAGCTATTTTTAGGACCCTTGCTGATGGACGATGACCTGTTACTCCGCTACAGCCGCCAGATACTGTTGCCCGAAATTGATATCGAGGGGCAGGAAAAGATCATCAACGCACGGGTGCTTGTCGTCGGTGTCGGTGGGCTCGGCTCCCCGATTGCGATGTACCTGGCGGCGGCCGGGGTCGGGACTCTGCACCTCGTCGACCATGACACAGTCGAGCTGTCAAACCTGCAGCGGCAGATTATTCACGCCACCGACGACATCGGGCGCGCGAAAGTCGAATCGGCACGCAGTCGACTTTCAGCACTCAATCCCAACGTCAGCGTCGAAATAACCGACCGCCAGTTCGAGGATGAAGATTTCGACGAGTATCTGCCACGCACTGACGTTGTAGTTGACGCCACGGATAACTTCCAAAGCCGCTTTCAGATCAATCGGCAGTGCGTCAAACACTCGACCTCGCTGGTGTCCGGCGCTGCTATCCGCTTCGAGGGTCAGGTCAGCGTCTTTCATCCGGGGCAGAAAGAAAGCCCGTGCTATCGCTGCCTATATACCAATGAATCGGCAGTCGCCGAGACCTGCTCACAGACCGGGGTCATCGCACCCCTGCTCGGGATGATCGGCAGTGTGCAGGCAATGGAGACTCTGAAGGTCATCACCGGTACGGGTACCGACCTCAATGGACGTTTACTGTTGCTCGACGCACTGTCAATGGAGTGGCAGACGATGCGCTTCAAGCGCAATCCGCGTTGTCCTGAATGCGCCGACGGGTGATTCTGGTAGTCCCCGGTACCGCAGCCCGA
Source organism: uncultured bacterium (assembly GCA_964012875.1). Classification (GTDB taxonomy): domain Bacteria; phylum Pseudomonadota; class Gammaproteobacteria; genus CAXGUU01. Next base: position 2,236 of record CAXGUU010000006.1, read on the forward strand.
TGACTTCAAACTTTAACGCTCGTTGATAGCGCGAGGTGCGCAGCGGCGTTCAGTTCGTCAGGCGGCCTGCTGAGACGGACGGCGCTTCCTGATTCAGGGCGAGTTTGAGACATTCGTCCGCAGCGCAGGCGCATTGACCGCAACAGGTGGAAACCGCCAGTGATTCCGTCAGATGCTCAAACGTGGTCACGCCAGCTTCGACAGCGGCATGGATGTCCTTTTCGGTCACGTTCTTGCAGATACAGATGTACATGGTTCGAGGCAGGCTGGGCGAATGTCCTTGTTTTGCGGTTAATCGTAAAAGTAATACAAATGAGAACCATTAACAACTGGGATTTTGAAGGTGGCCGGAAATACCCCAGTTCGCGGGAAAATACCGTCTGAAACTGGCGTTCCCGGCCCGGGATCAGAGATGCGACTGTTGGAAATTCTCCAATCCGACCTTTTCGATCAGGCCGATTTGGGTCTCGAGCCAGTCGACGTGCTCCTCCTCGCTTTCGAGAATGTCCTCGAGTAACTCCCGCGAGATGTAGTCGTTCACCGATTCACAATGGGCAATCGCCTGACGCAGTTCCGGAATCGCTTCGTGCTCGAGTTCCAGATCGGCTTGCAAAATCTCGACGGTATCCTCTCCGATGCGTAAGCGACCCAAATCCTGAAGGTTCGGCAGACCGTCCAGGAACAGAATCCGTCCGATTAACTGATCGGCATGGCGCATCTCATCAATAGATTCCTTGTACTCGTACTCGTCGAGCTTGGTCAGCCCCCAGTTCTTGAACATGCGAGCATGCAGGAAGTATTGGTTGATAGCGGTCAATTCATTTTTCAATATCTGGTTCAAGTAGCCTATGACTTTTGCATCACCCTTCATTCGTCTTCACCTCGTTATCCCGATCTAGAATTCAACTGCGCCGTGCACCGACACGCCCCGGATGCAGCTACGTTTAACGATGACATAGTACGTACTTATCGGCTCGGATGAGGTAACTGGAATCATTCTCAACATCGTTATCATTTACAACGATCTCGTCAGCCTGAAACACAACGTGTCCAAGGCATGGTCCAACATTGACGTCCTGCTTAAGCAACGGCATGACGAACTGCCGAAGCTGATCACGATTTGTAAGGAATATATGAAACACGAGCGCGAAACGCTCGAATCCGTAATCGCTGCCCGCAACGCCGTCTCCAATGCCAGAGAAGCGACCGATATTGCGCAGCTCGGCGCGGCAGAAACCCAGTTGCGCCAGGACCTGGGTCGCCTGTTCGCGCTCGCGGAAGCGTATCCGAAGTTAAAAGCCGACAAGAATTTTCGGCACCTACAGGAAAGAATCTCTGCACTGGAAAACGGCATTGCCGACCGCCGCGAGTTCTACAACGATTCCATGAACCTTAATAACATTCGTGTCGAGCAGGTTCCCGACATGCTCGCCGAGCGCATATTCAACTTCGGTGAACGGGACCTGCTGCGGTTCTCTGAAGCGGAGACAGCCGACGTCGATGTCAAAGCCCTGTTCGAGTAAAGACGCCAGCGCTTATGTGCCTTGCATATTCAGGTAATTTGCATGGCTGGCCAGATTTACCACGGGGCACCGTCAAACATTACGCGCAGATCTAAAGGCTTCCCGAAGTGCTGGACTGGCTACGCGACTTCACGCATATAGCACCCGCGCATGTGTACTGGAGGGCAGTCATTGCTGCGCTCGTCGCCGGTTGCGCCTGCGCCTGGGGCACCATGCGCGCTTTTCAGCGCAAGCGCTTAATCGAAGACACCCCGACAGCCCTGATTCGATCGGCATCAAAGGGCTACGTTGAGATTTAGGGGCGCTACCACGACGACGACGGCACTTGGTGGGCGCGCGGGATCGGACAACTCTCGGATTCCTATCGATACACCGAACGGCGCATCGAACCGGGCGACCAGCTCTACGCACTGGGATATTTCGTAACCCATAGTGGCGGCGCCTCGAACTTCGACCGCAGCGCCGTCAGCGAAAAGTTGCGCCAGTGGAAGCAGGACCAGCGTTTCATGCTTGAGCAGTTCGATACGAGCGACGATGGAGAAATCGATCTCGAGGAGTGGGAACGCGCCCGGGCCAAAGCGGAACAGCAGGTAGAATCGGACTCAAGCTTAGCGCTTGAGCGCAGGCACAATCCACCCCCTTCCCGCCCCGATGATGAGAGAGCGCACACTATGAACGCCCCCCGTTACACCCTGGACCGATTGCCGGTTTACAGCGCGATTGACCCCGCCGGTATCGTCGACGAACTCGACCGCCTGATTCGTGAGCACCGCGAGTCGCTTGAACGTCTGGTGGAAACACCGGCAGCGGCCAGCTGGGACAAGACCATCCTTCCCTTGGACGTTTTGAATGACAAGCTGCATCGCTTTTTCTCACCCATCGCCCACCTGAACAGCGTAGCGGAACGTGACGCACTGCGGGCACCGCATGCGGATTGTGTGGCGCGAATCTCGGCGTATACCAGTGAGCTGGGACAGCATGCCGGCTTGTGTGCCTGCTACCAGCGCATTCGGAACAGCGACGAGTACGAAGAATTTGACGCCGCTCGTAGGAAAGTAATCGACAACGCGCTCAGGGATTTCCGTCTTGGCGGCGTCAACCTTGATGACGAATCCAAAGTCCGCGTCACCGAGCTTCGGGTCGCGCTGTCGGGGCTCGCTACGACCTTCCAGCAAAACCTGCTGGATGCGACACAGTCGTATCGGCTGAATGTCGACGCCATCGAACAACTCGACGGCCTACCACCAGGCGTGGTTGACTTGGCGCGCCAGAATGCCGAACAGAAGCACGAGAGCGGGTGGACACTGACCCTGGATTTCCCGTGTTACCTGCCCGCAATATCTCATCTCAATAACCGAGCCCTGCGGAAAAAGCTCTACCAAGCGTTCGTCACGCGGGCTTCTGATCAGGGTCCGCACGAGGCTCAATACGACAACACGACGGTTATCAGGGACACGCTCGACAAACGCCAGCGGCTGGCTCACGAGCTCGGCTTCGGAAATTACGCCGAGCTGTCACTAGCGACAAAAATGGCGCCCTCGCCTCGCGAGGTAACCGGGTTCCTGTACGAACTCGCGCAAAAATCGAAGCCCGCGGCGAGTGCGGAATTTGAGGAACTGGAACATTTTGCCAGGCGTGAACTTGGACTTGAGAAGGTTGAACCGTGGGACCTGAACTGGTGCAGCGAAAAACTGCGGGAACATAAATTTGCGTTTACTCAAGAAGATCTCCGGCCCTATTTTCCGGTACCAAAGGTAGTGGAGGGGCTGTTCGAAATCGTCGGCACAGTGTTCGGGGTCAAAGCGCGCTTAAGTGAGACACCGGTCGATACCTGGCATGATGACGTGCGATTTTTTGAATTGCGCAACGGCAATAACGAGGTCATCGCCTACTTTTATCTTGATCTCTATGCGCGCCAGGGCAAGCGCGGCGGCGCATGGATGGACGAGTGCCTGGTGCGCTGGCGCCATGAGGCGAACGAACAGCTACCCGTCGCCTACCTGACCTGCAATTTCACGCCTCCGGTGGCCAGTCAGGCGTCGCTGCTCACACACGACGAGGTAACGACCTTGTTCCACGAGTTTGGTCATGGCCTGCACCACATGCTGACGAGGATCTGCTACCCCAGCGTCGCCGGTATCAACGGCGTGCCGTGGGATGCCGTTGAACTGCCAAGCCAGATGCTGGAGAACTGGTGTTGGGACTACGATGCCCTGCAGCTGATCAGCGGTCATCATGAATCAGGCGAACCGCTGCCTACGGAAATGTTTCAGCGTATCGACGCTGCACGTACATTTCAGGCCGCTATGCAAATGTTGCGGCAGATCGAATTCGCCTTATTCGATTTCCAGATCCATATGCTTGACGGGCCGGTCGACGTGCAAGCTGAACTGGACCGCGTTCGAGGCGAGATCGCTGTCGTCGCCCCACCAGACTGGAATCGCTTCCAGCACTCGTTTTCCCATATTTTTGCAGGCGGGTATGCGGCTGGGTACTACAGCTACAAGTGGGCGGAAGTACTCGCCGCTGACGCCTTTTCGCGCTTCGAGTCTGACGGGGTGTTTAACCCCGACACCGGTGCGGCATTCAGGGAAACCATACTCGAGCAGGGCGGCGCGACGGATGCGATGGAACTGTTCAAACGCTTTCGGGGGCGCGAACCTGAGGTCGGGCCACTGTTAAAGCGTGCTGGACTGGCAGCATGATCTGGCCGGATAATCGCGGCCCATGCTGCGCCCCACATGCCTTTTCGCGGTCGCGCTCACGTGCTGGGCGAATTTGGTGTTGGGAGAGACCAACTACGTCATCGACCAGTTGTTGGTAGGCGTGCATAAGCAAAAGAGCCTGGACAGCGCGATCATCAAGGTACTGCCGACCGGCACCCGTCTTGAGGTTCTGGAGCGCGATGGCGAAATCGCGCTGATTGAGGATGGCGAAGGCGTCCGTGGCTGGGTCGACGCCAGCTACCTGACCGGTGAGCTGCCGATCGCGCTCCGGATTACCAAACTCGAGCGCGACAAGGCGACCCTTGAAGCGCGCATCAAAACACTACTCACGGCCAATGCCGGTGATGCGACCGGCGCCAGTACAGCGCAGGTCGATGTGCTCACCCAGGAGAATACGGAACTCAAGGCGAAACTTTCGACTGAAAGACTGCGTGCCGGCAAACTGCAATCCGTGGTTGCGAGCCTGCGCAACAGCGTGCAGTCAACCCGCGCTTCTCCCGATGCCCGCATTGTTGAGCTTGAGCGCAGCCGAAGCGAGCTGGAACGTCAACTGGGAGACGCAAAAGACGAGATTGGCGAACTGTCGGCCCGAAGTTCTTTGAAAGCCACCCCAGAGATGATTCCGTTAGTCTTTCGCGAATATCTGCTCTCGATCATCATCGGTTTTCTCATCATCGTTGCGCTCTCGTTTGGTGCCGGCCTCTACGTTGTTGATTTACTCAATCGCCGCCGTCACGGTGGCTTCCGCGTCTGAGTAGAGCCCCGCTTGCGCATCGCCAGCTGGAACCTGAACTCCCTGCGCTCGCGGATGACGCATTTGCAGATGTGGGTGGAAACCGCCGATGTCGACGTCATAGCCATCCAGGAAACCAAGGTCCAGGATCACGATTTTCCGGCCGCGGAAATTGCCGCGCTCGGCTACCACTGCGTCTTCAAGGGACAAAAAAGCTATAACGGCGTCGCCCTGTTCGCCAAAGAGGAGCCGAACCTGTTCGCCAGCGCCATTCCGGGGCTGGACGACCACCAGGCGCGGTTACTGGCCGCGGACGTTGGCGAAATGTCAGTCGTAAACCTCTACGTGCCCAATGGTTCGGAGGTCGGCAGCGAAAAATACGAATACAAGTTGCGCTGGTTGGATGCTTTGATCAGCTGGCTCGAACAGCTGCTGTCGAAGCGACGCAACCTGGTCGTCGTTGGCGATTTCAACATTGCACCGGAGGATCGCGACGTTCACGACGCAGATGCCTGGCGCGGCCGCATACTGTGTTCTGACCCCGAGCGTGAACGCCTGAACGCACTGATGACCCTCGGATTCGTGGATTGCTTCCGGGCTGAAAACTCTGCCGCGGACGAGTTTTCGTGGTGGGACTACCGCGGGGGCAACTTTCGTCGCAACTTTGGACTCCGTATCGATTTGGTGCTCGCGGCCAGCGATCTAGCGCCGGCGCTGCAGCAGTGCTGGATTGATCGCGAACCACGAAGCTGGGACAAACCTTCCGATCACGCCCCCGTGGTCGCCGATTTTGCCGTCAGCTGAAGCGCCTCGAGACAGTTCTGATGCATCCGCAAATGCTTGCAAACTGCCACTCGCAACCCTAGAATCGCGGCCCCTCGCTTTGCGGCCGAATTCTGTAGATACGATCATGAAAGCCGAAATTCATCCGACCTATCATGATATTGCTGTGACATGCAGCTGTGGCAATACCTTCCAGACGCGCTCCACCCACGGCGAAGAGCAGCTTCACCTCGACGTCTGCTCGGCCTGCCACCCTTTCTATACCGGCCAACAAAAAATTGTCGATACGGCTGGCCGCGTCGATAAATTCCGCCGCAAGTACGGCATGAGCTAAGCTCGCTGGCCGCATGGGTTTCGCGGCTGCCCTGAATCCATTAAGCAGACGTCGAATCGGACGTCTGGCCACTAGCACGCTATGCGCGTTTATGGCCACCGTTTTCGCAGGCTGTGCCACCAATCCTGTCACCGGGAAACAAAACCTGGTGCTGGTATCGGAACGGCAGGAGCTGGCACTTGGCCGGCAGGCACACCAGCAAACGCTGCAGCAGTACCGGGTCTATGAGGATGCCGCGCTCCAACAATATGTTGACGCGGTCGGGCAACGCCTTGCCGCCGTCAGCCACCGCGACGACCTTCATTTCACTTTTACCTTGCTGGACAGCGCGGAAATCAATGCTTTCGCACTGCCCGGCGGCTACATCTACATCACGCGCGGTCTGCTCGCCTATCTCAACTCGGAGGCGGAACTGGCAGCAGTACTTGGCCATGAAATCGGCCATGTCACTGCCCGCCATGGTGTGCGCCAGGCATCGTCCGCGCAGGTGACCAACTTTGGCGCCGGATTGCTTTCGATCTTCCTACCCGGATTGAGATCAGCGGACATGCAGCAATCGCTCGGTTTGCTCAGTACCGCGGTATTGCGGGGTTACGGCCGCGAACACGAACTTGAAGCCGATCGACTCGGCGTCGAATACCTGAGCGCCAGCGGCTATGACCGGCACGCGATGTTCCGCGTCGTGCGCACGCTTAAGAACCATCAGCTGCTCGACAAACGCATCGCCGCAGCCGAAGGCCGCGAGGTACTCGCTTACCATGGCGTCTTTTCGACCCACCCCGATCACGATACCCGCCTGAAATCAGTCGTCGGTTACGACGGCAGCAGTGAAGACGACGGCACGGATGAACGGCGTCGGTTCCTGAACCAGATTGATGGTCTTATTTTCGGTATGAACCCGGCCAAAGGTTTGTTTCTCGACGACCACTTCGTGCATCGCGATCTCGGCTTCAGCCTGCGTATGCCGACGGATTGGCGCGGTCAGAACCTCTCCGACCAGGTTTTCATGACCGACCCCGGCCAGCAGGCGATATTGATGCTGAGGCTCGCCCCGCACGAGGGCCAGACGCTGGACGTCGCGCTCAGGCGCTTCGGTGTCGGCGCACTGAGCCGTCGGGAGGCCCTCACGATCGATAGCCTGCCGGCCCTGGCAGGCCTGGCGCAGGTCAGCGTGCAGGGTCAGCAACGGCCTGCCCGCATTATCGGCATCCAGCGTGGGCAACACGTGTACGCTTTCATGGGGGTCACTCGTGATGCCGACGCCCTGGGTGGATTCGACGCTCAGTTTCGACGCGCGGCGCAGAGTTTTCGGGCCCTGACACCCGACGAACGCGCTTCGATTCCGACCCGCAAGGTCAAAGTCACGCGGCTCAAGTCTGCCATCAGTTGGGCTATGCTGGGTCAGGCCTCGCCGATGAAATTGTTCGCGTCTGACCATCTCAAAGTGCTGAACGCGAGTACCACGGCCAACGCCGCGACAGGTACAAGGATCAAGATAATCGAATAGAACGGAAGATCCCCAAGAGCCGGAACTCCTGCACCGGCCGGCTGTCATAGTACGGACGTTCGCCAGAACGAGCTCGGCCGCCCCCCAAGGCCGGACGAGGCCCGCTCTCCCCAAGCGGGTCGCTTTAAGTGGCCCCGGCTCCGTAAATTCCCCCTACGAAGCGCCCGGGGCCTCTTTTTATCCGCGACGCTGGCAGCAGCCTGAGCTTGCTAGGCCAGCCAAGCGCCCAGCGTGCGCCACGCTTCCTCCTGCCCCACCCGTTTCAGTGCTGAAAATAACTGCACCGAGATCGCTGAATAGCCGGCGGCCCTGATAAGGCGCTCGACCTCCAGGCGGACCGACTGAGCCGCCCCGCGGCCTAGCTTGTCGGATTTGTTCAGCAGTATATGCAGCGGCACTTCGGCCTCGTGACACCATTGAACGATCATCTCGTCAGCAGGCTTTAAGGCATGACGAATATCAACGAGCAACACCAGCCCGCACAATGACATCCGGCGCTCGAGGTAGCGCGGCAGCTCTTTGTCCCAGTGGGCGCGCATCTGCTTCGATACTTTCGCGTAGCCAAACCCGGGCAGGTCGATCAATCGCCTGGCCGGCGCCAGGTCGAAAACGACAAGATGTTGGGTGCGGCCGGGAGTGCGGCTGGTGCGGGCAAGACTGCGCTGACGGCACAACAGGTTGATCGCGCTGGATTTGCCGCTGTTCGAACGCCCCGCGAACGCCACTTCGCGGCCATCATCGGCGGGGAGTTTCTGCACCGTCGGTACGCTGAGGCCGAAAGATGCCTGGGACATCAGCCGTCGTCCGTGCTCGGTTGGGTCGCTCATCCGCCTATTCTAACGGTTCTGGTTTCAGCACCCCGAACGGCAGAATGTATCCGCACACCCGGGTATAATCCCGTCCTCCACGAATTTTGAGAGCATGAACATGCACTTCTGGAAGGTCGTCCTCACGCTGACCCTGATTCTTTTCCTGTGTCCGACAAGCGTTACCTTCGCCGATGGCAACCCTAAAGCTGCCGCGTGCGCAGCTTGTCATGGTGCCGATGGCAACAGCATTAACCCGATCTGGCCGAGTCTGGCGGGCCAGGGTGCGGAGTACACGGTACAACAGCTACACGCCTTTCAATCCGGTGCGCGCAACAACCCCAGCATGTCGCCCATGGCGGCCGGCCTCAGCGATGAAGACATGCGCGAAATTGCGGATTATTTCGCCAGCCAGACACCCAAGATCGCCTCGATGGCGGACACGGACTACGGCGACGCCGAGCGCCTCTATCGCGGCGGTAATGCTGAGCGCGGTATTCCCGCATGCATGGCCTGCCATGGCCCCAGTGGCGCGGGCAACGGTCCGGCAAAATTCCCCGCACTGCGCGGACAACAGGCTGAATATACGAAGTTGCAGCTCAAGGCGTATCGGGACGGCAGCCGGGCAACAGATCCGCAAGGCATGATGCGCAGTATTGCCGCGAAACTGACCGACGATGACATCGACCGAATCGCAAACTACCTCTCTGCACTGCATTAAGCCCCCCGCCACTCACCGGCGGCGGAACGCCTAGGCAACACAGACGAATTCAGCGGTTAATCACCGATTCATATTGATTGACTAGACTCGCGGGTGTCGCGGCTGACAGCGCCCGACGCTGACCGAACAATACGCAGGAATCGCCGTCATGCCAAAAATTTTGACCCAGAACCTCTTAATCGCACTAACCCTGGCGCTATTTGCACAGTTAGCTGCGGCTGCCGAATTCAAAACTGGCAAACACTATGACGCCGTGACGCCACCGGTAGCGACGGCGGTCGCCGACGGCAAGATCGAAGTGGTAGAGTTGTTCTGGTACGGATGCCCGCATTGTTTCGCGTTTGAGCCCGTGATCGAAGAATGGCTCAAGACCAAAGCAGACTACATAGAGTTCATCCGCGTACCCGCGGTGTTTGCCCGCAACTGGGAGATCCACGCGCGCGCCTACTATGCGCTCGAACAGCTGGGCATGCTGAAAGCGTCTCACACGACACTATTCGACGCGCTCCACCGTCAAAAGAAAAAGCTTGGTAATGAAGATGAGCTGGCGGCATTTTTTGCCGGGCAGGGCATCGCAGAAGACAAATTCCGGGACGCCTACAACTCCTTCGATGTCGACAGCAAAACCCGAAGAGCGGTCACTTTGACCCGCAAATACGGCATTACCGGAGTCCCCGCGGTCATAGTGGCCGGCAAATATCGCTCCAGCGCTCAAAAAACCGGCCCGTATGAAAATCTGCTAAAGCTCGTCGACTTCCTGGCCGATAAGGAAGCCACGCATTAAGCCCTTCTTCCGGCGGACAGTGTTTTTCTCACCTTCGTGCCACCTTCACGTAGCATAAGCAACGAAATCGAGCGATGCACCGGCCGCGGAAACCGGTGTTGAGGCAAAAGCGGTCGCAGATGTCAAAAGCCTCCGGGCACTCCCAGGCGAAATGAATGTCCCCGAGAACATGGCGCTGGAAACACAACCGTGGCGGGTTCTGTCGGGCGGTCATCGATCTGGGTCAGATCAAGCGCATCTATGGTACAGACACCGTGCAGGTGAGCGTGTGCTCGCGACAGCCGCTTGAAAAGCTCAGGACCGAAACCGGGGAAACGGAGATCCTGTTGCGCTATGGCGGCGATAAAGACCAATTGCTCGTGCGTAGTTTTCTTGTAGGGAACCTCGTTAATGTTGACCGCGCACTGGACAGCGCCGAGTCGATTGTAACCAGACCGATCAAATCAAGGATCAGACGCCGGGCCGCACACCCGATCCCCGGCAATCCTACTGTCCATCCGAACACAAAGGGGAAAGCGTCCAGATGCCCTCAATCGAACGAGCGCAACCTGCGAACGTTGTCATGAAACTGTCATATCAGCGCAACATAATCTCGCCGGTGCGCGACACGGAGTCGTGCAAGAGTTGGTTTGTAGCTTAAGGAGATTCCTTTGACCTTACTTCGCGCTCTCGCCATCGCACTTGTCGGTGCGATGGGATCAACCGGTGCTACGGCACTGGAAGTGGATGCCGGCATAGCTGGTTACCAAAAATCCAGCGGTGTGTCCGGAAACCTGAACAGCGTGGGCTCCGACACGCTCGCCAACCTGATGACCTTGTGGGCTGAATCATTCAAGCGCTTCCACCCCAGCGTCAACATTCAGATTCAAGCGGCCGGATCATCGACCGCGCCACCGGCGCTGACCGAAGGGACCTCGAACCTCGGACCCATGAGTCGAAAAATGAAATCGAATGAAATCGAAGCGTTCGAAGCCAAATTCGGCTACAAGCCGACGCCCGTGCCGGTGGCAATCGACGCACTCGCCGTCTATGTGCACAAGGACAATCCGGTCTCCGGCCTGAGCGTTCCACAGGTCGACGCAATTTTTTCAGCGACACGCAAATGCGGTTATCCGTCTGACATACTCAAGTGGGGCGACCTTGGCCTCGACGGTGAATGGGCCGACCGCGCGGTTCAGCTCTACGGTCGCAATTCGGTTTCCGGAACCTACGGATATTTCAAAAAGAAAGCGCTGTGCAAGGGTGACTTCAAAGACAGCGTCAACGAGCAACCGGGTTCTGCCTCTGTCGTTCAGGGTGTGACCAAATCGCTGAACGGCGTCGGCTATTCGGGCATCGGTTATCGAACCTCTGGCATTCGTCCGGTGCCCCTGTCTAAGGAACAAGACGGTGAACTGATAGACGCCACCCCGGCCAATGCGGTGAGCGGTGCCTATCCGCTTGGTCGCTTCCTCTACGTCTACGTCAACAAACACCCCAATCAACCACTGGCACCGCTTGAACGTGCCTTTATGAAAATGGTGCTGTCGAAGGAAGGCCAGCAGGTTGTCATCAAGGACGGTTACATTCCATTGCCAGCCAAGGTGGTCGAGAAACAACTGGCGTCAACACTAACGGAGTAAGGGCTAGACACACCTGCTTTATTGCACAACTGACAGTAACGCATGTTCTAGATGGCCTCGTCGGGTACAGCAGTCACTACAAACCGCCACAGTGTACCTGGATCAATCGCGGCGAACGGGTAGCAGGTCACAAGTATCAGGCGATCCTGTTGCGATTGATCGAGGGCATCAGCCCTCGATTCATGCAACACCTCCAGGCGCTCGACACGATAGCGGTTGCGGCGATGGTGGCGCTCGAGTTCGATCACGTCGTCGTCGACGAGTTCCGACATGTCGAAATGCGCGCCGCGGTGACCAGCAATGATGATCGCCCCGCCCTCACCTGGCCAGGCAGAATGAGATACATGTGTCGGGCCGAAGGCTAGATTGCGTCCCGAGGTGCCACTGAGAACGATGTAGTCCCGCTGCTGGCGCGGAAAGTTCAATCGCGCGACCGGAAACGCATCCGGCGAGGTCCATGGGTGGATTGCCTCGGCACCGGAAGAAGGCCGTCTCCAGGCCTGTTCCAGCAACCGTTGTGCCAGCGTTACCTTACCGAGTATGAAGGCAACCACCAGCAGCATGAAGCCTGCGGCAGGACGCCACCACGAACGCTTCATCGAACCGGCGTGCGACAACGGCTTAGACCCTCTCCCAGCAGCGCCACTAAGCCCAACACGAGATTCAGCTCCAGCGGCGTTACCGTCTGCGGCAGCCGATGACCCGGTGCTGTCATGCGCCATCCGTGCGGTAACTTGTTGGGCACAAGCGCATCTTCAGCCGAATCGCCTCGAGGGAGACTTGGCTTGACGTCCACCGCCACCAGGCTCGTATGCGCTGTCGCCAGGTAGTGGCGGAGCCCAAGCGCGGTTGGCACCGCGGGCCAACAATGGTTCGCTAAGAAACAAACCAAAAAAACCAACCTCTGTCGGGTGTCGAACGTTGAGGAGCGTTGGAGTGATGGCGCGCCCGACAGGATTCGAACCTGTGACCTCTGCCTTCGGAGGGCAGCACTCTATCCAGCTGAGCTACGGGCGCCGACAGGTTCGCTAAACTATCGCTTCCGCACACCAAACGGAAGCTATCGGATGACACCAGGCGTCCAACCAACAGGATCGTTTCGCAAACGAACCCTCGTTTGCTCACCCCAGCGGGGTGTCGCACCGCGAGCCGGTCGACCCTACGCCCCCGCATTTGAAAATTTTCACTCGGTCGCGCTGGGCAGCCTTGCACATGAGTACGACCCTATGAAGATGCTCAAGACCGCAGCGCTCGACACCAAAACAGCGTCAGCGCAACGTAAACGGGATAAGGACTTGTATCTGTTCACCTAGAGATACCTGGACGTTCAGCTATAATGCGCCCGCAATTCAACGGCTTGGCGCCAAACCTGATAGGGCGTCGGGCTGCCCTAACCTAAACGTGGCGAATAACTCATGAGTAATCACGACGACGCAGTTTTTGTGCGAAATTTTTCCCTAGTGCTGGTCGGCCTGGCGGTAGTGGGCATTCTTGCTTTTATTCTGGCCAAAGTTGTCAATCGTAATTTCGAAGCCTCGCAGTCTCCGAACGAAATGGTCCAAAGTCGCATCGCGCCGATGGGCCAGGTCAATACCAGTGGCGAGACGATGGCGATGGAAAGCACGGCTGCGGTTTCTGCACCGACCGCCGAGGCCGTCCCGGTTGCCGCTGGTGATCTGGGCAAATCAACGTATGGTTCGGTTTGTTTTGCCTGCCATGCGCAAGGGATCGCCGGTGCGCCGAAATATGGCGACGCTACCGCCTGGGCCGATCGACTGGCGAAGGGGCGCGATACCAATGTCGCCAACGCCATTAACGGTTTTACCGGTTCAGCAGGATTGATGCCGGCCAAGGGCGGCAATCCGGCACTCAGTGATGAAGCTGTGGCCGCGGCAGTGGATTACATGCTCGAAGCCGCTGGTGGTGAAGCTGCTCCCTCAACGGCAGCGGAGCCTTCGGCCGACGCTGCCCTTGAGGAAGCCGCTCCCACGACTGCCGACAGCGGGCGCGGTAAGGAAGTCTACGATGCGGCATGCTTCGTCTGCCATACGCCGGGCGCGGCGGGCGCACCGAAGCTGGGCGACGGCACCGCCTGGGGCCCGCGCGTCGAAAAGGGTGTCGATGCGCTCTACAACAATTCAATCAATGGCTTCATGGGATCGAACGGCATGATGCCGCCGAAAGGCGGACGGCCTGACTTCTCGGATGAAGACGTCAAAGCCGCGGTTGATTTCATGGTCTCCGAGGCCCAATAAGAGCGCAGCCGGCGAACAAGCTGTCCTTTCGGGTTGGGCTATTCGAACGCGGCGCTGGCGGGACCGGCTGGCTCTGAGCGCTAGACGACTTCCAGTCCGGCGTACGCGGCGACCAGCCACTTCACGCCTTCGCTCTCGAAATTGACCTGCACGCGGGAATGCTCGCCCTGACCTTCCAGGTGCAAGATGACGCCCTCGCCGAAGATTCGATGCTGTACGCGCTGACCAAGCTGCAAGCCGAGACCATCGTCGTGGCCATTGTCCGGACCAGCATAACGACTGCTTGATACACGTCCCCCCAATCGCACTTCGTCGATTAACTGCGACGGAATTTCGCGAATGAAGCGTGACGGCTGCGGATAGTAATCCGAGCCATGCAGGCGCCGCGATTCCGCGTGCGTGATGACCAGCTTTTTCATGGCGCGCGTAATGCCGACATAACACAGTCGCCGCTCTTCCTCGAGTTGGGCGGCGTCTTCGCTCGAACGTTGGTGTGGAAACAGGCCTTCTTCGACACCAACGAGAAACACGAGTGGGAACTCAAGCCCTTTGGCGGCGTGCAGCGTCATCAACTGCACGCAGTCCTGGTTGGCATCCGCCTGACCTTCACCGGACTCAAGCGCCGCATGGGTCAGAAAGGCGGCGAGCAGTGGGATATCTTCGTCCTCGGGTGCTTGCGTAAAATCCCTTGCGGCGACGACCAGCTCTTCAAGGTTGTCAATACGGTCGAGACCCCGTTCCCCTTTTTCTTTTTTGTAGTGCTCGATGAGCCCAGAGCGTTCGATCGTTGCCTCGAGCATCTCCGGCAACGGTAGGTCCGCATTTGCGGCGCTGATTTGATCGATCAGGTTCATAAATCGTTCAAGTGCACCAACGGCGCGCGCCGACAGCTCTCGTGTTTCGACGAGTCGCCGGGTGGCTTCCCACAACGTCACGCGTTCATTCCTAGCGACCTCACGCACCGACTCAAGGCTGCGCTGCCCAATACCGCGGGTCGGCACATTCACGATGCGCTCGAATGCTGAATCGTCCGCACGCAGGGTGGCGAGGCGCAGGTAGGCAAGCGCATCCTTGATTTCGGCGCGCTCGTAGAAGCGAAAACCACCGTACACGCGGTAAGGCAAATCGCCCTGCCGCAAGGCATCTTCCAATACGCGGGACTGCGCGCTGACGCGATACAAAATCGCGCATTCGGACAAACGACCACCATGCTGCTGCCACTGCATGATGCGATCAACAACGAAGCGCGCCTCATCGAGATCGTTGTAGGCCGCGTACAGCGTAATCGGGTCGCCGTCGTTGCCGCTGGTCCACAGTTCCTTACCCAGACGCGAAGGGTTGTTTGAAATCAGCGTATTCGCCGCATTCAGAATGTTGCCGGTCGAGCGATAGTTCTGCTCCAGGCGGGTCAACTGATGATTAGGAAAATGGTCGCGAAAGCGCTGCATATTTTCGACCCGCGCGCCGCGCCAACTGTAAATCGACTGGTCATCATCGCCGACAACGAAAATGTTACTGTCTTGGCCAACCAGCTGCCGCAACCACGCATATTGAAGCGCGTTCGTATCCTGAAATTCGTCGACCAATACATGCCAGAACCGTTCGCGGTAATGTCGCAAAAGCCCGGGCGTTGACTGCCATAGCTCGTGCGCACGCAGCAGGAGTTCGGCAAAATCGACAAGACCTGCCCGCTCGCAGGCCTCCTCGTATGCCTGATAGATGCCGATCATGGTTTTCATCGCGCCGTCGCCGAAATCATCGATATGTTGCGGGCGAAGCCCATCGTCCTTACGCGCATTAATGAACCATTGCGCTTCTTTCGGCGGCCATTCGTTGTCGTCGAGGCCGACACTGCGAATCACTCGCCGAATCACCCGTTGCTGATCGTCAGCGTCGATGATTTGAAACTGTTCGGCCAGGCCTGCCTCGCGTGAATGCGCCCGCAGGATCCGGTGCGCGATATTATGAAAGGTACCAACCCACATACCGCCGATCGGCCGCCCGGTCAGGTCTTCGATGCGCGCGCGCATTTCGGCCGCTGCCTTGTTGGTAAACGTTACGGCAAGTATGCCGAGTGGCGACGCCTGCCCCGTTTGCAGATACCAGGCGATGCGGTGCACCAGGACACGGGTTTTACCGCTGCCTGCCCCGGCCAGAATCAGGTTCTGCGGTGCCTCCGACGTAACTGCCTCACGCTGAGCGTCGTTTAAAGGCGAGAGGATCTCGTCGTCCTGCATGGAAGGTGCTTTGCTGATTCCGGGCGTAAATGATGGGGCGAAATTCGTGCGAACGCGCATAGTGTAACCTCGCCGCCACGACGACCACAGTGACGACGCAATGCATGTGGCGCTCGCCTCCGTTAGGATCGCACACATGAATGCCGGCGTACCCATTGATTACAACGACCCTCTGAACCTTGAACGGGTGGCCCTAGACATGATTGACCTTGCAGGCGGTTCTGCCGATGTTGAGGTCGCGCTCTCCGCCGGCGAAGGGCTGGCCATTACGGTTCGTGACGGAGCCGTCGAAACGCTGGAATCAGAACGCGATAAATCACTTGCGGTAACGGTCTATAAGTCCGGTCGAAAAGGCAGCGCGACGACATCTGATTTCTCAGCGACGGCGCTCAGCGAGACACTAAAGGCCGCGCTCGAAATCGCGGCCCACGGCGAAGCGGACGAATTTGCGGGACTGGCTGCGCCGCAATATCTTGCCGAATCAGTTCCCGATCTTGATCTCGATCATCCCTGGGATCTGGGCGCGCCAGAAGCCATTGCACTGGCGCTGAAATGTGAGCAGGCTGCTACCGGTAGCGACGCGCGTATCAAGCAGTCTGATGGTGCCAGTGTCAATCGCTATCGCGGGACGCGGGCCTATGCCAACAGCCACGGCTTTCACGGTGCCTATTGCGGTACCCGCCACAGCATCAGCGCCATTATGATTGCCGAAGACGCCAGCGGCGCCATGCAACGAGGTTACTGGTACGACTCGGCGCGCGATGCCGGGGCACTGGAAGATGTTGAAAGCATTGGTCGCCGCGCCTGCGCCCGGACCTTGGCCAAGCTGGGGGCAGCAAAGATAGAAACCTGCGAACTGCCGGTGTTATTTGAACCCCGGGTCGCGAGCGGGTTTATTGGCCACCTTGTCAGCGCCATTTCGGGCTCGGCGCAATACCGCAAAGCGTCGTTTTTGCTCGACGCCCTTGGCGATACCGTAATGCCGGCATCGCTGTCGCTCAGCGAATGTCCACATTTGCCTGGCGCAATCGGCAGCGCACCGTTTGACCGCGACGGCGTGGCGACACGGGACAAAACTATCGTCGATAACGGCCGGCTGAAAAGTTACCTGCTGAGTGCCTACGCGGCCCGTCGACTGGGCCGTGAACCTACCGGCAATGCGGGAGGCACCCATAACCTGATTCTCGGTGGCGGTACGCGCGACCTGCCGGCAATGATCGGCGCACAGGATCGCACGCTGTTAGTGACCGACCTGATGGGATTCGGCGTGAACGGTGTCACCGGCGACTACTCGCGCGGCGCCAGCGGTTTCCTCATCGAACACGGGGAAGTTGCACGTCCCGTCGAAGAAATCACGATCGCCGGTAATCTTAAGGACATGCTGCTCGGTGTAACTGAAACAGGCAGCGACATCGACACGAGCCTTAACATACGTACCGGATCAATACTGATCGAGCGGATGTCGATCGCAGGCAGCTAATGGAGTTTATTCCACGCATCCAGCGCGGCAATCTTGTATGTTTCTGCAAGCGTCGGATAGTTGAATACCGCGTCAACGAAGAAGTCGAGCTTACCCTGGCGCGCAAGCACGGCCTGGCCGATGTGAATTAGCTCGGTCGCACCTTCACCGACGATATGCACACCCAGCAACTGCTGATCTTCGATTCTGACCAACAGCTTGAGCAGGCCTTCGCGTAAGCCGAGAATCTAGCCGCGCGATGTCTCGCGAAAACGTGCAGCGCCGCTCTCGTAGGATATGTTCTCGTCGCGTAGTTCTTCTTCGGTCTTGCCGACCACGCTCATCTCCGGCACGGCATAGACCCCGAAAGGAAAATCATTATGGTGACCCTGGCCAAGCGCGCTGTTGAGCGCGTGCGCGGCTGCCTGCCGGCCCTGCTCCATGGAGGTCGATGCAAGCGCCGGGAAACCGATGACGTCACCCGCCGCGTAGATGTGCGACACCACGGTGCGGTAATGCTCGTCAATCGCGAGCCGACCCCGGTCGTCCGGCTCGAGGCCGGTCTGCGGAAGTCCAAGTGTGTCGGTATTGCTCTGCCGTCCCGATGCAAACAGCGCCATATTACAACGCACGCGTTTGCCGCTCTCCAGGTGCACGATCAGGTTTTTGTCATCGACAACTTCAACTGACTTCATAGTTTCGCCAAGTCTTGGCTTAACGCCACGGTCACGTAGGTAGTGGGTAAATTCGTCGACAATTTCGGTGTTGAGAAACCCCAGAATATCCTTGCGCCCGTCAACCACCGTCACTTCAATATCCTGCGCCGAAAGTTCTGGGTACGGCGTTCCCCGTCAGTCAGTGTCGTCGAAGCCCGCCGCATATAAGCGCGCATACGCGCCCCCGGCATGGAGCAATTCATCATGTTGACCGACTTCGACCACCTTGCCGCCGTCCATTACCACGATGCGGTCAGCTTGTACGATGGTCGTCAGGCGGTGCGCGACGATCAGTGAGGTTCGGCCCGCCCGAAGCTCATCGATGGCGGCTTGCACCTCGCGCTCAGCCTCGTTGTCGAGCGCGGCCGTCGCCTCATCGAGTATCAAGATCGGCGCGTCTTTCAATAACGCACGCGCAATGGCCACGCGTTGTCGCTGCCCGCCGGACAGGCGAACGCCGTTCTCGCCAATGACGGTATCAAGGCCCTGATCCAGGGTCTCTGCAAAAGCGATGACCTGCGCGCGCCGGGCGACATGTAAGACCCGCTTGCGTTCAATATCTCGTTGTGCTCCGTAAGCAATGTTGTTGTAAAGCGTGTCATTGAAAAGCACGACGTTTTGCCCGACGTAGGCAATGTTGCGACGAAGGTCGGTCAGTTCGAACTCGGTTGCCGGCCGGCCATCGATCAACAGGCGCCCCGAATTCGGTTCGTAGAAACGCGGAATCAGATTAACCAGCGTCGTTTTGCCGCCACCGGAGCGCCCCACCAGCGCAACCGTCTCACCGGCGGAGATGGACAGGTCAGTGGACGTCAGCGCAATCGTCTCGCCGTAGCGTACTTCAACCTGTTCAAAGGTAATCCGGCCCTCGATTACCTCGGCTGAAATACCGGTCGTTGGCTCTGCCTCGGCGTCAGTGAGCTGGAAAACGGATTCGGAAGCGGCAATGCCCCGCTGTAGGAATTCGTTCGCCGCTGCGAGTCGCTTGACGGGCGACAGCAAGAGCGCCGTTGCCGTAACGAAAGCAATAAAGTCACCACGCGTCATGCTGCCGTCCGCCGCCTGCCCCAATGCGAACACCACCATCACGGCGATACCGAGAGCAACGAAAAACTGAATCAATGGCACCATCATCGCACTCGTTCTGATGACCTTCATGTGGAATTTACGCGCATTGTTGATTGCGCCGGCGAAACGTTCCGTCTCGAACGCAAAACCGTCGAACACTTTGATTTCGCGATAGCCGCGCACCGCCTCCTCAGCGACCTGATTAATGTCACCCATCGAAGCCTGGAGCTGACGACTCATTTCGCGCATGCGCTTGGACACCTTGCGTACGATGAAACTGATGAATGGCGCGACCGCGAGCAGGATCGTGGCCAGAAACCAGTTGAGGTAGACCAGGTAGCTCAACAACACGATGACCACGGCCGTATCCTTGACCAGTACGGTGACCACCCGGGTCGTCGCCTGGGCCACCTGCGTGACATCAAAGGTGAACTTGGAAATCAGCTCACCGGTACTGCGGGCGTCGAAGAAGGACGCAGGCAGGCGAATCAGGTTATCGAACATGGCCGCGCGCAGGTCCATGATCGTGCGTTGAGAGACGAGGTGCAGGCACACGGTGCCGACGTAGCCAAGGCTGCCACGCAGCAGGAACAGGCCAACCAACAGCGCCGGCGTGACGTAAACCCGGCTTCCGGTAGCGAGCGCGAAATCCTCATCGATGAGTGGTTTCAGTAATGCCGGCAGCATCCATTCGGTACTGGCCAACGCAACCATGGCGATGATTGCGGCCGTAAAAGTGCGCCAGTGGGGTCGCACGTACCCGAGCAGGCGTAAATAAATCGCCCTCGTCTCTCGGTCAAAAATTCCCTTCACGGCGGCGTAATTAGCGACGGCAGCGCACGGAATCAGCCCGGGCAGCGGGGTTGAAAGCGCCGGCCAGGGTCGAAAATTTATCCCTGAAAATGTATTTAAACATTTGTTTATATTGAATATTTATGCCTTTTCCCGGATTAGGCCGCCGACTATCAGGGCTGACTTGACGGTACCCCTCCGCGCAGCTGAACACTGGCGCCGAGTTGGTGACGTCATCTCCAGCACTCTACAATAGCGCTCCAGTTTTGCCAGTTTCGATTTCTGCGCGATGTCCGAACTCCATCCAATTGTTGCAGCCACCGGTTCGTCCGGGTCGGGCACCAGTAGCGTGAAAACGGCGTTCGAGCATATTTTCCGCAGCGAGGGGATCAAGTCGGCCATCATCGAAGGCGACAGCTTTCACCGCTTCGACCGGCATACCATGGAAGCGGAGGTTGAACGAGCTGAAGCACGTGGTCAATCTCTGACTCATTTTGGTCCGGCGGGTAACCTTCTGGGAGAACTGGAGACCCTGTTCCGGACCTACGCCGAAAATGGCAGTGGCCGGCACCGGCACTACGTGCACACCAACCGGGACAGCCGAATTCATAACATTGAACCAGGACATTTCACAGACTGGTCGCCTCTGTCTCGTGATACCGACCTCTTGTTTTACGAGGGACTGCACGGCGGCTTTGTCGGTGAGGCGGCCGATATTGCGCGTCACGTTGATCTGCTGATCGGCGTGGTACCGATTATAAATCTCGAGTGGATTCAAAAAATACACCGTGACCGTGCGGTACGAGGGTACTCAGCCGAAGCTGCGACGGCAATGATTCTGAGCCGCATGCCCGATTACGTGCACTACATCTGCCCGCAGTTTTCCCGTACCGATGTCAACTTCCAGCGCGTCCCGACGATTGACACTGCCAATCCATTTACCCAGGAAGAAATTCCCTCTAACGATGAAAGCATGGTTGTCATCCACATCTCGAATCGACGCAAAATAGCGCCGGACTACCGCTATCTGCTTGAGATGCTGCGAGGCTCCTTCATGTCCAAACCCGATACTATCGTCGTTCCGGCCGGCAAGATGGTGTTTGCGATGGAGCTTTTGCTCAATCCCGTCATCGAGCGCATGATGGAGCGGCGCGATCTCGCGCGTAAACAGAGCGCGGCCTGAACTGAAAGCCGGGCTCATCGGTTTGCCCGACACGTTGGACTGAACGAAGAGAATAATTCTAAGTAGAGGAATCACGATGCGCTCGATTCTGGTTCTCAATGCCAAGGGTGGCAGTGGAAAAACAACGCTCGCGACCAATCTCGCGGGCTATTACGCGAGCGAGGGTGCGAAAGTCACCCTGGCGGATTTCGATCCGCAGGGCTCAAGTATCGATTGGCTCGGCCAGCGACCGGACACCGTGGCGAAGATCTCGGGCGTCGAAGCACACGCCAAAGGACTGCGCGTACCGCGACGTACCGACGTGTTGATCATGGATGCGCCATCACGAACACACGATGACCAGCTGGTCAGACTGTTGCGCCGTACCCAAACGGTCATTATTCCCGTCGTGCCCTCGCCGGTTGACATCCGGGCGGCCGAACGGTTTTTCGCTGAACTGGGGGCCGTGCGCGACCGCGTGAAAAAAGATGTCAAAATCGCGACTGTCGCCAGCCGTGTGCGCGACGGCGGAAAAACCACCGAAGCGCTTGAAGACTTTCTCTATGACGTCCGACTACCTTCAGGCCGGCGATTTCCTTTCCTGACACTATTGAGGCAGAACGCCAATTACCTCAAGGCTGCGGAACGCGGCCTGTCGATTTTCGAGTTCGCGCCAATGGCAACCGCAGTTGATCGTGAGTATTGGCAACCACTGGTGCGGTGGCTCGCCAGTGCGCGCAGCATGCCGGAAAACGCGACCTAGCCCCCTGCGTTTTCCAGCGCCGGCAGATCGCGCTGGTGAGCGCCTTCTCCCGTTGCCAGTGCGAGGCCGGCCTGTCTCTCAGCTTGAGCAGCGTCCGCGTCGTTCATGCCCTCCAGAACCGCGGCCATCAGCTGGTGCAACAGTGGGCTGGGCGTATCCTGCATTAAAGCCTCCACCTGGGTCCTGGCCTGACCCCAGAGACCCGCGCGGATTGATTGCCGCGCACGCGCTAGCCTGAGCCCCGGATCATCGCCGCGCGTGACAGACCAGGCTTCAAGCTTGCGTAACGGTTTCGCCGGTGGCTCGCATTCGAGCTCGCCATACAAAGCGGCAAGGGCGCTGTCCCAGGCTTTGTCCAGGCGTTTTCTGAGCAGCGCTTCTGCTTCGTCGTGTTGGCCCAGCCGCATCAGGCTACGAGCATAGGCGGAAACAACGCCGGAGTCAGTCTGCACGGCCTTCTCAAGACTCGTCCACAAAGCCAGGGACTCGGCCGCGTCGCGACTGCCATCGAGCAATGCCTCCGATGCACATTCACGCTCGAAGCGACTGGCCTCGTCGTAGGAGAGTGCGCGGTCGCGCTTCAGCGCCGGAATCAATGCGAGTGCCCCCGCGGCATCGTGGCGTTGTTTGCGTAATTCGAACTGAAGTTTCAGTGCCTCCGGATCCGGCGGCTGTTGTTGTCCTTCGGCGAGCCAGCGCTCGGCAGCGGCAGCATCACCGGCGTCGAAAGCCCATCGAGCGCGCCTCAGCGCGAGGGCCGGGGCAAGCTCCGGATTTAGATGGTCCGCCAGTAGCAGATAGTTATCGCGCCGGCCAGCAGCGTGCTGCGCCTGTGCGGCTTCGGCGGCGGCGAGGTAGTGAGCTTCCGGCCGCTCGTCACCGGCAACGGCCCGCAGGAATATTTTTTCCGCTGCCGCGTAGCGGCCCTCGCCCATTGCAACCAAGCCCTCAGCCAGCGCGCGATGTGCTTTACGGCGCTGATGGGTCGAAGTCCAAACGCGCCAGCGGCCGCGCAGTCGCACAAGCTTACCCGCGACCCGCAACAACACGTACAGCCCCGCGCCGCCGACAAGCAGCAACAGCGCAAAAAAGGCAAAGGTCGTGCGAATCACCTTACCGCCATACCCGATGACGATGAAGCCAGGATCTTGCGCAACATAGTGGCCTGCGATCACTGCAATCGTCAGCGCCGCAATAGCAATGAGCAGTGCTTTCATTGGTTAGCCTTCGTATTCGACATCGCCGCATTGCGCAGTAATTGCCGCTTGGCGCGCACCGCGTCCAGACTGCTGCCTATCGACGGGACCGCCGGTGCCAGCTCCAGCCTCGAGTACCCTTCCAGATCTTTCAGCATCGCGACCACCTGACCATCTTCGATGTCGTAATACTGCCGCAGGAGATCCCGGACCAGCGAAACGGCCGCGCGGAAATTTGCAGTATCCCCCTCAAGCACGGCGAGCCTGGCACTGGCCAGTTCCAAGCGCAGATTCTGTACTAGGAAATAACGCAGTTCCGGATCAAACAAAACGCTGTCTTCGAGCTTGCCATCCTTGATTTCAACCAGGCCCTTCAAATCAATCCATATCGCCTGCAGGTAGCCGCGCCAGTCATTTGAGCGGGCCGTTTCATCCGACATTCGGGAAAATGACATGTCGATATCAGCGACCTGTTTTATCGGCAGCGACGTAACCCGGGCAACGGCTTCGGCGAGGTAGATGGCCAGGCCTTCGGTATCAGGCACGACAACGCCGTCGAGTGCAGCGATATCGCGCGCCAGTTGTGAGCGGAGCTCGGCCAGCTCCGGATGCGCGGCCGTCGCAATGCGCTCGTCAGCAGCTTTCAGTGCAGCGAGCGCGGTTTCCACATCACGGTGCAGAATCAATCGCTGCGTTGCGGCAAAAACCAGGTATTCGACTTCCGCGAGTTGCCAATCGAGTATCGATTGGGATTCGCGGGCATACAGGCCTTTCACCGCCTGGTCCAGGGTAT
>CAXGUU010000007.1:0-26059 GCA_964012875.1 uncultured bacterium
TACCGCCTCAATGGCTGGCATCGATCGCGTCATCGGCTTCGACATGGGCGGTACGTCGACCGATGTCTCTCACTATGCCGGCACTTATGAACGCAGTTTTGAGACCCAGGTCGCGGGCGTTCGCATGCGGGTACCGATGATGGAGATCCACACCGTCGCCGCGGGCGGCGGCTCTATACTCCATTTCGACGGCCGGCGCTTGCGCGTTGGTCCGGACTCCGCCGGCGCCAATCCGGGGCCGGCCAGTTACCGCCGTGGCGGGCCTTTGACGGTAACCGATTGCAATGTGCTGCTCGGCCGCCTGGTAGCCGATTACTTTCCGAGGACCTTCGGGCCGGACGCTGATCAAACATTGGATAAGGCAGCGGTGCGCGATGCATTTACCGCGCTTACCGATGCGGTTAACGCCGCGACTGATTCGGCTCATACCCCGGAGGCGATCGCTGAGGGTTATTTGCGAATCGCTATCGATAACATGGCGTCTGCCATCAAGGAGATTTCGGTCCAGCGCGGTCACGACGTTACCGAATACACGCTGAACTGTTTCGGCGGTGCCGGCGGGCAACATGCCTGTGGCGTGGCCGACGCGCTCGGCATGACCCGCGTGCTGATGCATCCTTATGCGGGCGTCTTGTCGGCGCTTGGTATGGGGCTGGCGGACATGCGGTCGTTGCGTGAAGCATCGCTGGAAATGACCCTGGATGAAGAAGGTGTGGCAGTCGCGGCGGCGCGTTTGGACGTGCTTGGAGAACAGGCGCGCGCTGCGCTGGTTTCCCAGGGCATCGCAGCCGACCGCATTCGGCTCGAACGGACGGTTCATTGCCGCTACGGTGGCACCGACGCGCCCATCGAAGTTCCATTCGGAAATGCCGGTGAAATTCGCAGTGCTTTCAGTCTCGCTCACCGAGCCCAGTTTGGCTTCGTTCTTCCGGATAAACCGCTGGTAGTGGAAGCCATTGCGGTGGAGGCCGTTGCGCCCGGATCATATGACTTGAGTGAAGTACCGGTCGACGGCGCGTTCGAAACATCGCTCCCCGCGCCTCGCGGAATGCACGCCGTATACCTGAATGGCGCGTGGCAACAAGCGCCGTTCTACGAGCGCGCTGCGCTGCAACCCGGTATGCGCCTCAGCGGGCCGGCCGTCATTCTCGAATCGATCGGTACCGTCGTTATCGAACCTGGCTGGACAGCGACGCTCGATGGTCATCTTATGATTCACCTAGAGCGCACAACGCGGCGCGAACGCGATCAGGCGATTGGCACGGCCGCCGACCCGATCATGCTTGAGGTTTTCAACAACCTGTTCATGTCCATCGCCGAGCAGATGGGTGCGGCCCTGCAACACACAGCGCATTCGGTGAATATCAAGGAGCGCCTGGATTTTTCCTGTGCCGTGTTTAACGGTGAAGGTGAACTGATTGCGAATGCCCCACATATCCCGGTGCACCTGGGCTCGATGGGCGCGAGCGTGCGTCGTATTGCCACGGCCTGTGCCGGGCGACTGCAGCCGGGACAGGTATGGATGCTGAACGATCCCTATCACGGCGGCACGCACCTGCCGGACGTGACCGTTATCACACCGGTATTCGGGCAGGGCGCCGGGGCAGGGATACTTTTCTATGTCGCGTCCCGTGGGCACCATGCTGATATCGGCGGGATTACGCCGGGGTCGATGCCACCGGACAGCCGCAACATCGATGAAGAAGGCGTGCGCATCGAGGACTTCCTGTTGGTCGACGGCGAAGGATTCCGCGAGGTGGCGGTGCGGCGCCTGCTCGGCGGTGCACGCTACCCGGCCCGCAATATCGATCAGAACATCGCCGATCTCAAAGCGCAGATCGCGGCGAACGAGAAGGGTGTTCAGGAACTCGGCGCCATGGTGCGACACTTCGGGCTGGACGTCGTCCATGCCTACATGCGTCATGTACAGAACAACGCCGAGGCCTGCGTGCGCGACCTCATTACCGGGCTCGACGCGGGTCAGTTTTCATACGCCATGGACGACGGCAAGCACATCAGCGTGCGCGTGCAGCCGCATCCGGACGAGCGTATCCTCGATGTCGACTTCAGCGGTACGAGCCCGCAGTCGCAAGACAATTTCAACGCGCCGTCTGCGGTTAGCCGCGCCGCGGTTCTCTATGTTCTGCGAACTTTGATCGACGACAGG
The DNA here is from genome assembly GCA_964012875.1 of uncultured bacterium. Taxonomy (GTDB): domain Bacteria; phylum Pseudomonadota; class Gammaproteobacteria; genus CAXGUU01. The sequence continues at coordinate 2,168 of CAXGUU010000007.1, forward strand.
ATTCCGCTTAACGCGGGTTGCCTGAAACCGATCAATCTGACAGTGCCCGAAAATAGCTTGCTTAATCCCGAGCCGCCGGCACCGGTGGTAGCCGGGAATGTGGAGACCTCACAGTGTGTGACTGACAGTCTTTACGGTGCGCTCGGCGTAATGGCCGCCTCGCAGGGCACAATGAATAACCTGACCTTTGGCAATGCGCGCCACCAGTATTACGAAACCATTTGCGGGGGCGCTGGTGCGGGCGCTGGTTTTGACGGCGCCGACGCGGTGCATACGCATATGACCAACTCGCGGCTGACCGACCCGGAAGTACTCGAGTGGCGATTCCCGGTACGCATCGAACGCTTTGCGATTCGCCGCGGTAGCGGCGGGCGCGGCGCATTTCGTGGCGGCGACGGCGTGGTTCGCGCGCTGCAATTTGATGAAGCCATGACCGTGTCTTTACTCTCCGGCCACAGGGTGGTCCCCCCCTACGGCCTGAACGGCGGCGGCGACGGCTTGTGTGGCCGTAACTGGATTCGGCGGGCGGATGGGACTGAGCACGAACTCTGCGGTACAGATCGCGTTGAAGTACAACCCGGTGACACCTTGGTCATCGAAACGCCGGGTGGTGGTGGCTATGGCCAGGTGCGTTCATGATCTCCGGCCGGCCGCCGGTCAGGAAAATTCAGTGAGCACATCGGGCGCGCCGACACTCGCTCAGTGCCTGTTCAATAGGACAACAGGCCGCCGCCCGCCACCAACAGTTCGCCGGTGACGTAGTCCGACTCCGGCAGGCAAAAAAGGAATACCGCGCCGGCCGCTTCATCGGGTGTGCCGGGCCGACCCATGGGTATCGCGGCTTCAAGACCGTCCTTGGCACTTTCGTGGAATCCGACCGCGTAGTCGCGTCCGCCGACTTCCACGCGAGCCACTTCATCGCCGTCCCAGACCTGCGTCAGCCGGGTTTCGATGAAACCGAAGCCGACACAATTGACGTTCACCCGGTAGCGCGCCCATTCCTTGGCCAGCGTTTTGGTAATACCGATTTGTGCCGATTTGGCCGCAGAATAGGCAATCTGGGTGGCGCCACCGTAGAACCCAGCGACCGAAGATACGTTCACGACCTTGCGTTGATACCCCGTGCCCGTTTCAGCTTCCTTACGCGCGGCATCACGAATGAACGGGGCGGCGGCGCGGAGAATTCGGAAGGGGGCTGTGGCGTGACAGTCGAGCATGGCCTGCCACTGCTCATCCGAGGTTTTGTGAATACTGGTATTCCACACATAGCCCGCGTTGTTGACGATGATATCGACGCCACCGAAGGCATCGAGCATGGTTTGAATCGCCCGCTCACCGAAATCCTCCGCGGTGACGTCGCCGACCAGCGTCGCGGCCCGGCCGCCTTTCGCCGTTATCGACGCTGCCATTTCCGCTGCGGGTTCGGGATCGAGATCGCCAACAACAACCGCAGCGCCCGCGGCCGACAGGCGCCTGGCCAGCGCCGCACCGACGCCACGACCGGCACCCGTTACCAGCGCGACACGATCGGCCAGTGGTTTTGCGTAATCCATCGTCAAATTCTCCAGGTCATTTAGCGTTGCGCCAAGACCGGCAGGGATTTCAATCCCACCAGTCGGTTATTGGGCATCCATACGGGCTCGCCATCGAACTCGAAATCGAGATCGCTTCGGCACAACTCGTCGAACACGACATTCAGTTCGAGACGTGCCAGCGCCGCGCCCAGGCAGAAATGTACGCCGGCGCCGAAGCCGAGGTGCCGGTTGGGTGTACGCGCAACGTCAAACTTGAACGGTTCATCAAACACGCGTTCGTCTCGATTCGCCGACATTTCCCAGAAGGTCAATTTGTCGCCTTCGGCGATCTGGCGGCCGCAGAACTCAGTGTTGCAGGTAGCGGTGCGCCGTTTGTACACCGAGGGTGTTGTCCATCGCACGATCTCTTCGACCGCGGTTTTGAGGTGTGGCTGGTGGTCACTCCGAAACCGCTTCCAGTCCTCCCGCCGCTCCAGAAAAGCCAGCATCCCGCCACTGATCGCGCGGGTCGTGGTTTCGGCGCCGGCCGGGAAGAGTAGGGAAAAAAACGCTTTCAGTTCGAAGTCGGTCAAGGTCGAGCCATCGGCCTCGAATTCGGCATGAACGATGCGCGAAAAAATGTCGTTGGTCGGCCGTGCGCGTTTTTCGTCGATTAGCTGTTGTGCGTATTGTCGAATCTTACGCACGTACTCAGTCGCGATGACCGAGTCTGACTGCGCCTCGACGCCGCGATCGATCCAATCGACGAGGCGAATGCGATCGGTTTCGGGGACGCCCAGCAGAATGCAGATGGCCTGCGTCGGGATCTCGCGCGCGATCCGGTGCGCGAAATCGATGCGCTCGCCCGATTTGATGCTCGCAAAGATTTCACGTGACCGCCGGCGCAGTTCGTCTTCAAGCTGACTAATGGCTTTGACCGTAAATCCCTTGTTGACCAGCTCACGCAAGCGTCGATGATAGGGATCGTCGGTCTGGTTCAGCAGTTTTCCTGCCGTCACTTCATCCTTGATGGCGGTGCCGCCGGCTGTGCGGGTGCCAGCTTTGTCCGACGACCACGTTTCCGGATCCATAATCACCGCGTTGACGTCGGCATATCGACTGACGACCCAGAAGCCTTCGCCATCCGGGGTGGCAGCGGTGGGTTCATGCCAGTAACACGGGTCGTGTTGGCGCAGCCAGTTGAAGGTGTCGTGAGGAAAACCGTTGGCGAAGCTTTTGTCGTCGGAAAGATCTGCCAGTGCCGGTGCGTTCATCGTTTCGGCTTCCGCAGGGGCGGCAACTCGCAACCGGCGGCATGTTCAAGGACTTTCACGGTGGCGAAAAAATCCTCATCCGCCAGACCCTGTGCAATTGCCGCCTCGTAGATTTCGTGAGCGGCAGCAGTCATCGGCATCGTGACGCCCACATCCTCAGCCGACTTCAGCGCGACACCGACATCCTTGGCCGCGATGGCCAGCGAGAACAGATCCATGTCGAACTTCCGCGACAACACCAGCGGCGCTCGCTCCATCAGTGTTCCAGCCGAGCTCTTCTTGATGACCTTGAGCAAATCGGTCGGATCCATGCCGGCTTTTGCGCCCATCACGAAACCTTCCTGGATCAGCACACTCGCGCACAGGAATATCTGATTGTTGACGAGCTTGGTCAGCGTGCCGGCGCCTGACGCTCCCATATAGAATAAGTGTTCACCAAAACAGCGAATCAGGTGCTCAGCAGCGTTGTAGGCTGTCTCGTCGCCGCCGACCATCACGGCCAGGCTGCCTTTCTCCGCCGCGATTTTGCCGCCGGAAACCGGCGCATCGAGGTATGCAATGCCTTTTGCGCTGGCAGACGTCGCGATCTGCCGATTCAGTGACACACTATTGGTGGAAAGATCGACGATTGTCTTCAGCGTACCGTCCGTCGAAGCGAGCAGACCTGCGCTGCCCAAGACGACGTCCTCGATCTGCGGCGGTCCCGGTAACGACAGGAAAATCGTCTCGCAACTTGTTGCCAGGTCCGTGATGTCTGCCGCCTCCGAGGCACCGACAGCAACCAGGCGCCCGACGGCAGCCGGCTCAAGGTCAAGCACCCGAAGCGGCCGTCCGGATTGTGCGATTCTCGCGGCCATCGGCCCGCCGATCGTGCCGAGTCCGATAAATCCCGTTTGCGCCATCGTCTTACCTTACTTAATCGCAGTGTCCTGAGTATACAAAACCATTTGCAGTGGCAACGGCACCTTCGTGTCTCGTGAGATCGATTTTGATATAACGCCCTTTCGAAAAACCAATCGATAGCGGGAGCTTGGTGTGGCAGGAGCGATAAAACTCGACTGGCTCGACAGATTTAAGGACGCCGCTAACAGCGACGAGGAACTTGCAATTGTCGGCACCTGGTTTACGACTACGTTCAGCATTGGATTCGGTGCTGAACGCGTCGCCTTCAAGGTTAACAAGGGACGCTTCGAGGACATTCAGCGGAACCCGCGTTTCGACGTGCGCGCCTTGTTCGGGTTCAGCGCGCCGGTCGAGGTCTGGCAGAAATTTTTCTCACCCACGCCGCCGCCGATATTTCATGATGTTTTCCCCATGATCATGCGGGTTCCCGAATTCATTGTAGAAGGCGACTCGCTGGTTGCAATGCAAAACGCCCGGGCGCTGCATCGGGCCATGACGATTATGCGTGAAACGGGGGCCGGCAATGTCTGAGTTTGAAAGAATCAGCGGACGCTATGTCAACATCACCGTCGATGGCTACGACTACCGCATCTTTTTTGAAGAGGCGGGCAGCGGAACACCGCTGTTGTTATTGCATACAGCAGGTGCGGACAGCCGCCAGTTCCGCCACTTGCTGAATGACGACGAGTTGACCGCAAACTTCCGTATCGTTGCTTTCGACATGCCATGGCACGGACGTTCAACACCGCCGGATGGCTGGTGGAAAATGCGGTACGAACTGACTGCCGATCACTACATGGCGATCATCCGCGCCATGTGGCGGGTGCTCGGCATGGAGCAACCCATTGTCGGGGGGTGTTCAATGGGTGGCGCGATCGTGCTTAAAGCCGCCTTTGAGTATCAGGATGAAATTCGCGGGATACTCGGCATCGAATCGACTGCCGCGGGCCACGGGCGCTATAACGATTTCCTGCACCATCCGGCTATCCATGGTGGTGAGCTGTGTGCCACCTATACCTATGGTCTGAACGCGCCCATGAGTCCGGAGGCGGGCAAACGCGAGAACTGGTGGTATTACGCGCAGTCCGGGCCCGGCGTGTACGGCGGCGATGTTCATTTTTATTGTTATGACTGGGACGCCTGGGATGATCTCGAACGCATCGACACCACGCGCTGCAAAGTGGCCTTGCTATCCGGTGAGTACGATTACTCGGCCACCCCACAGATGACCGAAGACGTGCACAAGGCCATACCCGGCTCGTGGTTTCAGCTCATGCCGGAAATGGGGCACTTCCCCATGGTCGAGAATTACGCGGGCTTTCGACCTTACCTGTTGGAAGCCCTCGGTCATCTCGAAAGTTAGCGGGCTGATGCGAAACACCGGCGGCGGCCATGGGCGACCTTGCAGGCTCGTCTTCGGTCCTCATTTACACCAGTAAACGCCGGTCCTCGCCGCATCCGCGCCGTGTCCCTGACCAGCCTGGCTACGTTTTGCATCGACCTGCGAGCCAGGCTGTCCGAAGCTACTGTGCCACCCAGCCGCCATCAACAGGCAGGGCAACGCCGGTGACGTAGGTCGACCGATCTGACAGCAGCCAGGATACGGCGTCGCCAATCTCGGAAGGCTCGGCCACGCGTCGCATCGGCACAGTACCGATCAGCTGATCGCGAATCTTGACGCTGGCATCGGTCACCCGGTCAAGCATGGGCGTATCGATAAACCCCGGGCATACGGCATTGACCCGAATCTTGCGCGACGCGTATTCGAGCGCCACCGTTTTCGTCAGGCCGACGACGCCGTGCTTGGCCGAGTTGTAACTGGCGGCACCGGGAATACCAATCAGGCCGGCCGCCGATGCGGTGGATACGATACTGCCACCGGTATCCTGGTTGATCATCTGTTCGATTTCACACTTCATGCAGATGAACACACCGGTCAGGTTGACCCGGACGACGCGCTCCCAGTCGGCCATCGGCACGTCCAGTATCTTCGCGGTCGGTCCTTCGATCCCGGCGTTATTGAATGCGCCATCGAGTTTACCGTGCCGCTGGACAATGCCCTTGATCATCGCGCTGACGGCATCGTAATCGGCGACATCGACATGCTCATACTCAGCATTGCCGTTCGCTTCGCTAATCATCTGGCAGGTCCTTGCACCTTCGTCATCCTGCAGGTCGGCGATGACGACTGTGGCGCCGTCCGCCGCCAGGATCTTCGATGTTGCACGGCCAATGCCCGTACTGCCGCCCGTCACCAAAACTACCTTGCCATCAAGCACGCCCATGAAATGTCTCCCCGGTTGATCCTTTGGCGCGCGATTATAGACCGCGAGTATTTTCATGACGTCTGCGGGAGTCGGTATGATGAATCGATGAAAATTCGATTCGCCGTTACACCGCCAGCCAGCGCGCTCGCTGAAGACAGTTTTCCCGCTTACCTGGAAAGCGCGGAAGCGCTCGGCTTCGACACCATCTGGCTGTCGGATATTCCGCTCGGCAATCTGGGTGACCCGGTCATTGCGCTGACGTTTGCCGCGGCCGCGACGCGGCGCCTCAAGCTCGGCGCGAATATCGTGCCCCTCGGGCGCAACCCCCTATGGCTGGCGAAGCAGCTGGCGCAGATCGATCGGCTCTGTGGCGGTCGCTTACTGATCTCACTGGTGCCGGGGCTCGGGTCTCCCGCCGAGCGCGCCGCCCTTGGCCACAGCGATGACAACCGCTGGCAGGCGATTGAAACCATCATCACCATGATGCGCACCTGGTGGGCGGGCGAGGCTGTCACAGCGCAGTTCGGCACTTTCGACTTTCAGGGCGCCCGGATTCATCCGCAACCGTTGCAGGATCCGCTCGAACTCTGGCTGGGCGGTAAAACCGAAGCAGCGCTGAAGCGTGTCGCCCGAATCTCGGATGGCTGGCTGACCTCGGCAATGACCCCCGCCGAGACGGCGCGGGCGTGCGCAACAATTGTCCGGCATTGCCAGGCGTACCAACGCCACGTCGATACCGAACACTTCGGCATCAGCATGCCTTATGCCAGGCGCGTACCGGCGGACGCCGATCTCGAGGCGCTGCGCAAACGGCGCAGTGATGGTGACCTGTCTGAAGTCGTTGCCACCGGTGGCGAACATATGACTGATCTCGTCAAAGCGCACATCGACGGCGGCATCAGCAAGTTTGTCGTGCGGCCCCTGGACGCCCTGAGCAGCGCGGCCGACTGGCAAGGCGATTTGAACTGGCTGGCCGATCGGCTCCTGCCGCTGCAGACCTAAACCGGGTCAGTCCGGCGCCGGTTCGCCACGGCACATGGCCGTCTGGTTCTCGTACATGCTGTCGCAGATATTAAGGCAGAGTTCCTGGCACATCGCGCAGCGTCCGGTATCGGCGAACGGCGGAATGCAGCGGGTATTACAGTGGCGCTGTGTGCAGCCGTTGGGACAGCGGTTGGCGACCAGTTCTACCAACTCGAGGCAACGCGTCGGGTCGGTATCTGTCCCCCCTGGCGACGGGGTATGACGACCGCTTTCAGCCCGGGCCTCGACGACCCATAAGGGGAGCATTACAAGCGCAATCAGCGCGGCGGTTCTCATTCGAACCAGATCAGCTGCCGCACGGTTTCACCGGCGGCGAGCTTGTCAAAGCCCTCGTTGACCTCATCCAAAGTAATCTTTTCGCTGAGCAGTTTGTCGACTGGCAGTGCGCCGGCTTCGAACATTTCCACGTAGCTTGGAATGTCGCGCCGCGGTACGCAGCTGCCGAGGTAACTGCCCTTGATGGTGCGTTCTTCAGCCACCAGGTTGACGTGCTGAATGGAGAAATTATTCTTTGGATCTGACAGACCGCTCGACACGGTCGTGCCGCCCCTGCGTGTCAGGGCGTAGGCGAGTTCCATCGCTTTCTCCGAGCCGACGCACTCAAACGCATAGTCTCCACCCCCGGCAGTCAGGTTCTTTACCTTTTCGACCACGTCACCATCATCGGCGCGCACAACTTCATCGCAACCGAGTGCTTTTGCCATCTCAAGTTTGCTGTCGAGCAGGTCGACACCGATGGTCGTCTTGGCGCCTGCTGCCTTCGCCCCAAGCAGCGCCGCGAGGCCGGTACCGCCCAGTCCGACGATGACGGCGCTTGAGCCCATGCGCATCTGTGCGGTGTTGACGACCGCGCCAACGCCGGTGATCACGGCGCAACCAAAAAGCGCCGCGTGGTCAAGCGGCAGGGTCTTGTGCACCTTGACCAGAGAACAGCGCGAGACGACGGTGTAATCGGCAAAGCAGGATACGCCGACATGATGCGTGACATATTCGCCGTTCAGACGTATCCGTTGTCCGCCACCTAATAGTGTGCCAGCGGCATTGGCTGCTGCCGCCGGCTCGCACAGCGCTGGCCGGCCCTCATTACACGGTACGCAGGCGCCGCAACTCGGAACGAACACAAACACAACATGGTCGCCGACTTCCAGATCACTGACCCCCGGTCCGACTTCCGCGACAACGCCCGATGCCTCGTGACCGATGACCATCGGCAGTGGTCGCGGACGCGATCCGTTGACAACGGATAGATCTGAATGGCAAAGCCCGGCGCCAGCGATTTTCACGAGCACTTCTCCGGCGGCCGGCGCATCCAGCTCAACTTCTTCGATCGAAATCGGGCGCGAATCGGCATAGGGGCGACTGGCGCCCATTTGATTAAGTACAGCGGCGCGGCACTTCATTTTTCAGTCTCCGGGTGTTGCGGCATTCTTTTCGGATATTCTATCGCGCAACAAAACTGTTGTGAGCGGCAATCCCGACATGCCCAACATCAACTTCGAAGGCATTGATATTCACTACCTGCATCGACCGGCCACCGGTGGGACACCACGGCAGCGTGTGCTTTACATCCACGGCACCGGCTGCAACGCATTGGTTTTCGAGCGCCACATGTCCGCCCTGTCCAACGAGTTCGAAGTCGCCGCCATTGATCTGTCAGGACACGGCCGTTCCGGTGGTACAGGTTTTCGTGGCGTCGCCGACTATGCGGCGAGCTGTGTTGCCGTGATCCGGGCACTGGGTTGGGATCAATGTGTCGTCGCCGGTCACTCGATGGGCGGCGGCATCGCACTTGCCGTCGCAATCTACGATCGTGCGCTGGTCTCGGGACTTATGCTGATCGACACCGGTGCGCGATTGCGCGTTGCTCCGGCAATAATCGATTTGGCTCGCAACATCGCGGCCGGCCGCACGGCGGCCAAGGCCAACCCGCGCCAGGGCTTTGCGGCATCGACGCCGGATAGCGTCGTCGACGGCATCCGCGCGTTGACCGATGGCTGCGATGCAAACGTGATCGCCAAAGACTGGATTGCCGACGATACCTGCGATTTCATGTCGCGACTGCCGACGCTTGATCTGCCGGCGATCGCTATCTGTGGCCGTGAAGACGAACTGACGCCGTTGAAATACCACGAGTATCTCGAGGCCAATCTGCCCAAGTGTCGCCTCGCGGTTATCGACCACGCCGCTCATTGGCCTTATGCCGAACAGCCTGAGGTTTTCGATGAGTTGGTGCGGGATTTTCTGACCAACATGGACTAACAACCGGTTGCACTCAAAATCCGAGTGCAAAAAAGCCCGGTGGTGGCCGGGTTCTGAATGGACTTGGTTTGATTGACTGCTTTGGTCAGCGCAGCAGGAAGTAGGCAATGACCACGACCACCGCGACGACGATGATGAGGGGCATCGACGAAGAGTCTCCTGCCGGCGCCATATCGATCGAGGGTTGCGTCGTCGTCCCGCGTTGTTGTGGCCGTCGCGGTCGTGCTCTCATCAGCGCTGAAGTTCGCACGCGCAGTGATCTCAAAATCGATACTGGTTTCGTATTCCCTTTTCTCGGGTTTCGCAGCCGCAGCCGCAGCCTGCTGTGCCTGCGGCATCGGCTTGGCACCGGGAATAAAAACCCGAGTTTTTTCCGAATCTCAGTCATCAACCATGGTCGATTAAGCCTGTCGTTATTGATCCCAGTAATTATTATTAGTTTGGCGCTGCCACCAGCGTGACCCGATTACAGCTTGGGTCTGGTCTCGGTTGTGACCCCGGGGCTCAGCCTAGTTCGTCCAGTGTTTGCAGCACCCCAGAAGGATGATCCGCAGGCGAGACATTGGGGTAGGTTGCCGCGACCGTACCCGCCGGGCCGATTAATACCGAGATTCGCCCGGGGCGCGCTGCCCCGTCTGTGGCGGCGCCATAGGCTACAGACATAGCCATGTCGGTATCGCTCAACAAATCATAGGGAAACCCGAATTTTTCCTTGAAAGCCTTGTTGTCCGCGGTTGCGTCTGCGCTGATACCGACGATAACGGTGTTGTGTCGCTCAAAGTCCTGGATTCGATCACGGAACCCTTTGCCTTCGATGGTTCAGCCCGGTGTGTCTGCTTTTGGATACCACCACAGCAAAACGTAGCGCCCACTGAAGTCATCGAGCGATACCATGTCACCATCCTGGTTGGGCAGGTTGAACGCGGGTGCTTTCGTTCCCGTTTGAACCATGTCAGCAATACTCCATTAATCGATCAACATCAACCGAGCCGCCAATATATCAATTGTGATTAGCTTCGTCGGCAAAGACGCGTGCCATGGGCGAGTCTGAGGCCCTGACCTATCGGTCGGCGCTGAAGATGGCGGTCCCCATCATGCTGGCGGGATTGTCCACGCCGTTGCTGGGGCTGGTAGACATCGCGGTTGTTGGCCAAATCCCAGGCGCTGAGTCTATTGGTGCCGTTGCCGTCGCAGCCTTGATCTTCTCGTTCGTCTTTTGGGCCTTCGGATTCCTGCGCATGGGCACCACGGGCCTGACGGCCCAGGCATTGGGTGCTAAACGGCGCGCCGAAATCGGCGCCTCGCTCGGGCGCGCGCTGATGCTTGCCTGGGGAACCGGGCTTATGCTGTGTGTACTGGGTCAGCCAATTAAGGCACTTGCCTTATGGATATTCGACGCCGCTCCAGTGGTTGAAACCTTAGTCGCCGACTACTTTGACATCCGCATCTGGTCGGCGCCGGCAACACTGACGCACTATGCCCTGATCGGTTGGTTTGTTGGTCTCGGGCGCATGCGTACGGCGCTTGCCCTGCAGTTGGTGTTGAATCTGACCAACATCTTCCTTGATGCATGGTTTGTGTTGGTGCTGAAGTGGGGCGTAACGGGTGTCGCAACCGGCACCCTGATTGCCGAATGGATGGCTGCAGGCATTGGTATGGTCACTGCGGCCCGGTGCATGCGGGCGCAGAAGTACCACTACTCGCGCACTGATCTGCTGAAGCCCGCGGATTTTTGGCGCGTAGTGCAGCTCAACGGCGACATCATGATTCGATCGCTTGCACTCATTTTTGTTTTCGCCTGGTTCACGCAGGCCGGCGCGAAAGCCGGTGCGGGTGTGCTCGCCGCGAATGCAATCCTGCTGCAGTTCGTGTCGGTTGCAGCTTACTTTCTCGACGGCTTTGCGCACACCACGGAAACCCTGATAGGGCGGGCCATAGGTGCGCGCAGTCATGACATGTTCTCGCGTGCGGTTCGGGTGACGACGGTGCTGGCGGCCTATACCGCAGTGCTGTGCGGCATCGTCATCTATTTTGGAAGTTTCAGTTTTATCGCCATGATCACGATTGACCCGGAGACCCGGACCCTCGCCTCACTCTTTGTCATCTGGGCCGCACTGGCCCCCATACTCGGTGTTTGGGCCTACCAGCTCGATGGTCTGTTTATTGGCGCCACCCGCAGTGTCGAAATGCGCAACGCGATGCTGTTCTCAACTGCTGGCTTCGTCGTCGCGTGGTGGTTATTGCTACCGTTTGCCAATCATGGTCTGTGGGCGGCGCTGATGATTAATTATGTGCTCCGTGCTGCCGCGCTGATGGCGTTTATACCCGGTTTGCTGCGGGATGTGCGACGCTACCCGACAGTCTCCGCCGACAGCTTCTAGGTCAAACATGTTCGAAGAACTCGACTACAAACAAACACCGCTGGGCGCAGTCAGCCTGCGTCGCCGCAATGACCCCAAATTGAACGGTGACATGCTGTGGGAGGTCAAGCTTAACGATGAGTTCCTGATGTCGAGCGCCTTTACGGTCGGTGAGCGGGTGCTGGCCGAACACGGGCTCGCGCGGCTTGAACAGGCATCCGTCACGGTCGTGGTCGGCGGCCTTGGGCTCGGTTACACCGCCGCCGCTGCGCTGGCCGATACCAGAATCACTGAACTAGTTGTGATCGAATTCTTAAGTCCGGTTCTCGAATGGCATCGACAGGGTTGGCTGCCGGATACACAAATTGTGGTCGACGATCCGCGCTGCCGCTTGCTGGCCGGAGATTTTTTTGCCCTGTCCCAAAGTGCAGACGGTTTCGATCATGGCGAACCGGGGCGCCGCTTCGACGCCATACTGCTCGACATCGATCACTCGCCGCGGCATCGTCTGAACGAGGACGATAGCGAATTCTATTCGCAAGCCGGCATGCGGGCACTGGCGGCGCACCTTAACGACGGTGGTGTATTCGGTATGTGGTCAAACGATCCGCCGGACGATGATTTCACCACCGTACTCGAAGCTGTGTTTTCGAACGTCGAGGCCGAAGTGGTTCGCTTTCCAAACCCCTACCAGGGCGGTGATGCGCAGTGCACGCTCTATTTAGGTGATGCGGCCTCAGCTTTTTGAGGCCTCGAAAATGGCCGCGATGGAGTTGTCGAGCATCGAATCGAATTCAGCCTCGCTTTGCTGCGCCGATAAACCTTCGCTGAGGGCGCGCGAGAAACTGGCGATGACACCATTGTTACGAGACAAGCGCGTGTTGGCTTCTTCGCGACTGTAACCGCCCGAGAGCGCGACGACCTTGAGGACGTTGTCGTGCGCGACACAGTCGGCATAGAAGTTGTCAGCTTCCGGCAGCGTTAGTTTGAGCATGACGATTTGATCGGGTGACAGGCTGTTCAGCTCCGCCATCATTTCTGATTTGAGCATCGCTTCCGCCGCGGCCTTGTTAGGGCAGTGGATATCGACTTCCGGCTCAATGATCGGCACAAGCCCGGCGGCGACAATCTGTCGGCCGATCTCGAACTGCTGTTTGACCACAGCCTCGATGCCGGTCGCACTGGCTTGTTTGATAACTGAGCGCATCTTGGTGCCGAAAATGCCTTTCGACTTCGCCTTCTTGAGCAGCTCTGCCAGCTGCGGCATCGGCTTCATCACCTGGACGCCATCGTCCTCGTCAGCCAGCCCCTTATCGACCTTGAGAATGGGCACCACATTCTTGACGTTCCATAGGTAACTCGCGGTCGGTTGACCTTCGATGTCACGGTCCATCGTATTTTCGAACAGGATGGCGGCCAGAATCCGATCACCACTGAACGACGGGCTGGTGATGATACGGGTGCGCATCTCGTGCACGACGATGAACATCTCTTCTTCGTTCGACCAGGCATCGTCGTTCATGCCATAGAGCTTGAGTGCCTTCGGCGTGCTACCGCCACTTTGATCCAATGCGGCGATAAATCCGGGCTGGGTTTGAACCTTGCTCTTTTGCTGTTCGAAATTGCTCACTGTCTGCCTCGTTGGTTCGGAACGCAGCTTTGGCTGCGTAACAATAGTAGTAACAGGCCGCGGTGTCCCGTTGGCCCTTAGGTAACCTGTGCTTTTTTTTGCCCGACCTGTTCCAGGGGCGGCAGGTCGAGCGCGGCACGGAAGGTGTTGTGGAAATGATGCAGGGGCGCTTCGTTGCGGCCGAATATCAGGTGCGGCACTAGGCCGCTTTCGATGGTTCGCTGGGTTGATTCACCCATCTGGAAATCTTCCTGCTCAACGGTGCTGTCGAGAATCTCCATTGCGGCTTCGGGCGAGACGATGGCGTTGCCGTTACGCGCGCTCATGTCGTAGACATTGCCGCGCCCGATCACGGTTTTCTCCCCGCCCTCGATTAGTCCCAGTGCTTCGGCGCTGAAATAATGACTCATTTTGGTCACGGAATGTGTCGGATCGGCACCAGTTGGATAGATTCGGAACAGCGTGATCTGGCGGTCAGACATCACCACCTGAATGTTCGGAAACAGGAAGTAGAGTATGGTGCCGACGCGGTCGAGGAACCATTTGTCCTTGGGCTTCTCTTTTAACGTGCCAAGCGAGAGGTTGGGAAACACAGCACGGTGATTGCGACCGTAGGCCTCACACGAGAGCAGGTCGCCGTGAAAAAGGTTGTTCAGCGTTTTGCGGTGCAGGCGGGCGAAATGATAGGTCTCGCCAAAGGTGTCGTTGGCGAGCTTCCAGTTCATGCGTTTCTCAAGCGTACAGCCGCCGCGATAGACGCGATCCTCGCAATGCCAGCGGGCGATTTCAGGGGCCAGCTCGCCGAGTATCGTATCAACGTCTATGGCTCCGCCGGGTTGGGGATGCACCCAGAGCATGCCGTATTGCTCGACCGCAGGTAGTTCCAGCAGGCTATTGCATAGGCGATCGACCTCGCCGAAATGTTCGACTTCCGGAATGCCGACCAGCTTGCCGTCAACGTTGTACGTCCAGCCATGAAATGGGCAGGTGAAGCGCTTGGCGTTGCCGCGATCGCCGTCTGTGACTCGGGTGCCGCGGTGGCGGCAGGCGTTGATATAGGCCCTGAAGCGCCCCTCTGAATCGCGCGTTGCAATGAGTGGCACGCCGAAATCGTCCATCGCGAAATAGTCGCCCGGTTCCGGCAGGTCGCCCGTCATGCCGATGAGCTGCGGGTGTTCACGAAAAAATACCTGCCACTCGCGCGCTGCGAGATCCGGGTCGATATAGACCGCGGCAGGGTTCAAAACCTGGGTACCGGCGTCGTGCGTACCGCGCCGCTCAAGTTTGTCGAGTAGATCTTCGATAATTCTCACCTGGGTTGGATGGTCCATGCTTGGTTCCACAGATAGGCCCGGAGGCGCCAAAGTATAGTGGGTTCGTATTGCGGGAGCGATGCCGGGTGCCGGCAATTCGGCCGTGCCGGTGGCGATTTCGCGGCAGCAACCCGCAAATTGTTATCGATTTACCAAATTTTACGGACTCAGACCTAATAGTTCGGCCAGAAGATTCACAGGTCCTTGATGTTGATGAGCCGATTTCGGTCGTAGCATGCTGGTGTCTTGCCGCGCGAGCTCGCCGTGGTGACGGCGATCATCGGGGTGTTGGTGGCGGGGGCTGTTGCAAGCTTCGGGGCGATTCGCACCAATACGAAAATCAAAGAAACCCATCGGGCGATGCACTCGGCGGAATTGTTGCTGCGCGCGTTTATCGCGCGCAATGGCCGCCTGCCTTGCCCGGGTGCTCCAACGCTGAACCTTAACCTCGCCGCTGATGCCGCAGAGTATGGCCGCGAACGCGATGCCTCCGCACCCGGGACGCGCTGCCAGGGCAATCGCTTCGCGGCTACCACCGTGTACTGGGGTAACCTGCCAGCCCGCCATATGGGTGCTGAAACCCGGGGAGCTCGCCGATGGCTGGGGCAATCACCTCTACTACGTGATGGTCAGCGGCACCGCGGTTATTAGTTCGCTCATCGGCGGGACCTAACCGAGCGATGGCGGCGTGAGCGAGGTCGAATTGTGGGACAAGGCAGATGACGACAACGAGGACAACGACATATTTTTCGTGAGCAGCAACTATTTCGACGACGTTGCTCCAGTTTACACCGAGGACTATCTGGTTTTGCCGTTGGCGGCATTGCATGTCCAAACGAAAACAGCACTGACGCTGGAGAGGATGAACCGAACCGTCGCGGCAATCTATGCGTTTGCCACACACCCTAACCAGTCAGGTGATCCAGATGGTATCGCCGAGTACACGGACCCTGGTACCGGAATACCAGCGGCTTCTCTCAATGTCGAGCTGTGCCATAGTGGCTCGGGATGGGTCTCCGTAGGAGCACCAACCGATTTCCCATATCCGTGGGACCGGTACACTCGTACTGAGCGCAGGCTACACTGTGGATTAGATAACGGGGAAAACGGACGTGCAGCGCTATACCATGCTCCTTGCGTACAGTACGCATTGCTAGAGCGTCACGGGCAAATCCAAATACTAGGGAGCTGCTAGCAGCTGATTATGTGCGATTCAAGCGACTAATAGAGCTCTTATGACCAAAATTTGCATCGTCTACTTCAGCCAATTCAAAGGCGCGACTGAAAAACTGGCTGAGGCCATTGCCCGCGGAGCGGCTATGGTCCCCGAGACAGAGGCGCAACTGATTCGCGTCGAAGATGTCGATGACCACTGGGTTGAACTGCACGCGGCAGATGCCATGGTGTTCGGCACGCCGACCTACATGGGCAGCGTTGCGGCCGGGTTCAAGGTTTTCATCGAAAAGCTGGCCGGCGAAGTCTGGCTGAAGCGCCTGTGGGTTAATAAGGTCGCCGCCGGCTTTACGGTGTCTGCCGGGCGCAGCGGCGACAAACTGAACTGCCTGCAGCAGCTGGTCATCTTTGCCTCGCAGATGGGCATGATCTGGGTCCCGGTGCGCATCACCGGTGGTCATTATTCGTCTGCCGGCAGCGAGGCTGATCTGAATCGCATGGCGGGCTATATCGGCCTCATGGCGCAGGCCAATATCGATGAGCCGGTCGAACTGGCGCCGCCACCGAGCGATATCGAAACGGCCGAGATGCACGGGCTCCACGTGGCCAGCGTCGCACGCCAATATGCGCTGGGTCGCCGCGAGCTACCGGCCGACTATGACACGTACGCGACCACCACCATTGACGAGGCCCATGCGCCGGCCACCTTGTTGCAGCTGATGTCGGAGAGTGAGTAGGGTCCCGACGTCGCCAAACGTGCCGGCACGACCGTTGTACACTGTGCTGCCTGACTACGGGAGGTCACGACATGCGCTTTGGCGTCTTCTACGAACTACAGCTGCCCAAACCCTGGGCCGAGGGCGACGAACACCGGCTCTTCCATGAGGCCCTGGAGCAGGTGGTGCTGGCAGATCGCCTGGGCTTCGATTACGCCTGGGATGTAGAGCATCATTTTCTCGATGAGTACTCGCATTCCTCCGCGCCGGAAGTGTTCCTCGCAGCGGCGGCGGTCAAGACCTCCAACATCCGCCTTGGCCACGGCATCCGCCAGGTTATCCCGCACTATAATCATCCCGCGCGGACCGCCGAAGGCCTGGCGACGCTCGATCTGATTTCGAATGGTCGCGTAGAGTTCGGCACCGGAGAGGGGGCAACGCGGCTCGAACTGCACGGCTTTGGTGTACCGGCCAGGCACAAGCGCGCGCTCTCGCTGGAAGCGGCCGAGCAAATCTGTAACATGATGGTGCTGACGCCGTATCCGGGATTCGAGGGCGAGGGGTTTTCGATGCCGTGTCGCAATGTGTTGCCCAAACCATTGCAAAAGCCGCACCCGCCGCTGTGGATGGCCTGCAGCAACCGCGAGACGATCAAGGTCGCGGCGCGTAACGGTGTCGGTGCGCTCGCGTTTTCGTTCCTCGACCCCGAAGAGGCGCACGCCTGGTCGAAGATTTACTACGACATAATCAAGAGTGAAGAATGCGTACCGCTCGGCTGGAGCGTTAATGCGAACCTCGCCATGGTGTCATCGTTTTCCATGCACGAAGATCGTGCCGAGGCCATTCGACGCGGCCAGGACAACTTCGAGTTCTTTCGCTATTCGCAGCAGAAACTGGTGGCGGAAGATTTCGTGCCGGGATACAGCGACATGTGGTCGGAGTTCATGACCAAGCGCGGTGATGCGTCTGATCGACTCATCCAGGCGGCTTTGTCGCGCTCTGAATATGATGGTGCCGGTATCGGTACGCCCGATGACATGCGACGCCATCTCGGCAACATGCAGGATGCGGGCGTCGACCAGTGCATTTTTCTGCAACAGGCGGGACGCAACTCCAACCAGAATATCTGTGAGTCACTTGAGCTCTTTGCGGACTCGGTTATGCCTGACTTCGTCGCCGGTCGCGAAGAACGCGAAGCGGCCAAGGCCGCCGAGCTCGCGCCCTACATCGAGGCGGCGCTCGCGCGCAAACAACGCATGCCGGCGCTGGCCGAGGACGAAGTACCGGTCGTCAAAGCGGCGGTTAAGGCGGCGACTTTTGACGCCCAGCGTCAACGGGCACTGGCGCTGGCGGCAACGGATGAAGCCACGGCAAAATCCGGTTGATGGCCGCCCGGGGCCCGACTTTGAAATTGCCGCATGAACTGAAGCCAGTGGTTGTCTGAACTCAAACGGGCGCAAGTACCGGTTCCGGCTGTCTCGGGTTGTCTGGCCGCAACCATCGCGCCCGGTCGTAGCGCGTCCAGGTGATACCATGGACGCCGCTCGGCGCCCACCCGTCAGCCCCGCCCCGCCCGGACCATCACGCAGGATTACCAGCATTGAACAACACGTTTCTCTGGGTCATGGGTCTCTGCTGCGCGGGGAGCCTGCTGAGTGTCGGCGCTGCCGGTGTGTACCTGTTGTTGCCCGAGCGTACGCGCGAGAAGTCAGTTGAGTACCTGCTGGGTTTTGCGATTGGCATGTTACTGGGCGCCGGCTTTCTGCACCTGCTGCCACAGGCGATTAAGCAGGCGCGTGACAGTACGGAAGGCCTCATGGGTACGGCGCTGTTCGCGATACTGGTGTTCTTCGTGCTGGAAAAAGGCCTGATCTGGCGCCACCATCACCATCATGGCGGGCACGATCACGACGGCGGGCACGAGCACCCGGCCGGAACACTCATCTTGATCGGCGATTCGGTGCACAACTTTATGGACGGCATTCTCATCGCCGCCGCATTTCTGGCTGATCCGGACCTGGGCGTCGTCACCGCGCTTGCGGTGATCGCACACGAAGTCCCGCAGGAATTGGGCGACTTCGCCATATTGCTGCACAGTGGGTACACGCGCGCCCGGGCGTTCCTGTTCAACGCCTTGTCGTCGCTGGCGATGATCCTGGGTGCCGTGCTGGCCTGGTTTACCTTGAGCCGGATCGACTGGCTGATTCCCTACCTGCTGACCTTCACCGCCGCGAGTTTTATCTACGTCGCGATGTCGGACTTGATGCCGGCACTGAACCGCAAAATCGGCCTCAAGGACACCGCTATCCAAATCACCCTTATCACATCAGCGATCGGACTGAACCTGTTGATTCACGCCGTCAAGTAGGCCCGCGCGAGAAAATCGCGGCGCGGCGAACAGCCAAGGATTCCCCGCTGTTTAAGGCTTACCGACGCGGTTCAGTGAAGGTATATCGCGCAGTGAGCCAGCCACCTAAAAAACGAGCGAGCATGACCGCAGGCAAGGCGCGCGGCGTTCGAGGAGCGGAGTTTATTGATGGATAAATGAGCAGCGGAGAACGGCGCGCAACGCCGCCTCTGGGTAGCACTGCCGTTTTGCCGAACGACGGCTACAGCTGCTCGAAAGCGTGGCCGGCTCGCAGGACGACGTCATCCTCCCCAAACCGTCCGGTAAACATCATGCCGACCGGTAAGCCATTCGACATGCCTGCCGGCACACTCATCGACGGATGGCCGGTGGCGTCGAACGGGCAGGTATTGCCTATCATGTCGAGCGCGCAACCCAGAATGGTCGGCAGATCAGCATCTGCCGGCGGAATGCGATGCGCTTTCATGGGGGTGGTCGGCATAACAATGAGGTCGAATTTCGCCAATGCCTCGTTATAGGCATCACGCAGGGGCCGGATCAGGTTCTGTGCCTTTGCCGAGTAATAGTTGCCATAGCGGTTGCGCATTATTTGCGCACAAAGCAGTACTGTCTTAACCGTGACGGGCATGGCATCGGCGCGTTCACGCTGGGCGGTGTAGTAAAAACGAATTGCTTCGGTCAGGTAGTGTCCCTTATTCATCATGCCATTCGGACCGAGGTAGGTGGCGCTCGACAGGGTGTTGTCGAGTGAGCTCGTAATCATGATGCTGCCAGCGGTGGTGTGCGCCGGAATCGACACCTCGGCGACGGTGGCGCCGGCCTCGGACATGCGGGACGCTGCGGCGCGTACCATGTCGTCGACATCTTGTTCAGCGGCTGGCGTACCGAAACCTTCAGTAACCAAGCCGATCTTGAGTCCCCCGACACCGCGTGTCAGTTCGGCAACGTAATCTTTCGGTTGCAGCGCCGTGTTCTGCCGCGGGTCCAGGCCGTCGTCATAACCGCCAATGACCTCCAGCAGCAATGCACAGTCTTCCGTCGAGCCGGCCATGGGGCCTAGGTGATCAATCGACTGATCGATACCCGCGGCGCCCGTGTAGGGCACCAGGCCGTAACTCGGCTTGATGCCGTAACAGCCGGAGAACGAGCTTGGCATGCGCACCGAGCCACCCTGGTCGCTGCCGATCGCCATGTCGCACTCGTCGGCAACGATGAGTGCCGCGCAACCGCTGGACGAGCCACCGGTCATGTATTCCGGGTTGTGGGGGTTTCGAACCGGGCCGGTTGCCGATGTATGGCTGCCGCCCGAATAGCAATAGTCTTCGCACACTGCCTTGCCCAGAATTGTGCCGCCGGCGTCGAGCACGCGCGTCACCACGGTGGCGTCTTCGTCGGGGACCATGCCGTCGAAAACGGCACTGCCATTCATCATCGGCACATCAGCAATAGCGATGTTGTCCTTAATCACCACCTGTTTACCGGCAAGCTTGCCGCTGGCGGCGCCTTCAATGCGGCACTTCCAGTACCACGCGTTGTAAGGATTGTCGTCCCCGGTCGGGCGTGACAATTCTCCGCGCGGGTATTTGGGCTGCAGCTTGGGCGCGTCCAGCGAATCGATCAAATTGAAGTCACTTATGAGCCCAGCCATGAACGAGCCATAGAGCGCGAGTTCATCGTCATTCATGTTGTAGTGCAGAGAGTTCGCGGCAGCGCGGAGCTCTTCGATCGTAGCTGCGGGAATTGCATCTTTATTAGACATCGGAAAGTTCTCCTGTGCCGCTACGGTTTCGACGATTTAAGCAGCGCTATGAGAATTAGTGGAGGCAGGCAAGACAAGGCTAATTTCGTTTGGAAAGCGGAGTTTACACGTCGGCAAATGGGCATTTCTAAACGATGTTCATTGCAAATGACTCGGCAGTATTGGCAAGCCCATGGATTCTCACACCGCTTCTAGTGGAACTCGGGGGTTTTCCAGAAGTCCCTGCGATCAACTGACGGGACGCTGACATGTAGCGTCTCGCCATCACGTTCGATGGTCAGCGGAATCTCGGTACCGGCCGGGCCCACGGCCCACATGGTGCGAAATAGCGATGCCAGTCCGTGTGGCGTGTGGCCGTCGAGCTCAACCACAATATCGCCGGCCTGCAGGCCGGCGCCTGCTGCCGGCGCGTTATCGTAAACACCCGCCACCATGAACCGATTCTCGACCTCGGAGACAAACATGCCGAGCCAGGGACGGGCGGGTTTGAGTGTCCGTCCATACATCATCAACTCTTCCATAATGGGTTTCAGCATGTTGATCGGCACCATCATGTTGCCTTCCAGTGCTCCGAGCTCGGAGGAGATTTGATCGATAAACAGGGAACCGATACCTGCGAGTTGTCCGGTTTCATCGATCAGTGCTGTGCCCCCCCAGTTCGGGTGGGGCGGCGCAGTAAACAGGGCTTCGTCCAGCACATACTCCCAGTAGCCGGCAAATTCATGCCGGGCCGCGAGCGTCACTTTCAATGAATCTCCAGTGCCACCACAGCCCGCGACCACGAGTTCATCGCCCGGCGACAAGGCGTCGGAGTCGCCCACGGGCATGGGTGCTACATCCAGCCTGCCGAGCGCCTGCACTAGGCCGAAACCGGTTTCATAGTCATAGCCGACGAGATGCCCGGCGACCGCCTGACCCTTGCGGGTCACGATCCAGATCGAGCTGGCTTCGGTGACTAGGTAGCCGATGGTAACGATGAGGCCGGTGTTATTGATAAGCACCCCATGGCCGGCGCGCTCGGTACCCAGGATGGGGGCGGTGAAGGCGTCCTCGGGTATTTCCGCGCGCAGCGATACGACGGCGTCGAGGGCGGACTCCAGTTTATAGTCCACATCAGCGGCGGCGGCGCGCAGTTCGGGTGGAATTAGGTACTCGGGTTGTTCGTCCATTGATGAAGGCTGAGGGCACGATTTGAAATTATTTAATGCACGCCATGTTACCAGTTCATGCCGGGCGAAATGTTAATGTAGGACGCCTTGGCTGGGGGGGGTATGACTGCGGGTATAGACCAACTGGCAGAAATCATCGGCGCGGCAGAGCGCATCGTCGCATTTACCGGCGCCGGTATCAGCACGGAATCCGGTATTCCGGACTTTCGCAGCCCGGGCGGTATCTGGTCGAAGATGCAGCCGATCATGTTCGACGATTTCGTAAATTCCGAGGACATGCGGCGCGAAGCCTGGCGTCGGAAAATCGTCATCGACCGCGATTTCAAACAGGCCGAGCCCAACCGCGGGCACCGTGCGCTGGCTGAACTGGTCCGGCGCGGCCAAATGCCATGCATCATCACGCAGAACGTCGACGGTCTGCACCAAGCTTCCGGCGTTGATGATGAAGCGGTTGTGGAGTTGCACGGCAATACAATCTACGCGCGTTGTCTCACCTGTCAGAAGCGCTTTGAGCTCGACCCCATCGTGGCGGCTTTCGAGCGCGACCAAAGCCTGCCGGTTTGCGACCTCTGCGGCGGGCTCGTGAAGAGCGCGACGATTTCATTCGGCCAGTCGATGCCACTCGATGAAATGAACCGCGCGGAGGCCGCGACCTTGGCCTGCGATGTATTTATTGTGCTCGGGTCATCGCTGGTCGTATATCCAGCGGCGGGATTCCCGCTGTTGGCAAAAAAAACGGCGCGAGACTGGTCATCGTCAACCGCGATCCCACGGAGCAGGATCAGTACGCTGACCTCGTGTTACACGAATCCATTGGTGGAGTCATGGGCGCGGCCGTCGGCATAGATTGAAGCGAGCGGAAACATTGTTGCGAAGCGGGTCAGCTTCTGCACTTCGAAACCGCGCGAGCATCGTCGCCGGCTCAGCCGGTTTCGATCTACGGACGCATGGTGAATTTTGCGGGCCCCGTCAGTGTCTGCAGTCGCGCTTGGGAATGGTCTATCCATTCGCACAGTAATGGTCGGGTTTCGGCCGGATCGATGATGTCGTGCACGGCAAAAGACTCGGCGGCGCGATAAGGCGAGCGCGCGTTTTCAAATTTTGCTTCGAGCTCGGCGCGCATGGCATCAGGATCTTCTGCCGCGGCGATCTGTCGATGAAACGCCACGGCGACGCCGCCTTCCAGCGGCAAGGCCCCGGATTCGGCCGAAGGCCAGTCCAGTATGTAAGCATCCGGTCCATAGTGAGCGGCGGCTGCCACCCCGAACGATTTGCGAACGCGCACAGACGCCCACGGAACGGTTGCCTGCGCCGCGGCGGATACGGCCGCCATGCCATAGCGAATGGTAGCGGCGGATTCAGAGTCAGGTCCAATCATAAAACCTGGCTCGTCAATGAAGTTTACGAGTGGCAGATGAAAGGTTTCACAGGTTTCGACGATGCGCCGCATTTTCTGCGCCGCTCCCGCAGTCATAGCGCCGGCGAAATAGCGGCAGTCGTTGCCCGTAATACCGACGGGCTGGCCGTTGACGCGGGCAAGCCCGACGATGAGCCCCGGACCGAAGCCGGCACTCATCTCGAAGAAGGAATCATGATCGACAACATGGCTGATCAGTTGTCGCATGTCGTAGGCCTGCCGACGGCTTTCCGGCACGATGCTGCGCAGCGCATCGTCCGCGCGGTCAACGGGGTCGGTGCACGCACGCCGCGGCGCCGGTTCCCACACGTGTTGCGGCAGGTAAGACAGAAACTGTCGAATCTGTGCAAACGCCTCGTCTTCACTGTCGGCGACGTTGTCGACTACACCCGAGTTGGCGTGAACCGCCACGCCGCCCAATGTCTCCTTGTCGACGGTTTTTCCCATTGCCCGCTTGACCAGGGCGGGCCCGGCGATCATTACCTGCGCGATTTCTTTCACCATCACTGAAAAATGCGATGCGACTAGGCGCCCGGCAGGAAAACCGGCGACCGGGCCGAGCGCGGCGGAAGCGACCGGCACGGTACCCATGGCTTCGGCCATGATGGCGAAGCGCGGCGCGTCATACGCCGGCGAACCGACGGTTTTGGGTTTGCGCGGATCGTCTTTGCCGGAACCGACGCTGCCGCCGCCGCCTTCAAGCATACGTACCAGCGGCGTGCGGTA
>CAXGUU010000008.1:0-25949 GCA_964012875.1 uncultured bacterium
GTCTGGTTCGGCCAGCCGAAAATGAGATCGACGACCTCGCCGAAATCGCCGACGAAATGGACTCCCATGCCTTCATGCACGTAGGTCGGTAGCTCCTCGAATTCCCCTTTTACGTCGACGGGCAGAATAATTCCGCGAATACCGGCGCGCCGGGCTGCGATGATCTTTTCGCGGATGCCGCCCACCGGCAGTACGCGTCCGGTCAGTGTCAGTTCCCCGGTCATGGCGAGAGGCGCACGAATCTTTTGATTTCTGGCGAGCGACAACAACGCCGTCGCCATGGTAATACCCGCACTCGGTCCGTCTTTTGGCGTCGCCCCTTCGGGCACATGCAGATGAACGAAAGCCTCGTCAAAAAATTCGGGGTCGCCACGGTAACGCTCAAGGTTGGAAGAAACATAGCTGTAGGCGATCTCAGCGGATTCGCGCATGACTTCGCCCAGCTGGCCGGTAAGCTTGAAACCCCAATTTTTACTGTGCACAAGCGTTGCCTCGACATCCAGCGTGGCGCCGCCCAGCGCCGTCCAGGCGAGTCCGGTGACAACGCCAATACCCCGCTGCGGCACCTGTTTTCTAAACCGCGGCGGTCCGAGAAATTCACCAACATTGCGAGCCGTCACCGAAACCGTCCCGGTGTCACCCTCGAGCGTTGTCACGGCCGCCTTGCGGGCAATACGCCCCAGCTGCTGCTCAAGGTTTCTGACGCCCGCTTCACGCGCGTAGTTCTCTGCGATTGCCTTCAGGGCCGAATCACTCACCTTTACCTGCCCCGCAGTCAAACCCGCATGCGCACGCTGCTTGGGCCACAGGTAGCGCCTCGCTATCGTTACTTTCTCGTCGGTGAGATAACCCGACAGGCGAATCACTTCCATTCGGTCGAGTAACGGCCGGGGAATCGAATCCTGTTGGTTGGCAGTGCACACAAACAGGACTTTGGATAAATCGAAGCGGACATCAAGGTAGTGGTCAAGAAAAGACACGTTCTGCTCGGGGTCGAGAACTTCAAGCAAAGCAGATGCCGGGTCGCCTTGGAAGGAGGCACCGATCTTGTCTATTTCGTCCAGCATGATGACCGGGTTGGTCGTCCCGGTCTCGCGGATTGCCTGAATAAACTTGCCCGGCATGGCGCCGATATAGGTGCGTCGGTGCCCCTTGATCTCGGCCTCGTCGCGCATGCCGCCGACACTGAAGCGATAAAATTCCCTCCCCAGCGCATTGGCCACGGATTGTCCGATTGAAGTTTTGCCAACACCGGGAGGCCCGACAAGCAACAGAATGGAACCCGCAACTTCGCCGCGCAGTTTACCCACACCGATGAACTCGACGATGCGCGCCTTAACGTCGTCGAGGCCAGCATGATCACGGTCGAGAGATAAGCGCGCATCTTGCAGATCGGTGTGATCAACAGACTGAACGCCCCACGGCAGATCGGTAAGCACATCGAGATAATTCCGTGTGACGCCATATTCGGGTGACCCGGGCTCTAGGATAGAAAACTTCTGCAGCTCGCTTTCCACTCGACGTTCTGCGCCTTCAGGCAGCGTTCGATCGTCCAAACGTTCCCGGAAGCGTTCGACTTCAACCGTTTTGTCGTCCTTCGATATGCCGAGTTCTTGTTGAATCTGCTTGAGCTGCTCGCGCAAAAAGAACTCGCGCTGCTGCTCCGAAATCCGCTGCTCAACCCGCTCACGAATTTCAGTCTGCAACCCCGCCACGTCAAGTTCGTGCTGTACCAGCGTCAGTACCTTTTCCATTCGCCGCTCGAGCGGAATGGCTTCGAGCACTTCCTGCAGGCTGATACCGTTGGCACTGGTCATGGCCGCTGCGAAATCGGTCAGTTGGGCCGCATCGTCGGGCGTAAACCGTTCGAGAAAGGCTTTCAAACTTTCCTTATACAGCGGGTTAAGCGGCAATAAATCTTTGATGGTGTTGATGATCGCCAGTGCATATGCACGTTCTTCCCTGGAATTTGTCGCGATCGTTTCGGGGTAGCTGACCTGCGCCACAAACGGCGGCTCGGAGCGCACGAAGCGTTCGACCTGAAAACGTTCCAGTCCTTCAGCGATGAACTGAATGCGGCCCGAATCGCTCATCGGTTGATGCAAACGCGCAACCGTACCTACGGTTGGGAATTGCACCACGATTGGTGAATTCTCATCGTGCCATTCATTCGCATACAACAAACCGACCAGCTTGTCCGGCGTATTGGCAACCCGCTGGATGGTTTCAGACCACGTTTTTTCTTCCAGTACCAGCGGCATGGTCTGGGCGGGGAAAAACGGCCGCATTTTGAGCGGTACGAGCAACAGCTGCTCGGGCAGAACCTGATTCAGACGTGCGGGCACGCCACCTGCACTCGCAGAATCTCCATCTGGCACAATGATTTCCGGCTGGTCGTCGGACATGGGAACTCGCAGTTGCAAATTTGTATTGGTGATATTGCGACGCCCGGAGAAAAATCAAGTGCCGAGGTCGACACAAATCGTGAATTTTTTGAAATCGCAGGCGAGAACCTGTCCGCACGGCAGCGATAACGTCGCTGCCGTCTTGTGACGCGGGCGTCATGAACGGCTTCAAGCGCCGACATGAAAGCTCAATCAGTTTAATCTGAGTCGCTGAGTGAAACTGACTCGGTCGGGGACTATAAGAAACTCACCACTAGCTTTTAGGCCGCGCGTCTCCAGTTCTTGAGAGTGAAAACGCGCCGGATGCGCGCACCACGCGAAATGTCTCTTCAATGGATAAACGCGAGACAAAAAAAGAGGGCCGCGAAAACGGCCCTAACACGCTGGTGACAGGTCGAAACCTGTCTACTCACCCACGGAGGTTCGGGTAAGAGGAGGATCGGGCGAGCAGAGCCCGCCCCTTTCGGGTAACAAAACCATCCGCGCTGACGAATCCGGCATCGATTGCCGTTCGTAACGTTTTTTTCATGGCATTTGACCGGGGCAGGTAAACGCCGCCGTCGCCGTATCGATTGGCGAGGAGTTGGGCTATTTCCGCATGAGGACTGGATTGAGTCGGGTAATGCATCTTGACCGGGGCTCGTTGGCTCCGTGAATTGGCTAACTATTAGCTGGATAGAATAATTATATAATTTTATTTGTCAAGATAATCTCATATTATATTGTTTTTATTAGTATTTTTCAATTTAATTAATCGGAAACATGTTCGCGGGCCAAGTACTCATGTGAGCGCATTTCGCGCAGCCGGCTGACCGTTCGTAAAAACGGCTGTGCCAGGCGGCGGCCTTGATACAGCCCTTCCGGTTCAGCCGCGGCAGAAACAATCAGATTGACGTTGCGATCATAAAGTTCGTCTACGAGGTTAATCAGTCGCCTCGTCGCATCATTGTCGTCGTTGCCTAGCACTGGTAAGTCACTAATTATCAGAGTGTGATGCGTTCGGGCAATCTCGATGTAGTCACCGGTAGCACGGGCGCCGCGGCAAAGAACGTCAAAATCGAACCAGGCGATGCCGTCTACCAAGCTGCGTACGGGGATGACTCTGCCGTCTACTTCAATATGTCCTCCCTCGATCGCCGCATTGGGAGCTATTGCCGTAAACATGCGTGTCAGTTCACGGTTGCTGTCGCCCTCGCCGGCACGATAATAAACCGGTGCCTGAGACAGCGCACGCAAGCGGTAATCGTGCTCACCTGCCAGTTCAAATATGTCGAGGCGTTGCTCTAGCAGCGCAATTGCCGGCAGGAAGCGCTCACGCTGGAGGCCATCGCGATAAAGATTCTGCGGTGCTTCGTTGGAGGTGGCGATGAGTGTGACACCGTCGTTGAATAAAGCGTCCAGCAGGTTCGCCAGCAACATCGCGTCAGTGATGTCGCCGACATGGAACTCGTCCAGACAAATGACGCGATACTGCGCCGCCCAGTCCTGGGCGATCAGTTTCAAAGGATCAAGTTCCTGGTCGAGGCGATTGAGCGCCTGGTGCGTGCGACGCATGAAGGTATGGAAATGGACCCGGGTCTTGTGCTCAAAAGGCAGACAATCAAAGAAAGTATCGACGAGGTAGGTTTTACCGCGCCCGACCCGGCCCCAGATGTAGGCGCCGGCCACCGCGGGCCAGCGCGGGCGATTGCGGCCAAGCAATTGCCCGATGAAGCCGTTTTTGGCGGCGCCCGGTCGCTGCCTGAGTCCATCATGAATGGCTTGCAGCCGCCGCACGGCTTCGCCCTGAGCCGGGTCAGGGGAAATCAGACCACTTTCAAGATCACGCCGGTAACGGGCGGTGGGTGAATTGTGCACCGTCGATTTGTCCGAGTGGGTATCCACACCGCGATTGTAAACGCGGCAAAGCCGCCGGTCCCGATCAAGGCATAATGATTACGGCGTTGCATGAAACATTGCAGAGGTCCCGACGGATGTCCCAAATTGCACAGGTCCAAATTACGTTCGTGCCCGGAGAAGATCGTTTGTTGATGCGTTTTTCGACCAGCCAGGATGCAGAATTCCGCTTCTGGCTGACACGTCGTTACGTCAAGGTCCTGCGACCTCACCTGGACAAAACCTTGACCGAACGGCCGGAAATCAAAACCCAGGTCAATCCCGTGGCAAAGCAGGAATTGCTTAAATTCGAACAGCAACGCGCGGTCCAGTCGTCGGATTTTAAAACCCCGTACAAAAGCGCAGCCAAAACGCTGCCGCTGGGAGAGCAGCCCGTACTGCTGACCCGTTTTCAGTTGAACCCGCAGGAGAACGGCAACATCACCCTCTCCATTGGCCCCGAACAAGGCCAGGGCATTGATCTCGCGCTGACGCCCGATCTCATCCATTCAATCGCGGTCCTGCTCGACCAGGCCGTTTCGGGCGCTGAATGGGAACTCGAACAGGTCACCGAAACCGCCACCCCGGACAACTCTGCCACAACGCCAGACGTCTTGAACTAAGTGATCTGTAGTAAGGGTCTGACACGCTAGCTTGCCCCCGCACTGCGATGACAATTCGACGAAAAGTACTGGTTCTACTTGGCGTTATAGCGTTGATAACCGCCGTTCTGGACAGCGCTTTGCTTCGCAGCCTGCGCGATGAAATCACCAAACGGAATGTCGAGGCACTCGCCGACCAGACGCTGACTCTGATGCACAGTATTGCCAACGAGTACGCTCGCTCACTCGACAACGAAAGTCGACGCATTCAAATACTGCTGTCGCTGCAACGCGAGTTCGCCGAACGCATACCCGGTGAACGATCACAACCGGCACGAGTACAAGGCCGCGCCTTTTTCAGCCACGAATTCGACGACAAAGCCCCCACCTTGGATTGGAGCTGCGCTCGGTCGGCCGGCGCACGATGACGGTGTCGTGGGCCCCATCAGGTTTTCCATGCCGCGGCGGATGTCGAGCAATCGACGCTAACTGACGCCGCCAGCGCCCTTTTGGGCATGCAATCGTTGTATCAGAAAATTCGCCGGCGCGACGATGAAATCGTCAGTTCGCAATGCGTCGTGCTGAACAACGGTCTGTCTGCTGCATATCCCGGACACGGCGACTACCCGCAGGATTTCGACGGTCGGCAGCGACCCTGGTTTGAAGCGCAGGCGCGCGAACAGAAATTGCGCTGGTCTAAACCACACGCGGACGCCACGACAGCGGCACTGGTCATCAATGCATCTGAGCCGCTGTTTGACGATAGCGGGAGCTTTATCGGCATCACGGGAATCGATATCGACCTCGAGGCGACCTTCGAGATTCTGATTCTGCCGCCGCACCTCAAGGCAGGTAGCGAATTCCGCGGCGGGCAATTGCAGCACGACGACGTTAGTATCGTTGTGGTCAAACATATTTAGATGCTGGCCCGGTAGCTGCGATGATATTTTTGCCGATTGCCTGCGTCCTCGCCGCGGTTTTTGTGCCGCAAATGTGGGCGCGTAGCGTACTGAATCGCTATGGACGAGAGCGACCGGATATTCCGGGGACCGGCGCTGAACTGGCCCTGCACCTGCTGAAATCCGGAAAACTCGAAGGCTACAGTGTGGTCGCTGCGGAACCCGGCACCGGCGATCACTTCAACCCGGCAACACGTACCGTTGCATTGACTGATGCCCACCACTCACGCCGTTCACTCACCGCCGCGGTTGTCGCCGCTCACGAAGTCGGCCACGCGATCCAGGACTACATCGGCTATCCCCCACTTCGCCTGCGCACACGCCTGGCAGCCACCGCGGCATGGGCTGAGAGACTGGCCTCAGTCAT
This sequence comes from uncultured bacterium, assembly GCA_964012875.1. Lineage (GTDB taxonomy): Bacteria > Pseudomonadota > Gammaproteobacteria > CAXGUU01. Next base: position 6,209 of record CAXGUU010000008.1, read on the forward strand.
TCTGGTTGCCATGCCACTGATTACGGTGCTTACCCGGACACCTGCAGCCGGGGCGGCGTTGTTGATTGCAGGCATCGCGACCATGGGCCTGCCGGTGATCATTCATTTGATCACGTTGCCAGTCGAATTTGACGCCAGTTTCAGGCGCGCACTGCCTATCCTCGAGCACGGCTATCTGGACGAGAAAGATCTGGACGCAGCACGACGCATCCTGCTTGCCTGTGCGCTGACTTATGTTGCTGCATCACTAGCAAGCCTGCTGAATTTCTGGCGCTGGATTAGAATTCTTCGACGCTGAGGGCCCGGCCTTTAAAACAGTTCCAGCTGATCTTTATTGGCCGATGGCTTACGAAAGTCCTCGCAATTCAATTCGTGACGTGATCGATTGAGCCCCAGTTCACGGCACTTGTTTTCGAACCGGCGCTTTAACAGTTTTGCAAATACCCCCCGCCCTTTGAGGCGGCTGCCAAAATGCGAGCCACTTTCGGCGCCGCCACGAATATCTCGTATTCGGTTCAACACGTGGTCAGCCCGCAGCGGATAGTGCGATGCCAGCCAATCTTTGAACAGGGGATTCACTTCCCGCGGCAAGCGCAGCACGACATATCCGCCAAAGTGACAACCAACCTGAGCCGCCGCCTCAAGCACGTATTCGAGTTCGTGGTCATTCAGCGCGGGTATCACCGGCGCGAACATCACTCCGGTCGGGATCCCGGCCTCGACCAGGCGCCGCTGGGTCTCGAGCCGACGTTGTGGCGCAGCAGCGCGTGGCTCCATGCGACGGGCCAGTGCACGATCGAGCGTTGTTACGGAAATAAACACCTGCACAAGATTGCGTTCGGCCATCGGCGCCAACAAATCAATGTCACGTTCGACAAGTGCCGATTTCGTAACGATCGTCAGCGGATGGCGGCATTCCGATAAAACTTCGACAAGTTGCCGCGTTATCCGGAGCTTGCGCTCGATCGGTTGATAGCAATCGGTATTCGCACCGATGGAAATCGTTTTACATTGATAGCTGGGCCGCGCCAGCTCCTTGCGCAGCACAGCTGCCGCTTCAGGCTTCGCGAACAGCCGACTCTCGAAGTCGAGACCGGGCGACAAATCGACGTAGGCGTGAGCTGGACGCGCGTAACAGTAAGCGCAACCATGCTCGCAACCCCGAAACGGATTGATCGACTGTTCGAACGGCAGATCGGGCGAGTGGTTGTGATTGATGACAGAGCTGACGCGCTCGTGGGTCACGGTGGTTCGCAACTTGGGCGGCGCTTCATCCAGCGTCAGCCAGCCATCGTCAAACGCTTCGCGCGTTGTTCCAAGGTAGCGCGGGTCAGGGCGTTTACTGCTGCCTCGGCCTTTTATCGGCCTGTCCTTGTTTTGCTCATTCATGGGGTCGACTGTATCCACCCGCGAAGTAGAATATTACCCTTGATCGTTTAATCGTAATCCACTTGAGGTCGCCGTGCCGTCAATCGATGTCATGCTGTTGGTGTTGATAGCGCTCGCGACGACCGCCGTAGCGCTTGGTGTCGCACTATGGCGGCGTCAGGATCCGGCTGCCGAGTTTTCTGAACGGCAGTCCCAGTTGGCGGCATCAATTGTTGCCCAGAAGGCCACACTGGATGTGATGGACGCCCGGCTAGCTCAGTTGCACAACCAATTCAATGAGGACGCAAACAGATTGCGTGAGCAGGTTTCGGATCGGCTCGACAACTTCCGACAGACGATGAGTGAATCGTTGGCCGATAACAACAGCCGGACCATGCAGCAGCTCGGAGAAATCAGAGAGCAAACCCAGAATTCACTCGGCGAGCATCGAACCCGTGTGGAAGAACAAAATGCGCGCGGATTAAAAACACTCGAAGACAGCATGCGCGCAGGCTACGAAAGCCTCAACAAACAGCTCGGAGAATCTCTGCTACGTTCGTCGACTGATGTCGGGCAACGGGTCGACGCATTGACCAAGGCGACCGACGAACGTTTGCGTGAAATCGGCGGGCAGGTCGACAAGCGGCTCACGGATGGCTTCGAAAAGACCACGGCCACGTTCGCGGACGTCATCAAGCGCCTCGCACTCATCGACGAAGCGCAGAAAAAAATTACCGCCTTGTCAGGTGAAGTAGTGAGTCTGCAGGAGTTGCTGTCGGACAAACGCTCACGTGGCGCATTCGGCGAGGTGCAGCTTTCCGCGTTGGTCGGGAATGTCATGCCGAAGGCGAACTACGCACTGCAGCACCGTCTGACCAATGATCGTATTGCCGATTGCGTGCTGTTTCTGCCTGAACCGACCGGCATGGTGTGCATCGATTCCAAATTTCCGCTTGAGTCCTATCGCGTGATGACCGATCACGAGCGTGCCGAGCACGAACGCAAAGCAGGCAGCTCACAGTTCAAGCAGGACATCAAGAAACACATCAAGGACATCGCCGAGCGCTACATCATTGAGAACGAGACGGCTGACGGCGCAGTGATGTTCCTGCCTGCGGAAGCGGTATTCGCAGAGATCCAAGCTAATCACCCGGACCTGACCGATATCGCGCACGCGGCGAGAGTGTGGCTAGCCTCGCCCACCACCTTATGGGCCATCCTCAACACTGCGCGCGCCGTTATCAAAGATGCGGCGACGCGGGAACAGGTCGACATCATTCAGAATCATCTGGGCCGGCTTGGTGGCGACTTCAAGCGTTTCCGCGAACGCATGGACAAGCTGGCCAAACACATTCAACTGGCGAACGATGACGTCAGCGAAGTCAATATTTCAGCCCGGAAAATTTCGGACCGGTTCGAGAAAATTGAACAGGTCGAGCTCGAAATGGAAAACCGTGACCAGCTGGGTGTCGACGAGCCATGAGTCGGTCGGCCTAGGATTGCATGAATTTTGACTACATTCTCTTTAAATCAATAGCTTGAACACGTAATTTGCCTTAGACTCCGAGCTTACTGACCTAACTCGGCAATCACGCAATCGCGGCCTCCCCACATCACCGTGCATAAGCTTCAGGCAATCATTTTTGATGTTGACGGTACCTTGGCCGACACCGAGGAGGTGCACCGGCTGGCCTTTAACCATGCATTCGCCGAGCATGGCCTCGACTGGCACTGGTCTGAAGAGCTTTACAGCGAACTGCTGTCAATTTCCGGCGGGCGCGAGCGCATGTCGGCGTTCGGGAAGGATTTGCAGCACCGGTTCAACAATCAAAGCGAATTCACCGAATTCATTATCGAGCTGCACCGGGCTAAAACGCGCAAATATGCCGCCATGCTGACCGAAGGTGAAGTCTCGCTGCGGCCGGGTATGCGACGCATCATTGACAGCGCGCGCGAGGCGGGCGTCACGATGGCCATCGCGACAAGTTCAGCTTACACCAACGCTGAAACGCTGCTCGACAATAACCTGCCACTGGGGTGGCGTGAGTGGTTTGCCGCCATCGAAACCTGCGACTCGGTTGAAACCAAGAAACCATCGCCGGCAGTCTACCTGGCGGTGCTTGATCGCCTGGACATCGCGTTCGAAAACGTCATCGCTCTAGAAGATACACCCAATGGCCTCTTTGCAGCTCAGGAAGCCGGCGTCCGGACTGTGGTCACAACGCACCGATTTACGCGCGACCATGAATTCCCGGGCGCAGCGCTGGTGGTCGACGGTGCCGGCGAACCCGAGTCGCCATTCACCGTTCGCGAAGGTGACGAGATGGGCTTTACCTATCTCTCCCTGGAACTGTGCGACGCGTTGCTGATCGCCGCAAGCGAGAACGAACAACGGCTCGTAACCCGGAAAACTGCCTGACTTCGTTGAACTACACCGTGCACGCTGCCCGCGCGCGGGCGAAACAAGTACCTCGGCTTGATTGCCGCAGTCCGGCATCGTGGCCCTGACTGAACTGCGTTACGTTGTCGCGATCGCCAAGCACCGGGATTTTGCTCACGCTGCCGAGGCCTGCTTCGTCAGCCCACCCACTTTGGGTGTGGCTGTGCGAAAGCTCGAGGAAAAACTTAATGTTCGCCTGTTCGAGCGCAGTCGCTCAACAGTCCTGCTTGCGCCAATCGGTGAAGCGATTGTCAGACAGGCCGAACTCGTTCTCCGGGAAGCCACACAAATCACCGACATCACCGATCAACTGGCTGAAGCGCTGGTCCACGGCCAACTCGACATCGCCATCATGTCCCTGCCGTTCAGCCATCCCCGGATCGTCTCGCGGCCACTCTACGACGAACCGTTTCATGTCGCCCTGCCCGCTTCGCATCCGCTGGCGAAACACAAGCGGATTCCTGCTGAGCGCCTAGATGATGAGCGTCTGTTGTTGCTGGGTGCGAGAAACTGCTCTCGCGATCAGGTTATGGGAATTTGTCCGTCCTGTGTCAACACACGAGATCGAAAGCCCGACGACATTCAGAGCATGCTCGAAAACAGTTCCCTTGAAACGATTTGCCAGATGGTCGCAGGTGGCGCCGGCGTCACGGTGCTGCCGGCGACGACGCGCCTGACCGAACCATTGGGCAAACAACTCGCCATCAGACGGTTTGCTAAACCGGAGCCGTGTCGAAGCGTTGCAGCGCTCTACCGCCGTGGGTTCGCGAGTCCGCAACTCGTGCCAACACTGGCCGAGGCGATCCGTCAGACGAAACTTGCCGAAATCCAGATGATGAAGTAGCCCGCCCAGGGTCTACTTGATGACAATAAAAGCCGCCTGACGGCCGCGGTGCACACTCAGTAACAATTCGCCCTTGATGCGATTCACCACCGACAGGAATACCGGCACGCTGGGGGTAGCAGTGCGGTTGACGGAGCTTATGATGTCGCCCTTGCGCAAACCGGCCTGCCAGGCTGGCGAATTGCGCTCGATAGCAAGCACCATCACCCCTTCTATACGCCCGTATGCGCCGGCGTCATCCGGAATTTCTCCAACGATCGTGCTGGCAAAACGTTTGTTGGCGAAGCGACTACCGGCGACAGTTTTTTCGCGCGCGGCGACAGACAGGGTTACCGTGCGTGCCTGTCCGTTACGCAGTATTTCCAGTGTGATCTTCTCACCAACCCTGGCGAGACCGATCTTATTGCGCAAATCAGCGCCACCCGTCACACGTCGCTGGTCGAAATGAGTAATCACATCGCCGGCCTTAAGGCCGGCCTTTTCGGCCGGTGATTCAGACAGCACGCTGACCATGACCGCCCCCTCACTCACCGGCAACCCAAAGGCCTCTGCCAGCTCGGGATTTAGGTCCTGAAACTGCGCCCCTAGGTAGCCCCGTTGCACTTCGCCAAATTCGAGCAGCTGCTCCATGATCTGGCTGGCCATGTTGATTGGAATGGCAAAGCCGATGCCAATGTTGCCACCGCTCTTGGAATAAATTGCGGTGTTGATACCGACCAGGTCACCGCGCAGATTGACCAGCGCGCCACCCGAATTCCCCGGATTGATCGACGCGTCTGTCTGAATCAGATCTTCATACCCGGTGATACCCAGTCCCGATCGAGCCAGTGCACTGATAATGCCTGACGTTACGGTTTGCCCGAGCCCGAACGGATTGCCGATGGCCACGACAAAATCGCCAACCCGCAAATTTTCGGAATCCGCGAACTTTACGGCCGCGAGATTCTCAGCCGGAATTCGGACAACGGCGACGTCCGTATCGGGATCAGCGCCGACCAGTTCCGCACGGAAGTTTCGACCATCATGCAGGTTGACGGTGATTTCGTCCGCATTGGCAATGACATGATGGTTGGTCAGGACCAGACCGCGCCGGGCATCGACGATGACGCCTGATCCAAGGCTCTGGGTCTTACGTTGCAGCGGTCGCCCCGGAAAATTGAAAAATCGCCTGAAGAACGGATCGTTGAACAGCGGATTGGTACGCAGTTCTACATGGCCCTCGGTCGCAATATTAACCACTGCCGGGGTCACACCCTCGAGCATAGGCGCCAGGCTCGGTAAAGGACGACCATCGACCTCAGTGGGCAACCCGGCCAGAGCAATCTGGCAGCCGAGCATCACGGTCACTGCGAGTCCGAGTAAGCGTTTTATTCCTTTCATGCGCACGCTCAGATCCGGTAGGCGAGCGTTGTCATGAGGCGCGCCTGCAAGGCCATGATTTTGCGCACGGCGAGCGGCAGGTGCTTCGCGCCAGCGCCCCGGGCGGAAGCGGCGTGACCCGCCTCCTCGTCCCGCATCACGCGCACGATCGCGCGACTGCGCAGGTCATTGGGGGGCAGAGCGCGCATATGGCCTTCGAGATGGCGCACCACTTGTCGTTCGGTTTCCTCCACAAAACCAAGATTGAACTCGTCGCCGAAAACCGAGGCCACGGCGCCAATGGCGAATGAGCCGGAACACCAGGCCGGATTGAGACGGCTCGGCGATGCACCCAACTCATCGAGGCGCGTTGCACACCACTTTAGGTGAGCCGATTCGTCCTGTGAGGCTTGCTGCAGCTGCCTCCGGGTCGCCGCTCCGCGTGCGAGCAGGGCCTGGCTGGCGTACAACGCCTGCGCGCAGACTTCGCCGGTATGGTTGACCCGCATCAGTCCCGCGGAATGTAGCCTTTCTGCATCTTCCAGCACCAAATCGGGCACATCCTCGGCCGGATAGGCCCGGTTCGGGCCCGATGTCGGTGTGGCGATGGCTCGTAATACGCTGTCGAATCGGCCAATAAACTCATCGAGCCTGGTGTATTTGCGTGCGCTTTCGCTCATGTTCGACCGCCGGTCGCGCGAATCCGGCCGAATGCCGCGAAAATGCACCGAAAATCAAGGTTTTTCATTGACACTACCCGGGTCACTCCTTATCATCCCGCCTCTTTTTTGGCCAGCTTCTTCGACCATGAAAACTTACACCGCGACGCCCGCGACGATCAAACGAGATTGGTTCGTGGTTGATGCCACCGACAAGGTACTCGGACGTTTGGCGACCGCAGTCGCGCACCGACTGCGCGGCAAACACAAGCCCGAGTTTACCTCGCATATGGATACGGGGGATTACATCGTTATCATTAATGCCGACAAGATTCGCGTGACCGGCAACAAGTTCAAAGACAAGCTCTATTACCGCCACTCCGGGTTTCCCGGCGGATTAAAGACCACGAATTTCGAAAAGCTGCAGCAGAAATCGCCCGAACTGATTGTTGAGCGTGCCATTAAGGGCATGCTGCCCAAAGGGCCGCTCGGCCGCGACATGTTCCGCAAACTCAAGGTGTATGCCGGTCCTGAGCACAACCACGCAGCTCAACAACCTATAGCATTGGAAATCTGACGCCATGGCAGCCGTAGAAACGCATTACAGTACCGGACGCAGAAAAACCTCATCAGCGCGTGTATTCCTGCAGCGCGGCAGCGGCAATATCCTGGTTAACGGCAAACCGCTGGACGAGTTCTTCGGCCGTGAAACCGGCCGCATGGTCGTGCGCCAGCCGCTGGAAGCCGTCAGCATGACCGGCGACTTCGACATCAACGTCACGGTCAAGGGCGGCGGTATCACCGGCCAGGCAGGCGCTATCCGCCACGGCATCACACGTGCCCTGATCGAATACGACGAAACTCTGCGCCGTCCATTGCGCGTTGCCGGATTCGTGACCCGCGACGCCCGTGAAGTCGAACGCAAGAAGATCGGTCTGCACAAGGCGCGCAAACGCCCGCAATACAGCAAACGCTAAAACGAGTCATGTCTTACTGGGGGATCGTCTAACGGTAGGACTGCGGACTCTGACTCCGCCAGTGGGGGTTCGAGTCCCTCTCCCCCAGCCAAACTTCATTTCGAGCGGCCTCCGGGCCGCTTTTTATTGCTACGGAAGCCGCTTTTTTTCACTACTTCAGCAACTAAATCAAAAGGTTGCTTGAGTTCCACGGACAGTATCCGGTTCGCCCAGGAGCAGTTCGAAAATACATAATCGAGCAATCGTCGTTTTTCACGCGATTCCTGCAGTTGATACAGCTTTCGCGCGAGAATAGATTGACCCAGCACAACAACAGGTGACCGCAATGCATATCAGAAAATATGACTTCGAATACAGCCGACGCCGGTTTATGGAAAAAACGGCACTGGGCATTGGTGGAGCCGGGTTACTCACTTCGTTGTGGCCAGAGATCTGCCGCGCCGGTGATACCGCGAGTTCCTACCCGGAGGAATTGCTAAGCATCGAGGCCTATACGAAAGGTCAGGTCAAGGTCGGCGACGTCATCGATCAGGACAATGTCGTTCTGGTCCAGGATCTGCTCGATCCGATTACGTTCCAGGAAATTCAGCAGGACCGGCGCAAAATTTTTATTCAGGAATCGATACACGAGGCGGAGACGATGTACCCGCCCTACTTTCTGGATGCGACCTTGCGCAACCAGGGTCAAGCCAAGTTCGATTCCGACGGCAACGTCACGACCCAGGACGGCAAGCCGTGGATCGGCGGTCTGCCTTTTCCGGAGGTCGCAACCGGCGAAGAGGCCATCGCGAACATCACGCTGAGTTGGGGTCGGCACGATAAAGCCATGTATGCGATTCCGGCTGTTACCGTGAATCCCGAGGGCGAGGTTCAGTTTGAATACGACTGGATCTGGGCCGAGCAGCAATGCACCGGACTGGTACACCCCGACGCGCCCGGCCCGTATCTGCCAGGACATGAAGACAAGACGCGCATGCAGTCCATCTGGTTTACCCACACCAATGACGTAAAAGGCCACGCCTTCTTAAGCCACTGGAGCTATGACCAACGGAAGATCCCACAGCTTTGGGGCTATTTGCCGAATTTGAAGCGGGTGCGGCGATTTCCTGCCAACCAGCGGTTCGAGCCTTATATGCCCGGCATGAATCTCTACCTGTCAGACGCATGGGCGTCGGGCGATCCAATGCTGACTTGGGGTAACTGGAAAGTGATTCATCGCGGGCCGTTCCTGGGCTCGTCCCATCATCAATGGACACCGAACAACGACAACTGGATGCCGCCACTGGTCGGCGGCAAGAAAGACGAGTCTTATTTCTACGTTGGAAAATCGCTGGTGCCGGAAGTCATCGTATTCGAGGGTGAGCCGGTTGGTTATCCAAATGCACCAGTCAGCAAAAGACGCATCTACATGGACGTTCGCAACATGGGGGCGGGCCAGACGATTTCCTACGACCGTACCGGAGAGATGTGGAAAGGTCTGGAGGGCGGCGGCGGCCAGCGGATTGCCGATGGCCACGAGACTCTGACGTCTGACGGCAGACCGGAGTGGACCTGGTGTTGGGCGATGAGTCACGACGTGCAGCTGAACAACGTGACCCGCTTTCACCATGGCCAGACCTGTCGCGGCAACTGGGATTCCGCGCTCGACCCGGAAGAGGACATTGTTACGAACTACATGACGCAGCAAGCCATCCGTCGACTCGGATTTTAGATCCGGGATTTCGCTCCACGTTCAGGTTGCGGGGCGCCTGCATTTGGCGGCGCGGTAGCTTCTACTCGCGGAAGCCTGGGTCCTTGCGATCAAGCATGCGCAGCAAGGCGGGCCAGGCCAGGCGATCAAGTTCGCCGGACGCCAGTAGCAGCCGCCCTTGCTCGCGCGTGGTTTCCACTGCCGCGGCAGACGGCTGATGAATCTTACCGCTTGTTAAAGCCCTGACCTGCATGCTGCATGCGCGTTCAAGCGTGTACAACATCAGGAAACAGTCAGAGACGGTTTGCCCCACTGTCAGCGTGCCGTGGTTTCGCAGGATCAGGCATTTTTTATCACCAATGTCCTTGACCAGGCGTTCACGCTCATCAAGGTTCAGGGCGATGCCTTCAAACTCGTGATAGGCGACCTGGTCATGGATGGCGAGCGCAGTTTGTGTGATCGGCATTAAACCGTCGGCCATCGCGGAGACAGCAACACCGTCGTCGGTGTGCACGTGCATGACTGCCTGAGCATCCTCGCGCGACATGTGAATAGCGCTGTGAATGCAGAATCCGGCCGGGTTTACGTCATAACCATTGTGCATGACGATGTTGCCGTCCAGGTCGATCTTGACCAGGCTTGAGGCTGTCACCTCATCAAACATCATGCCATAGGGGTTGATCAGAAAATGATGTCCCGGGCCCGGAACGCGCGCCGACAGGTGCGTGAAGATAAGGTCGGTCCATCCGTAGTGGTCGACGAGCCGGTACGCAGCCGCCAGGTCTACGCGGACCTGCCATTCTTCTTCGCTGACGCGCTCGCGGACATTCTCCGCCATGTGCAGTGCTTGAGCCATTTCAAAAGATCCTGATTGCTGGAAGCTTGCGCGGAGAATAACCGAACCCGGGGTGACTGTAACGCTTTTGGGTCGACCTAGCCCATCGGCATCACTGAGTCGTCACCCAGTAAAACCCTGCCCCTCAGCCCGAAAGCCGTGTCGCTGACCATCAGATGCTGGGCGGCAGCTTCCAAATCCCTCAGGCACCGTTGAATTGAATCCGTCTCGTGCAATGCCCGCCCGCCAGCGAAACGAAACGCCTGGCGCACCACATCGACCGCCACCTCAGTGCAATAGGCTGCATTTGCTCGCAAATCAAGCGCAAGCGTCGTCGATACAGCGTTACCCGACGCTACGGCAGCCATGGCATCGGCGTTAAATTCCAGTGCCTGACTCCGGGCAGCACGAACTTTAAGTTCGACGTGACCGATGTAGTGCTGAAAAATTTCCCGCTGGCTCAGCGATTTCTTGTTCGGCCCATAACCGCGGGAGCGCTCGCCAACACGGTGACGCAGGTCGTCCAGCACCCCGCGCGCGACGCCAATCGCGAACGCTGCGTGTTCGTAGGCAACAAAAGCCGGGATACCCAGCCGGTAAAGCGGGCCGCCCCGACGCGGTTGCTGGGTTTCGACATTCCACACGCAATCAGCTGGGACAAAAACATCCTCCACCGAAATGTCGCAACTGCCTGTACTGCGCAGCCCCATCACCTGCCAGTTGTCGTGAATGGTCACGGCGCTCGCGGGTAACAGGAACATGTGTACCGCTTTGTCGCCGGCGCCGGTTTCGACCATGGCCTGGGCAGCAACCCAGTCGGCGTGGTGAATCCCACTGGCGAAAGCCCACCGGCCGTTCAATCTGAAACCCTTGTCGGTTGGCACGCCCGTAGCGGTCGGCATGATGAGGATGGCGCCGCGCGGAATGCCGTTGCCGAACACTTTTTCTGCACCGGCATCGGACAAAAATGCGCCCGGCATGCCGATACTGGTAGTTCCGACCATGGCGCACCACGCGGCGGCCGGATGGAACATGGCCAGCGCTTCAAGCACTTCGAATTGCGTTGGCAGGTCGGCCTCGTAACCGCCGAGTTCCCGCGGCAGTTTCATGCGCAATACGCCGGACTCATAGAGCGCGTCGTGGGTCACGCACGAGAGTTTCCCGGCTCGTTCTTCATCCGCGATCTGGGCGGTCAGGACCCCTCGCATTTGATCAACGGCGTCTAGTAGTTCAGCCTTGTCGGCCGTCCCTGAAGTCATGCGCTAAATCTACTCTGTATGTCGGGGGATTGGTACATTTATCGGCAGGTTTCGCGGTTACCCGCATCATGCGATAGGTAGATGTTGATCACCCGCAACGACAACACAGGAAATTGAACGATGTCTGCAGCGCTTGAACTTTCTAAACCCGTCTTTGACGTTGGTTTTTTTACCACCGATATCGAACGTATGCTCAGGTTCTGGGGAGACGAAATGGGGCTCAGCGTTGAACCCGCCGTGGCCTTCAATGATGGTCTGACACAGTATCGGCACGCTTGTGGTAACAGTGTTGTCAAAATCAACACTGCGAGTCAGCCGCTGGCCGGCACCGCGACCGGATACCGGCGCGTGACTCTGCCGTGGCCCGGCATCGAGCGAGTAAAGGAAATTGAAGATCCTGACGGCAATCAAATCACGCTGGTTCCCGAATCCGGAGGTCAGGGACCGGCTATTCACATCGGCGTATCTGACCCCGAAAGATTCGACCGGTTTTATACCAGCGCGATGGGTTTTCTGCGTCTGAGCGATGGTGTCTATCAGTGCGGCCACTCGCAGGTCACGATTGCGGCTGATAATGATGCTGCGCCTGCCGGAGATTGGGTCGACCACGGCTTGAGATATTTCACCGTGCACGTCATGCGTGTGGATGAAAGCTACAAACGTGTGATCGACAATGGCGGAACGGTGGGGGAAGCGCCCTATTCCATTGGCGAAATCGCGCGTATTTCGTTTGTACGGGATCCGGACGGCAACTGGATAGAGATTGCCCAACGGGCGTCACTCGCGGGTCCCTGGTGGGACTGAGGTGGCAGCATCATGAGCGACGAACTTCAATACCTTTTCGGGTTCGGCAACGAATTCCAGAGTGAAGCACTTTCCGGTGCTCTACCGATCGCTCGCTTTTCGCCGCAGCGGCCAGCGCTCGGTCTGTATGCGGAAAAATTCAGCGCCACTACCTTCACAGCGCCCAGACAAAACAACCGGCGCCTGTGGTTTTATCGGATCCGTCCGTCAGCGACCCTGGGCACGTTTGCCCCCTATCCGCACCCGCTGCTCGGAACAGCTCCGTTAGACAACGCTCGGGTGCCCATCAATCCGATGCGTTGGTCAGCGCCGACTTTGCAGTTCGAGCATGATTTCGTCGATGGCCTCGTCACCATCGCGGCCAACGGCAACGTCGCTATGCACAGTGGTATCGGTGTGCATCTGTTTGCCTGTGGCCGTCCCATGGCGAACCGGTGTTTCGTCAACTACGACGCCGAAACCCTGCTGGTACCGCAATCCGGCGTGATCACGGTGCAAACAGAATGCGGCACGCTCGCTGCCCGTCCGAGAGACATCGCCGTCGTACCGCGGGGCATGAAGTTCAAGGTCGACCCCGACAGTACTGCCAATGGCTATGTGTGTGAAAACTACGGCCAGTACCTGCGCTTGCCGGAGCGCGGCCCGATCGGGTCCGACGGCCTCGCCAACACCCGCGATTTTGAAACACCGGTAGCCCGCTTTTCGGATGCTGAAGAACCGTGGGAAATCATCGGCAAATCCCATGGTGTTCTGTATCGCGCCGAAATCCGGCACACCCCCTTCGACGTCGTTGGCTGGCTCGGGAACGCGGTGCCGTATCGGTATGACCTGGCTCGCTTCAATGCCATGGGCAGCATCAGCTTTGACCATCCGGACCCGTCAATCTTCACGGTCCTGACGGCGCCTTCTGAAATCCCCGGCACGGCCAATATGGATCTGGTCATTTTCCCGCCCCGCTGGCTGGTCGCCGAGGACACGTTCAGGCCGCCTTATTTTCATCGTAACGTGATGAGCGAGTTCATGGGACTGATTTATGGCCAGTACGACGCTAAAGCCGAGGGCTTCGAACCGGGCGGCATGAGCCTGCACAATGTCATGACACCTCATGGACCCGACGCCAAAGCAACGGCCGCGGCGTCAGAAGCGGCACTCGGGCCTCGTCATCTCGCGGATACTTTGGCGTTTATGTTCGAGACGCGTTTTGCGCTCGCAATCAGCGAATGGGCAGCCAGTTCCCCAGCCTTACAGCAAAACTACAGTGACTGCTGGCAGGACATTGGCCGAAACTTCACGCCGCGATAGCGCAGCTTAGCCCCACATGTGGAAGACAAGATCTACGTTGATGCCAATGCAGTCTCTCCGACAACCGCAGAAAAGGTCGCCAACATCGTTCGTGCCGCCGGGGCTCAATACGTCGACGGCGGCATCATTGGCCCGCCGGCTACTCAAGCCGGTACAACGCGAATATACCTGTCCGGAGAATCTGCCAGCACGATAGCAGCGTTGTTTCAGAACTCCGCGCTTGAAGCTGTCTGCCTTGGGAGCGCCGAAACTGCAGCCTCAGCCCTTAAGATGTGCTTCGCGGCGCGGGCGAAAGGCTCCAGTGCGTTACTGCTGAACGTCGCGGCTCTGGCCCGCCGTCTCGGCCAGTACGATGCTCTTATGGCGGAATGGCAACAATCTTTACCGACACTGCAGGACCGGCTGCGCCGGGATGCGGAACGAAATGCACCTAAATCCTGGCGTTTCGTTGCCGAGATGGAAGAGATCGCGAAAACATTCTCAGCGGCCGGACTGAATGAAGATTTCCATCAGGGCGCGGCCGATGTTAACAGCGACTTGTAGGCTTCAGGGGCAGTGACGATTCACCTCAACTCGACAACGTACTGCGCGCGTTGCTGCAATCAGACGAGGCGCCCTAGCTGGTTTTAGCCCTGACTACAGTCTGCTCGATCGCACCGAAGACACTGCGCCCGCCGTGCCCGAACATCTCGATCCTGATCGAATCTCCAAAGGTCAAAAATGCTGTAGTCGGGGTCCCGCTTGCGATCGTTTCATCGACCCGCACTTCGGCGATGCAACCATGACCGCTACGTTCGTCGCGATTTGAGACCGTTCCGGCAGCAATGATCGTGCCCGCTCCGAGCTTTCGGCTGCGGGCCGCGTGGGCGATGAGTTCGCCGTAGTTGAAATACATATCCTGCCCAGCCCGGGGCGCTCCAATCGGACTGCCGTTTACCGAGGAATTCAGAGCCAGATCCAGTACGCCGTCCCGCCACGCGGATCCGAGTTCGTCGGGCGTGACAGCAAACGGGGAGAATGCGCTGGCCGGCTTGGACTGGATGAAGCCGAACCCACGGGGTACTTCGAATCGAGTCAGTTCCCGCAGTGTCCAATCGTTCAGTAGCATCACAAGCTTGATGTGCTCCAGCGCCTCCGTGTCATTAATGCCCATCGGCACATCATCAACCACGATTGCGATCTCGGCTTCGAGATCAATACCCAGCTTATCGTCCAGGAATGGTGCGGCTTCGGTCGGCGCCAGAAAATCGTCGGACATGCCCTGGTACATCAGGGGCACGGTCTCGTATTCGGCCGGCATCGCCGCATTTCTGGCCTTACGCGCCTTCTCCATATGAGAGAGATAAACCGAACCGTCGAGGAACTGGTAGGCGCGCGGAAGCGGGCTCGCCAACTCGTCCGGGATGATCGCGAACGTACTGGGCAAGTCGCCCTGGTCCATTTGATCAGAGACTTCGCATAAGGCCGGTACCACTTTCGTCCAGTTTTCCAGCGCGTACTGCAGCGTCGGAGCAACATCCGGAACCAGAACGCCGCGGACCATCTTCTGGTCGGCCACAATCAGGCTGCCGTCACGGCCACCTCGTTTCAAGCTTGCCAACTTCATTGTTCACGTCAAATTCGGTAAACGCCCGATTGGCGCCTGCGCAATAATAGCGGGTAAGCTTGCGCTGGCCTGTGCGAATTTTGAGATCCTTGCGCTTCCATGAAACCCTACCGAGCAGTAATTTTTGATCTCTTCAACACAGTAGCTTTATGGCGGCCCGACCGCATGCCCCGTTTTACGTGGCGCGGTGAGACCCGGCCCTCCTCGCTTGGCGTGCTGCGCGAGCTGCTGGCCGAAGCTGTGCCATCCCTGGCCTTCGACGACTTCTATGATGCCCTTGAGCGGACCAATGGTGCATTGGCGCGAGAACGCGACGTCACCCTTCGTGAAATCCCGTCGCGCGAGCGTTTCAGCCGCACTTTGATCGAGGCAGGGTTTGAGGCGGGATCAACCGATCATCTGGCCGAACGTCTTTCCTTAAGCCACATGGAAGTACTCGGCCAAGCCAGCTTCATCCCATCCGCTCACCGCGAATGGTTGTTGGCGCTATCGCGTCATTATCGAATTGGGCTGATCTCTAATTTTGACCATGCCCCGACAGCGCTGGCGATACTGAAACGCGATGAGATGGATTCGATTTTCGAACACATGTTGATTTCAGACAGCCATGGCTGGCGCAAGCCAGCCAAACGCATATTTGATGACGCACTTGGCGCACTTGGCGTTGACCCTGGCGACGCGCTTTACGTTGGCGATTCGGTCGATGACGACGTCGTCGGTGCCCAGAACGCCGGTATTGATGTGGCGTGGGTCAATGCACGGGAACATGAACTGCCAGCCGGTGTCACACAACCAACATATACGATCAATTCGATTCTGGATCTCGCGCAATACCTTAAGTAGGCCCCGAACTTGGAACCAGCCACCAAAGACTGGCGAGCCGGCACAACGTACACTACCGAACCCGTATGATCCCAGGAGCGCAATCGCCCGCAAAACAACAATCATGTTTTTAACCGAAAACCCGTACCTGTCCGCGAGGCGACAGATGGTCCGCCACGCTTGCACCGTTGCACTTACGATCGGCTGCGCAGCAGGCATCGCCGAAGAACCGGAAAGCGAGCAGTTACTGTTTGCGACGCCGCCTGGTTGGCATAAAGCCTATGCCGATAGAATCGATAACCTGTCAACCACCGAATACGTCCCTGACGGCGAAACGGTCGACGACTGGCAAGAGATGCTGACCATACAGGTGCTGGTGGACAAACCCAAGGCCGACCCGGACGCGATCCTGTCTGCAGCGGTCAAGCACCTGTATTCCGAGTGCGAAACCTATGCGGCCCAGCCGATTGAACTGGGTGGTGCCGGTGACTACCCAACCCTCGGCGTCATGTCGATGTGCGGATCCAGCAAAGAAGATTCTGACGGTCGATTCATATTGCTACGAGGTATCGCCGGGGACGAAAATTTCTATCTCCTGCAAAAAGCCTGGCGCACGGAGCCGTTTAACCCCGACGATGAAGAACCACCCGTCGATCTCGATCAGCGGAAATTCTGGCTCGGCTTCCTGGCCTTCCTCCGCGTGTGCGATCCCGGCGCCGGCAATTGCCCCAAAGCACCATCTGAGTAAGACCCTGCGCGATGGAGCTTTCGGCGGAGAATGCCCACGCATTTCGTCTTGACACAGCAGATGGCGCATTCGCGCAGGATCCTTACCCCGTCTATCGTAAGCTCAGAGACCACGCGCCTGTCTGCCGACAGCCCGACGGCTCATTCTTTATTAGTCGCTACGAAGACGTACACCATGTTATGTCTGACCCTGAGCTGTACAGCTCCGACAAGCGGGTCGACTTCCGCCCGAAGTTCGGCGATACACCGTTGTACGAACATCACACAACGTCGATCGTATTCAACGACCCGCCCTACCATACGCGCGTGCGCAAACTTTTGGCGCCGTTTTTCGCCGCGCGCGTACTGCGTCAGATGGAATCCAGCATCGGTACCATGGTCGATCGCCTGCTCGACCGCGCCGAGCAACAGGGGACGATTGATGTGGTTAGCGATTATGCGCTGGTCATACCCCTTAATCTGATTGGTGATCTGCTCGGAATCCCGTATGGGGAAAGGGAACCACTCCGGCTGTGGGCCCAACAGATCCTGCGTGCACTCGAGCCGATTAACTCCGAGCATCAGCTCGAAGCCGGAAACCAGGCCGTCATTCAGTTCAAGGAATACCTCGTCGACCTGATCAAGCGAAAACGCGCGAAGCCACCCTGCGACGGGGATATGGACGTGCTTTGGGCGCTCATTCAGGCCAGCGAAAGTGGCGAGGCAGACAAGCTGAGCGAACTCGAAATTCTCCACAACGCGATCTTCATGCTGAATGCCGGACACGATACGACCGGCAGCCTGATCGCCAACGGCGTTGACCTGTTATGCCGCTACCCGGAACAGAGACAGCGCTTGTTGGACAACCCCGCGCTGATCAAGCCAGCCGTCGAAGAGATGCTACGTTTCGAAAGTCCGCTGCAGATCGGCAATCGTAAAACAACGGCGGATACCGAACTGGGTGGTGTCCCGATAGCTGCGGGAACGTTCCTCCATCTCGGGATTGGCTCGGCCAACCACGACGAGCGGCAGTTCGATGATGCGCACCGTTTCGACGTCGCACGGCAGCCGAACCGACATCTCGCTTTTGCGCATGGCATTCACACCTGCGCGGGCAATTCGGTTGCCCGCATAGAGGCGCAGATCGCATTCTCGAAATTACTGGAGCGGTTCCCTAATTTCTGCCGCGGCGGCCCAACCCAGCGACCAAACCGCTGGCGCTTCCGAGTGGTGGAAAGACTCGAAGTTGACCTCGAAGGCTAAAAGCCGCCGCCCGGTCGCGAAACCTGGCTAGCCGACCGCCCCATCTGGATATTCAGCGTGAAGCTCAATTTCGCCTGGCAGCGTCAGCCACGGTTGCCCGGCGGAAGTCCACAGACTGTAGCTCGGCCGGAGCAGGCTCTTGTCGTCAAGCGTTCCCCCCATGATCGAGCGAATCTCCGGATATCGATCCAGGGTGATCATAACCGCTGATCCGCAGGTAGGGCAGAAATGTCGGCGCAATGCAGCGCCCTGATCGTTGCGCGCTTCGTACACCTTGAGTTCGCCTTCTACCGAGACAGCGTGGGCGTCAAACACGGTCGCCATCAGGAAAGCCGAACCCGACTGCCGCTGACAGCGATCGCACTGGCACACGCCCATATTCAACGGTGGTTGCGAACACCGATAGCGGACGGCACGGCACAGGCAGCCACCTTTTATTTCAACATCCACGGTGTACCCTCTCGAGACCTTGAGGCCGGCGGCCGCGCGGTTTGCGCGTGACTTGATTGGAATTTCGCATGTGTCCCCTCTCATGGCGGCGTTACGCTGGGCGACCAATTATTACCTACAAAGTGAGTCCTGACGCGCTACGAATGACGAGGTCTGCGGGAAACCCATTCGCCCATCATCCGGCAGGCTCGGTGGATGCGTGCTAGCAAAGGTGATGTCGAGGTGATGTTGCGGGTCAGCAATCGCCGGTCCCGCGGAGAAGAGCAGCAATAACAGCACCACGCAAAGGCGGTCGTATATCCGCGATCCCTCGGGCGATCTCCGCTTTTTAATTGCCATCTGACGAGCCTCTCTTCGCAGACTGAGATAAGCGTGACAATGGTTGCTTCGATGTCCCGAGAGCGCTTTCAACCTGACGAGGAGAACGATTATGAGCCAACTCCATAACGGCAACTGCTTTTGCGGCGCCGTACAAATTGAAGTCAGCGGTGACCCTGCTGCGATGGGTTATTGTCATTGCGAATCGTGCCGACACTGGTCAGCTGGCCCGATCAACGCATTTTCGCTGTGGCCACCTGACAACGTCAAAATCACTGCTGGCACGGAAAACGTCGAGACTTACGCCAAGACCGACAATTCACACCGTAAATGGTGCACGAAATGTGGTGGGCACCTGATGACCGATCACCCCGGAATGAGTCTGGTCGATGTTTACGCCGCCGTTATTCCGAGCCTCGATTTTCAGCCGCAGGTTCATGTTTTCTACAGTGAAAAGGTAGTCAGCATCAAAGACGGCCTGCCGAAAATGGTCGACGTACCGGCCGAGATGGGCGGGTCGGGGGATACGCTTCCGGAGTAATCCGGTAGATTGAATGCTGTGGGAGGCGTCACACGCCACCCATAATGCCTCCGTCAAGAGGCAGCACCACACCGGTAACATAAGCGGACGCCCGCGCTGCCAGAAAGATAGCGACGCCGCCGGCATCATCCTGGCCGCCCATCCGCTTTAATGGCACATTTTCCAGGATGGTCTCTTCGCCCATCGACGCGATCATCGGTTCCATCATGCTGGTGAGAAACGGGCCGGGTGCGATCACGTTCGCGGTGATGTGCCTTGGCGCGAGGTGGGCGGACAGCATCCGGGTCAGGTGATGCAAGCCGGCTTTCGACGGCGCATAGGAAAAGTTCTCGAATATCGGCGTGTGCATGCCGTCGACTGATCCCACGTTGATCACGCGAGCGGGGTCGACCGCGTCCCCCGCCGCTTCCATCAACGGCAAAACTTTCTGCAGCAGAAAGAACGGGGATTTGAGATTCAGGTCCATCACCTTGTCCCA
>CAXGUU010000009.1:0-25538 GCA_964012875.1 uncultured bacterium
GGGTTTGTTGTAGGCAATCACACGTATAAGGTTCGCCGAAGGCTGCAACCTGAAGCTGCGGCCACCGTCGACTTCTACCCGGTCGCCGGCCTGAACCGACTCCCCGACCTGCGCAACGCGTCCGTTGATACGAATCTTTCCGGCCGCAACCAGGCGCTCAACTTCGCGACGCGAACCGACGCCGACCCGGGCAAGGGCCTTTTGAACACGTTCCAATCGGGTAGTCGGTTCTCTTCTTTTCATGCTTGCCTGGCTGCCGGAAGCCTGTCTGCCCGAACGGTTTCGGGAAGTGGACGGATAGCGGGTGTATCGCCTGGTAGCGAGCAACGAACCGGGCGATCAATCGAGCTGATCTTATGGCATCAGTCCGCGCGCAGGCTATGCGCGCGAACAACTGGCGACGTCCTTAGCCCGCCGCCACCGAATCGTCGGTTGATGTAACAGCGGCCGCCGCGCCATCTTCAACGCCTGATTGTGCCTCGTTCGTTACCTCGGCTTCGGTGTCATTCTCTGGCGTACTGTCCAGAGGGTGCGCATCTGGTTCATCGGCTGCAGAATCAACGGCACTATCGTCCTTGTTAGTGTCTGCGAACAAATCCGCATTGATATCGTCGATGTCGCGCAGTTCAGCAAGGCTGGGTAAATCTTCCAGCGACTTCAACGAAAAATAATCGAGAAACTCCCGCGTCGTTGCGTATACCGCGGGTCGGCCGGGTACATCTCTATGTCCCACAACGCGAACCCACTCCCGCTCGAGTAACTGGCGCATGATGTTGGTGCTTACGGCGACCCCGCGAATGTGTTCGATTTCGCCGCGCGTGATCGGTTGGCGGTAGGCGATGATCGCGAGCGTTTCCATGAACGCACGCGAATAGCGCGGCCGACGTTCCTCCCACAGGCGTCCGACTTTCTCTGCGAACTTCGCACGCGTGCGAAAATGATATCCGCTTGCAACCTCGTACAACTCGACGCCGCGATCATCATAGTCTGCACGCAGGCGCTCCAGCGTTTCGCGGAGCTGATCGCGAGTGAGACCGTCGCCGGTTTTCTCGTCCAGCAGTTTAAACATGCGATCCACGCTCAGCGGCTCTTCGGCGGCCATCAGCATGGCTTCTACGACGGATTTGATGTCCTCTGCGGTCATGATTCCTCGCCTGCGCTCACCCTACCAGTTTCACGTATATCGGTTCGCGCTCACCATTTTGAACGATCTCAATGAGTGACTCTTTCAATAATTCAAGAATCGCGATGAGCGTCACAACGACACCGGCGCGACCTTCTTCGTGAGTAAAAAAATCGCTGAACTCGGTGAACGATGCAGTATTCGCGCGCGACAACACAGTCGTCATGCGTTCACGAATGGAAAGCGGTTCGCGTTCGATCTGATGATCGGCATACATATCCGCGCGGCGCAGCACATCCCGGAAAGCATCAAGAACCGCCTCAATTCCAACCTCCGGAAGCGGCTGCTCGATCAGGTTCTTTTCGAAATCGACAACAACCCGGTGCCATTCCCGCTCCATGCGTGGTAATTCATCGAGGTCGGCGGCAGCTTTCTTGAACCGTTCGTACTCCTGCAATCGGCGCACCAGCTCGGCGCGTGGATCTGCCTCTTCCTCATCATCCGTCCGCGGCCGCGGCAATAACATTCGCGACTTAATCTCGGCGAGCATGGCAGCCATCACCAGGTATTCAGCAGCCAACTCAAGCCGCAACTCCTGCATCATGTCAATGTACTTCATGTACTGCTCGGTTATTCGGGCAATAGGAATATCCAGAATGTCGAGGTTCTGGCGTTTAATAAGGTAGAGCAAGAGATCGAGCGGGCCTGCAAACGCCTCGAGAAAAACTTCCAGGGCATCGGGCGGTATGTAGAGATCTTTCGGCGGCTCAGTGATCGGCGTGCCCTGCACCACCGCGAACGGCATCTCTGCCTGTATCGGCCCGACCATGGGCAGGGCATTCGGGTTGCTGGCCTCGATCTCCGACATTAGCGGTAGACCAGGTTCATGGCGCCGCGCACATCGTCGAGGGTGTCACGGGCGACGTCCCGTGCAGCTTCGCAACCCTCGTCGATGATGCCGCGCACGGTATCAGGATCGGCAATGAACTCTTCACTGCGCTCGCGAATGGGCTGTTGTTCCGCAAGCACCGCGTCGATAACCGGCTGCTTACAGTCGAGGCAGCCTATACCCGCTGACACGCAGCCTTCCTGTACCCATTGTCTGGTGTCATCGTCAGTATAGATTTGATGGAAACGCCACACCGGGCATTTTTTCGGATCACCGGGATCGGAACGCCTGACACGCGCCGGGTCGGTCGGCATCGTTCGCAGTTTCTGCGTCACCGATTCAGGTGCCTCGCGTAAACCAATGGTGTTCTGGTAAGACTTCGACATTTTATCGCCGTCGAGTCCTGGCATTTTCGATTCAGGGGTCAGCAGCGCTTGTGGCTCCGGCAAAATCACCTTGCCTCCGCCCTCCAGATAGCCCAGCAGGCGCTCGCGGTCACCGAGGCTGATGTTCTGCTGTGACTCAAGCAGTGCACGCCCCTTATCTAGAGCCTCGAGATCGCCGTCTTCCTGGTAGGTGCGCCGGATCTCAAAGTACAGTTTGGCGTTTTTCTTGCCCATCTTCTTCGCCGCTGATTCGGCTTTTTTCTCAAAACCAGGCTCGCGACCGTACAGATAGTTAAATCGGCGCGCGACCTCCCGCGACATTTCGATATGCGCGACCTGATCCTCGCCGACCGGAACATGCCCCGCTTTGTAGATGAGGATGTCGGCAGACTGCAACAGGGGGTAACCGAGAAAGCCGTAAGTAGAAAGATCTTTTTCTTTCAACTTTTCCTGCTGGTCCTTGTAGCTGGGTACGCGCTCAAGCCAGCTGATGGGCGTGATCATGGACAACAACAAATGAAGCTCAGCGTGCTCAGGTACACGCGACTGGATAAAAAGTGTCGCTTCACCCGGATTGATGCCGACCGAGAGCCAGTCAATCACGATATCGAAGGCTGATTCGTTGATGATCCCCGTTTCTTCGTAGCTCGTTGTCAGCGCATGCCAGTCGGCGACGAAAAAAAAGCACTCATATTCGTGCTGAAGTTGCACCCAGTTTTTGAGCACACCGTGATAGTGTCCCAGGTGCAACTGGCCGGTCGGTCGCATACCCGAAAGCACCCGTCTGTTGATAGCAAGATTCATAGTCCGATCAGCGCGTAAGCTGGCGCATCGTTGGTGAGCTCACATTCCCATAGCGTGGAAGATACGGTTGGCAAGACCAAATAACGGCGCAAACGCTGTTTCCAGTCTGCCGGTCGCGCTCAGGGCCACGGCGGCACCGACAACGATCAACAGGCCATAGGGTTCCAGTCGGTTAAAACGTCGCGCCCAAACCGCGGGCAACATGGCGGTCACAATGCGGCTGCCATCAAGTGGGGGGATAGGAATCAGGTTAATTATCATGACGGCTGCGTTGGTTATTATTCCAGCCTGGCACATGTAGATCAAAGTGCCGCTGTGAACCCCTGCATGCACGGTCACCGCGAGTACCGCAGGTACGATGAGAAACGGCAAAACAGCGGCGTCCATATATTTTGCTAACTGACGAGATCCAGAACGTCCTCGACGACACCCTTTCCCTGCCGCACCAGTCGCGGTGAGCTGTCGGTCAGGTCAAGCACGGTCGACATCTCAATCCCAATTGGGCCGCAATCGATGAGCGCGTTGACGGCATGCCCGAATTTATCGAGCATCAGATCTGGGTCGGCGTATGGCATGCCCAGGTCCTGGTCAATCAGCGTTGAGCTTAGTAGCGGGTCATCGATTTCCGCCAACAAGCCATGCACGAACGGGTGAACCGGCACGCGCAGGCCGATCGACTTACGTTTCGGATCCTGCAGGCGTCGGGGCAGCTCGCGGGTCGCCGGTAAGATAAATGTATAGGGGCCCGGCGCCAGGGATCGGATCAGACGATAGGCGGTATTTGAGATCTTGGCGTAGGTTGCCAGCGTCGAGACATCTGCACACATGATCGTGAAGTAATGATCCTGCTCGACCTCGCGAATCGACCGAATGCGATCTTCGGCTTCTTTGTCGCCGACCCTGCACACTAATGAATAGCTCGCATCGGTCGGGCAAATCAAAACGCCACCGCGATGCAGAACATTGGTCGCCTGTTTGATCAGTCGCGTTTGCGGGTCCGTGGGATGGACGCGAAGGTGTAATGTTTTGACCATGTCGGCACGCCCGCCGGGGCGTTGATTGTTGAACGCAAAGCACGCAGGATTGTGTGGCGAATAACTGCTAGTTAAGGCACTATGGCACTGCAGCAAGGCTGGCGAGTGTAACAGTCAGGCAGTCCGGCACAAACGGGCGTCTGAAACGGCAGCCGCGCGGGCGAACGTTTAACGATCGAACAGACCACATAGCCACGGCGAGATATGAGTGAACACAGGCTGGCCGCCATCCGGAAGGCGCTCGAAGCGACCTTTGAACCGAGACAACTTGAGATTGATGACGACAGCCATCTGCATGCCGGGCATGCGGGAGCGAAGGAAGGGAAAGGTCATTTCAGCGTTCGAATTACCGCCGAGGCCTTCAGCGGGCAATCACTGATCAAGCGCCACCGGGCGGTGTATGCAGCACTTGGCGAGCTGATGGAAACCGAGATTCACGCACTGGCGATTGATGCCCGCGCGCCGGAGGAATAACGTGACTCCGGCACAATTGCCAGCAGCAGAAACGGACGCCATCTCACTGGACTGCCGGTGGCGCTCATCTGACGGCGAATCAGTATTGTATTTGGGCGAGCATCTGGCGCTGTTAAATGGGCTGCCGGCTGAGTCCGTTGACTGCGTCTGGACCGACCCACCCTATTTCCTTTCCAACGGGGGAACGACCTGCCATTCCGGCCGACGAACCAGCGTCGACAAGGGCCGTTGGGACCAAAGTCAGGGTGTTTCCGCGGACCACGCGTTCAACTTCCAATGGCTGGCCGCGTGCCACCGCGTGCTGAAACCGAATGGCTCGATCTGGGTCAGCGGAACGCACCATGTATACCTGTCGGTGGGAATGGCGATGATGGAACTCGGGTTTCGCCTGCTGAACGATATCGTCTGGGAGAAACCAAATCCGCCACCCAATCTGGGCTGCCGCTGTTTTACGCATTCGACTGAAATGATTCTGTGGGCGACCAAGGCGGTAAAGGGCGGCCGCGACCGATACACGTTCAACTACGAAGATATGAAGGCCCTGAACGACGGTAAGCAAATGAAGAATGTGTGGCGCATGACCGCACCGGGGCGAGATGAGAAGACCTTCGGAAAGCATCCGACGCAAAAACCAGTCACGCTCATAGAACGGTGTTTGCTGGCCAGTACTGAGGCAGACGACCTGGTTATCGACCCCTTTTCCGGCTCCGGGTCGACCGGCGTGGCGGCACTCGGCTGCAGTCGCAACTTCATGGGCAGCGAAATCGACCCGAACTATGCCGAAATCGCCGCACAGCGCCTGGCGGCGAGCGAATCGGATTCACTTACGGCGACGGTCTGAATGAATTCCGCAGTTATTGAGTTGAGCCAGGCCCTGGTTCGCCGGTCTTCGGTCACGCCTGCCGATGCAGGCTGCCTCGATTTGATTGGCCAACGTCTGGCTGCGCTGGGATTCGAACTCGTTCGCCTGCCCAGTGGCGATGTCGACAACCTGTGGGCGATACATGGAGACGCAGGCCCGTGCTTCGCTTTCGCCGGCCACACTGATGTCGTTCCAACCGGAAACGAAAGTGACTGGCGCATCCCCCCTTTCGATGGGCGCGTCGAGCACGATGTTCTCCATGGACGCGGTTCTGCCGACATGAAAGGCAGTCTCGCTGCGATGGTCGTTGCGGTCGAGCGGTTCCTGGAAACGTGCCCGAATCCAAGCGGACGTATCGCTTTCTTGCTGACCTCCGACGAAGAGGGGCCCGCCACCGATGGCACGATCAGGATCACCGAATTCCTCGAGGAAAACGGCATCTCGGTCGACTGGTGCCTGGTCGGCGAGCCGAGCAGTGCGGAGGTATTGGGCGATACGCTGCGGGTCGGCCGCCGCGGATCACTGAACGGTCGTCTGACCGTTCACGGCATTCAAGGTCACGTTGCCTACCCTGACAAAGCCGACAACCCCATTCACGCAGCAGCGCCCGCACTGGCCGAGCTCAGCACGACTACCTGGGATTCGGGCGACGAGTTTTATCCGCCGACCAGCTTCCAGATATCGAATATTGAGGCCGGCACGGGCGCGGAAAATGTCATCCCCCAGGACCTGGTTGTCCGCTTCAATTTTCGCTTTTCCACAGCGCACACAAGCGGGTCGCTACAACAGGCGGTGATTGAATGCTGCGACCGACACAAGCTGAATTACTCACTGAATTGGCATCTCTCGGGCAAACCGTTCCTGACCGCCGGCGGCAAGCTGGTCGAAGCGTGTCGGACCGGCATCAAAAAAATCCTCGGCGTAGAACCGGAATTATCTACCGGCGGCGGCACCTCGGACGGGCGCTTTATTGCACCACTGGGCATTGAGGTGGTTGAACTCGGGCCAATTAACGAAACAATTCACAAGGTTGACGAATGCGTCAGCGCCGCTGATCTTGAGCGATTGTGCGACGTCTACGAATCTATCCTGACAACAATGCTCTCCTAGTAGCCAGGCCCTGCTTCGGGGAAGCAAAAAAAAGCCCCGCTCGCGGGGCTTTTTTATTTCGCAGGTGTTCCGACCTAGCCGTGCGCCGCGGTGTCAAATTGCTCTTCCTCAGTTGAGCCTGTCAAGGCGGTAACCGAGGACTGGCCACCCTGAATCACGGTCGTCACATCATCGAAATAGCCAGCGCCAACTTCCTGCTGGTGGCTGGCAAAGGTATAGCCGCGATCGGCAGCCGCGAATTCCTGCTCCTGCACCATCTCGACGTAGGCCGTCATGCCTTGGTCAACGTAGTTGTTCGCCAAGTCGAACATGCTATACCACATGTTATGAATGCCCGCTAAGGTAATGAACTGGTACTTGTAACCCATCGCACCGAGCTCGCGTTGGAACTTGGCAATAGTGGCATCGTCGAGGTTCTTCTTCCAATTAAACGACGGCGAGCAGTTGTACGCCAGCAGCTGATTGGGGAACTGGGACTTGATCGCTTCAGCGAATCGTTTCGCTTCATCGAGATCCGGCACCGCAGTTTCGCACCAGAGAAGATCTGCATACGGTGCGTAGGCAAGGCCGCGCGCGATCGCTTGATCAAGACCTGCATTGGTTTCGTAGAATCCTTCCGCAGTACGCTCGCCGGTCACGAACGGGTGATCGCGCTCATCGATATCGCTGGTCAGCAGGGCCGCGGCGTTCGCGTCTGTTCGGGCCAAAACGATTGTCGGCACACCGGCAACATCGGCCGCGAGGCGCGCGGCAATCAGTTTTTGAACAGCCTCCTGGGTCGGCACGAGCACCTTGCCGCCCATGTGACCGCACTTTTTGACCGATGCGAGCTGATCTTCGAAATGGACGCCCGAAGCACCTGCTTCGATCATGCCCTTCATTAATTCGTACGCGTTCAGAACGCCGCCGAATCCGGCCTCCGCATCCGCGACGATGGGCGCGAAATAATCGACGTCGCCATTGTCCTTCTGCCACTGAATCTGATCAGCTCGGGCGAAGGCATTGTTAATGCGGCGAACCATGGTAGGCACCGAGTTCACAGCATAGAGGGATTGATCCGGGTACATGGTCTCGGAGGTGTTGCCGTCGGCCGCCACCTGCCAGCCAGACAGGTAAATTGCCTTGATGCCGGCTTTGACCTGTTGCACAGCCTGACCGCCTGTCAGCGCTCCGAGACAAGGTACGAAATCCTCTTCGTTAACGAGTTTCCAAAGCTTCTCCGCACCGCGGGTTGCTATGGTGTGTTCTACCTTGATGCTGCCGCTAAGCCGAACCACGTCCTGCGCGGAATAAGGTCGGGTTGCGTCGGCCCAACGAGGGTTGTTGGCCCAGTCTTGCTCAAGTTCTTTTACGCGCTCGCTCATTGAAGACATGATTAATACTCCTGCCTGATCTCATCACTGCTGCCTGGCCCTGGTCGCGTTCGCCTTTTTATCGACCGGCTCCGCCGCCAATTGTACAGAGCACCCTATACTCAGGGTCCGACACTGGCCAGATACACGATCCAGAATGATTTTTTTATAAGTGACGCCATCAGCTCGTTGAGCCAGACGTCAGCCTGAGTCATATCCCACCGCAAGTGCGCCGCCACAGTCCTCCGGTGCGAGGGCAACAGGGCCATGTGCGCACACCACGGCTTCGGGACCGCGCAAAGTACGTTGCAGTGCACCAATTGTCAACCAATCGACGCTGAATTATTGATCTTTTACGAATCGTCCCCACCTCTCTGTTGCGGTAGGGTCGCGATCGATCCCCGTGCGGCAGATCACGGCCGTATCTTCACAATTTAAGCTAGACTGTGAGACGCGAAAAACGTCCACAGATCGATCTCATAAGGGAATCGCGATTCCGCCTCAATGTCTGACGAAACTGAGCACCATCAAGACACCGGCGTTGCGCTGCAGGAAGCCGCGCCCAAGCTCAAAAAACCGCCGATGTACAAGGTCATCCTGTTGAACGATGACTACACGCCGATGGAATTTGTGGTCCACGTGCTAGAAAAATTTTTCAGTCTTAATCGGCCGACAGCGACCCGTATCATGCTCGAGGTGCACACCCAAGGGAAAGGAGTGTGCGGTATATTCACCCACGAAATCGCCGAAACCAAAGTCTCCCAGGTAAACAGCTACGCACGTGACAATGAACACCCGTTGCTGTGCACGCTGGAGCTTGAATCCTGAACGAATACCCAGAGGTAGCACCAGTGCTGAGTAAGGAACTTGAAGTCACGCTGAATATGGCCTTTAAGGAAGCGCGTGAACAGCGTCATGAATTCATGACCGTTGAGCATCTTTTACTGGCACTGCTCGATAATCCCACCGCCGCAAAAGTACTGCGTGCATGTGGCGCTGATGTGAACTCGCTCAGGCGCCAGCTTAGCGACTTTATCCAGGAAAGTTCTCCAATATTGCCCGAAGATGAAGACCGCGACACGCAACCCACACTCGGGTTCCAGCGTGTATTGCAACGCGCCGTCTTCCACGTGCAGTCCTCGGGAAAAAAGGAAGTCAACGGCGCCAACGTGCTAGTGGCGATATTCGGCGAGCGCGAATCGCACGCCGTGTACTTGTTGAACCAGCAAAACATCGCGAGGCTGGACGTGGTGAATTGTATTTCGCACGGCATTTCGAAAGTCGGCGAAGAAGAATCGAACGAGGAGTTAAACGCTAACAGCGAAGACGAAACTGAACAAAGCGACAGCGCCAATAATGCGCTTACAGCTTACTGCACCAACCTGAACGAACAGTCTGAACTGGGAAAGATCGACCCTTTAATCGGGCGCCAGGACGAAGTCGAGCGGACTATCCAGATTTTGTGCCGCCGACGCAAGAACAACCCTCTGTACGTGGGCGAAGCCGGCGTCGGCAAAACCGCCATCGCCGAAGGTCTGGCGAAAAAAATTGTCGACGGGGAAGTACCCGAGGTACTCGAAAATGCCACCATCTACTCGCTCGACCTCGGCGCTTTGCTCGCCGGCACTAAATATCGCGGTGATTTCGAGAAACGTCTGAAAAATGTATTGGCAGAACTCAAGCGTGAGGAAGGCGCCGTTCTGTTTATCGACGAAATTCATACCATCATCGGCGCAGGCGCCGCGTCCGGCGGCGTTATGGACGCGTCGAACCTGATCAAACCAATGCTGGCCTCGGGCGAACTTAAGTGCATTGGCTCGACCACCTACCAGGAGTACCGCGGTATTTTCGAGAAGGATCGCGCGCTGGCCCGCCGGTTCCAGAAAATCGACGTCGGCGAACCGAGCGAAGACGAAGCGGTAAAAATCCTCCAGGGTTTGAAATCTCGCTTCGAGGATCATCACGAAGTCCGGTATACCAGTCAGGCGCTGCGCTCGGCCGTCGAATTGACCAACCGTTATATCAATGACCGGCACTTGCCCGACAAGGCCATCGATATTATTGACGAAGCGGGCGCGCGCCAGCGACTCATGCCGGCTTCAAAGCGCCGTAAAACGATCGGCGTCGGCGATATTGAAGACATCGTCGCCAAGATCGCACGCATCCCGCCAAAATCTGTTTCGACCTCTGACCGCGACGTGCTGAAAAACCTTGAGCGTGATCTGAAAATGGTCGTATTCGGTCAGAACGATGCCATTGAAACACTGGCCGCCGCGATCAAGATGACGCGGTCAGGGCTCGGCAGTACTGAGAAACCGATCGGCTCGTTCCTCTTTGCCGGTCCAACCGGAGTCGGCAAAACGGAAGTCACGCGCCAACTCGCAAACATTTTGGGCATCGAACTGATTCGCTTTGACATGTCAGAGTACATGGAACGACACACCGTGTCCAGGCTGATCGGCGCCCCGCCCGGTTACGTCGGCTACGATACCGGCGGACTGCTCACCGAAGCCGTGACAAAGGCTCCCCACGCGGTACTACTCCTGGATGAAATGGAAAAAGCTCATCCCGATGTTTTCAACATCATGCTTCAGGTCATGGACCATGGCACGCTCACGGATACCAATGGGCGCAAGACGGATTTTCGTAACGTTATCATCGTGATGACAACTAACGCCGGCGCTGAACGGATGAGCCGCTCCTCGATCGGTTTCACCATGCAGGATCACAGTTCTGACGCAATTGAAGAAATCAAACGCATGTTCAGCCCTGAATTTCGCAACCGGCTGGACGCGATCATTCAGTTCGGCTCGCTCGACGCTGAAACGATTTCACATGTCGTTGACAAATTCCTGGTCGATCTGGAAACGCAGCTTGACGGTAAGAGGGTGTCTATCGAAATCGATGACGAGGCGCGCACGTGGCTGGCAGAGCACGGCTACGACCCCATCATGGGCGCACGCCCTATGAGCCGACTGATTCAGGAAAAGATCAAAAAACCACTGGCCGAAGAGTTGTTATTCGGACGATTGGCGAATGGCGGACAGGTCCTGATCACGGTCGACAACGAGGATATCGCCGTCGAACTCAAGGTCGAAGAAGAAACTACTTAAGGCACCCGCGCGCGCTTCTTTTTCGATACCACGCGTGGCAGCAGTGCGCCGCGCGAATCACTCAACCAGCATTTTTGTCAGTACGGCCGAGTTGCGCTGGAAGTTGTACAGGGCCTTGCGGTCGACGGGCAAGCTATCGACTCCCGTAACCACGTAGCCCTGCTCGGTAAACCACTGGGTGGCCTGCGTGGTTAAGACGAAGACGCTGGCCAACCCGGTTTCTACTGCTCGTGCTTCGAGAGCGCGAATCAGGGTGTCGCCGAAAGAGCTGCCCCGGTAATCGGGGTGGACAACGATGCAAGCCAGCTCCCCACTCAGATGTTCCGGAAAGGGGTACAGTGCACCACAGGCGACCACCGTATTCTCACGTACCATCACCACGAAGTGGTCGATCTCACTCTCGAGCTTTTCACGCGATCGCTTGACCAGGATCCCCTGACGCTCGAGCGGGGCAGCCAGGTCAACGATGCCCCCAACGTCGTCTAGCCTAGCCTCGCGAAGTTGATCGAAAGGAGCATTGCTGATCATCGTTCCGATGCCGTCGCGAGTCAGCACTTCCGCTAGCAGCGCACCGTCAACGGCAAATGGCAGGATGTGCACACGAGCGACGCCCAACTGGCACGCCCTGACAGCAGTGTCCACAAGGTCCCGCTCAAATGACTCGTGCTCGAACTGGTCTCGAACGGCGCGCGCTTCCGTGAGGGTCAATTGTCGATGTATACCACCTTCGGGACGCGCGATACCAGCCGCCGAGTCGAGCAAGATGAGCTTGGCCGCACCCAGCTCGCTGGCAATACTGGCGGCGAGTGTTGAACCTTTAAGGTTAAAAAGTTCACCACTCGGCGAATACCCAAGCGGTGGTAACAGGACGATGTCGCCCTGTGCCAGTTGCCGCTCGATGAGCGTTCGTTCAACACGCCGCACCTGGCCGCTGAAACCCAAATCCACACCGCCAATAACCCCGAGCGGGCGCGCGACAACGAAATTGCCACTGGCGACCCGGGCAATCTGGCCGCTGCGGTGACTGAATGAGAACTTGGCCTCGAGGTCTAAACGAAGACTACCGACAATTTGACGCACAACGTCCATCGTCTCGGCGTCGCAGACCCTCACCCCGGATTGAATTTCGCTTACTATCCCGGCCGCAGCGAGCCCTGCGACGATTTGCGGGCGCGCACCGAATACCACCACCGTACGAATTCCGACTGCAGCCAGGAGACTGATATCGCGGGTAATGCCGTCGACGAATCCCTCACTTAATGCTTCTCCGCTCAGGTAGACAACGAAAGTCTTCCCGCGGTGTTCCTGGAAATAGGGCGACACCTGACGCAGCCAGGCTGCTGCCCCGTACGTACCGTTACCCGCAATTTCACTCGACATCGCAGCAAAACCTTTGAATCAGAGTTCGCAGGATATCGACCATACGCATGGTGCGTTCGATCTCGACATGCTCATTGGGTTGATGTGCGGTTGCAATATTTGCGGGTCCGAAAATGACCGACTCGTAACCCATTTCATTGAGAAACGGGCCTTCCCGTCCCGAAGGCGACCGTCTGGGCGGCGTTGCCGCTCAATTCCACCAGCGCCGTAACGAGGCGGGAGCTGGGCTTCGTCTCCATCGCGGGCATCGGCTAGAGTGCTTTCCTCGTCGGCCGTCGCGAGCACTGTGAGCGGTTGCTTGAATGAGTGACGGTCTATGCCATTGAGCGCCGCTATGACACAGGGAACGAACACTTTCATGTAGGCGCTGCCCGATCCGAACCAACAGCCATCCCGCTCGTCCAGTTTGAACCGGCCGGATTCCCGGCGTTGGCGATCGAATGGTACGGTATCGGTGTGTCCCGATAAGATCAGCCCGCCGCTGCCCGCACCGATTCGTCCGATCACGTTCTGTTTTTCGGGTGTCGTCGAAACCGGCTCGCGTCGGCAATCCAGCCCGAGATCAGAAAACCACTCGTGCAAGCGCTCAACGACGCCGATATTTGACATATCGTGTGCCGGATCGATAGCGCTGACGCTGGGCATCGCAACGAGTTCGGCCAGCTGCATTTTGATTTGGTCCTGCATGCTCATCTGTCATTCTGGAAACATGTACTTCGCGCTAAAAAGGCCGGGATTCTAATCGCGGTTCCCCTGCTTGTGTATGCGGATCCGCACACAGGGGCGAAGTGGCTCACTGCTGCGAAGGTACGGATGTGGCGTGCGGATTTCGGTCAACGCAGCCCCCGGGCCGGCTACATCACTTTCTTGTAGTCGTTGTAATACTTCAATACGCGCCGAACATAGGTCTGGGTTTCGATGTAAGGCGGCACCTCATGCCCGTTGCGAATAACAGTGTTCTCACCGGCGTTGTAGGCCGCGAGTGCGAGTACCAGATTGTTGTCGAACATGTTCAGCAAATCGCGCAGATAGCGTGTGCCACCGCTGACGTTGGCGCGCGGATCACGGCGATTGGACACCCCATATCGCTCCGCCGTACCGGGCATGAGCTGCATCAACCCGACCGCTCCGGCAGATGACACAGCCTCGGCGTCGTAAGCAGATTCAGCCGTGATGACCGCATGCAGCAAAGCCGGCGGCAGTCGATGAGCTCTGGCAGCCCGCGCAATGGTCGATTCGAAGCGTTTTCGATTGGCCTTGAAATTACCGCTGCGCGATTCCGCCTTCTTCCAACCTTTCCAGGTCTTGACCAGACGTTTGTAGCCGTCGTGCTGGGGCCGATCGGTCAGGTGGACGCGCCCGTGTTTATCGACGTACTTGTAAATGTCGGCCCCCGCCAGTAATGGCAGCACCGCCATGCACGCACAAATTCCAAAGAATGAAAGCAGCTTTTTCATTCGTATAAATACGGTTACGAGATATAAATAATGTAAATTATATTAATAGTTTATAAATTTATGATAAATAATCAAATTTATCGATGACTTTCAAAATCTGACGCGATGTTTATCGCGCTCAACTTATCCGACGCCGCGGAGCAATCCTGAAATAGCCCGATTGTTCAACGGCTTAGTCTGTAGGAACTGAATTCAATCAAGCCAAGCGTGGGACAGTCGCCAAATCGATGGATTCAGGTTCGCAGTCGCAATACCGTCAGCGTTCACGGTGATTGCTCAGTTTCAGCCACCCAGTCGGCCCGACTCTTGAACCCACTCACCAGCGCCAGCTTCTCCGGCGTCAGAACGCGGGCCAGCGGGCGGCCATCGATGATCCAGGTTGGATAGTTGCGAATTTCCTTGACCTCGCATTCGGTTGCACGCGGTCCCCTTGGACCGCGTGGGGCACATTCAACATAGGGCAATTGGTCCGCCGCGGTGCCGAATATGTCTTTCTGCTCCTGACAATGCGGACACCAGCTGGCGCCGTAGAACTTTATCTCACGCTCGCCGAGGTGCCGCGCCAGCGCCAGGAGATAGGGATCGGCCGGAGCGGTTGCTCGAAACAGTCCCACGGCACCCGCGTGCATCGCCGCCGCCAGTGCCACTGCGGTCACTAAGCCCGCAGCACGTAACTTTAATTTGATGCCGCGATATCGCGTTCGCCATGTCAACGCAAAAGCGACTGTCAGAATGACCAGCGATGTAAGGCAATAGACACACCAGGCGTTGATTACAAATGCGGACACGGCAGCGAAATAGACGCTCAGAAAAAAGCCAACGGTGACCAGGAATGCGGTCAGGGTCGTAAATCGATGTCTGCGTCGGCCGTCGATTACGAGCAAGACCAGCAGCACGTAGAATCCGAGCCCCCACAGGGCCAAAGGCACGCCGAGAAAAATTGACCAGGCACTTGACTGCACAATGTCGCAGCCGCTGTCGGCACCGCAATACGGCAATCCCGAGGTTTCGGTGAGCCCCCACACCAGCAGGCTGGTAACGACAACACCCGCGGCAGCGCAGATCATCATCGGCCAGTCGGGCATGATTGAGTCCTGCGACGCAGAACTTTGATCTGCTTTGCCGGTTTGCTGCGATTTCTTACGCCTGGATTTTCTTGCCATCTTGTAGACCACATGGTGTCTTGAAACGGTCCGGAAAAGTGTACCTCAGGGCGTGTCCGGTCGTGACATTCGCCGTCGCCGCGGCGGTTAGAGTAGACTCATAAGCCATGGCGATTTCCTTGGCATCAATTTCAAAACAGTTTGATATTCCGTTCGAAGGCAATGGCGATGCCAGCCTCGACGGCGTGTGCGGGTTGTCCGACAACCGCTCCGCCCACCTCTCGTTTATTGCTCATGCGAAATACCTGAGCGAGGCCGAAAATTCGGATATCCCGTGCTTTGTTACACGCCCCGACTTGCCGGTGGCCGGGAAATCGATGCTCATCCATGAACATCCGGAATGGGCAATCGCGCAAATCTCCCGGGCCTTCGCGCCATCACAGCTGGCAGACCTTGATGGCATTTCGGCGCATGCAGTCATCGACGAATCAGCAACCCTGGGAGATGCTGTCAGCATCGGTGCCAATGTGGTCATTGGGAAAAACGTAACCATCGGCGCGCGCACCAAGCTGTTCCCCAATGTCGTTGTTATGGACCGCTGCCGGCTCGGCGATGATTGCGTCGTCTATCCGAACTGCACTATCAGAGAAGATAGCGAACTCGGCGACCGCGTGATTCTTCAGCCTGGTGTCTCCATAGGCGGAGACGGTTACGGCTTCGTACTACACGAAGGACGCCACGAGAAAATTCCGCAACTTGGGCGCGTGGTCCTGCAAGACGATGTCGAAGTCGGTGCCAACTCCACCATCGACCGCGCGCGATTCAGCGAAACGCGGGTCGGGCGTGGCACCAAGATCGACAATCTTGTGATGCTGGCGCACAACGTCGTGACCGGTGAAGACTGCCTGCTGGTTTCGCAGGTTGGCGTTTCGGGCAGCACGCGCCTCGGCGACCGGGTGACACTGGCCGGACAGGTTGGAACCGTCGGACACGTTAATGTCACCGACGACGTGACCGTCCTTGGCAAGGGCGGTATTACCAAGGACATTGGCGAAGCGGGCGTCTATGCGGGAATGCCGTTAAAACCTGCCAGACTGTGGCGTCGGGCAATGGCGCGACTCTACGCCGGCCTTAAGTAGGCCATCGCTTGTTTAAGAAGCCTGCGCAACCGCCTTTTGCCGAACCTCGAGAATCACGATCCCCACGACAATCAGGGCTGACCCGAAGTACTGGCTTACGGCCATGGATTCGCCGAGCAGGTAGACGGCGAAAATCATTGTTGCAGGCGGCCCGACACTGCTGACAATCGCTGCTCGTTCCGCCCCAATCTTGCGGATGCTGGCTGAGAACAAGAACAACGGCAAGACATTGGTAAACAAGGTCATCAGAAAGATATAGACCCAGGCTCGGGTCGGGATCACGAGGTCGGGCAGCGACGCCACGGCTGAGAAATGAATGGTCAGTGCGGCTGCGGCCGCGACCGAGGAATAGCCGATAAACGTCGCGCTGCTGGCGCGCCGCGTATAACGTTCATTCGCCATCATGTAATAAGCGAAGCCGCATGCCGAAATGAGGACCAGCAGCGCGCCCACCTGATTGGCGCGCCACAATGCACCATTCGATCCGCCGACCGCGAATATGACGCCCACCCATGTCAACGCCACCGCGACCACGACGCGTGGCGCGGGCATGCGCCGATAAACAACTGCCCTGGCGATTACCACCAGCATGGGATAGGTAAACAGTAGCACCCGTTCGAGACTCGCGTCGATCAACTGCAAGGCAACAAAATCCAGCCAGGCGCCGAGGTAGTAGCAGGCGACTCCGACCAGCATCGCGCCTGCAATCAACCATGGGTTTACCGCCAGTACGCGACCCAAAGACGTCCGCGACAGCACCCACAGCCACACTAGAGGCTGTGCCATCCAGGCGCGCAGAAGCAGAGTAGCTTCGACGCTGACCCCTTCTGCATAGATAAATTTGGCGAGAATGCCCTTCAGCGAGATCAGCAAGGCCGCGACCACGATCAGTGCGACGTGTCCAAAATCACCGTGCTGCGGTGATGTCATGATTCGTATTTCTTTTTGCTTTAAGGAGCCTATGAACACACCATGGCTCTACATCTTGTGTTCCAAATGCGCGAATACAGCGCTGCGAATCTTCGTGCATTTTGGACACAGGCCGTTCGACCCAGACTTATTCAGAGATTCCCGAACGCGGTGGGCACGCTCGATTCCTTTTTACGTAATGGGCGCGGAATGGCGTCTATCGTCCTAGGCCGCGTCACGCGGCGGAAACAATCCGGCCCGCGTGATCATCGCCGGCATCTCGGCCTGTAGCGGTCCCGCCAGCCATTTAGAGGTTGCGATGATTTTTTCTATATCGACACCGGTCTCAAAACCCATTCGATGGAGGAGATAGAGCACATCCTCAGTACCAACGTTGCCGGTGGCGCCCGGCGCGAATGGACACCCCCCAACGCCGCCGCAACTGGCGTCGATGATGCGTACGCCCGCCTCGACAGCTGCATAAACGTTGCCAATTCCGGTATTGCGGGTGTTATGGAAATGCATGCGCAGCGGCATGTCTCCTGTGCGCTCGCGCACGACCTCGATGACGCGCGTAATGTCGCTGGGGACGGCAACGCCGATGCTGTCGGCCAGGGCAATTTCGTCGACGCCGTCGTCGGCAAGCCGGGCGGCGATATCCGCCACGCGTTCCGGCTTGACTTCGCCTTCAAAAGGACATCCGAAGCTGGCCGCGATCGTAACCCCAATAAAACGCCCGTCTTCCTTTGAGCGTCTAACCATCGACCCGAGGTTGTTGAGCATTTGTTCAGCGGACTGCCCCTGGTTACGCTGGCAGAACGTATCGGTCGTCACCATAACGCCGTTGATCTGGTCAATCGCACTGTCGAGTGCGCGCTCAAGTCCCTTCAAATTCAGGACCAGCCCGATAAACGTTGCGTCAGAATCCCGCGGCAAGCCGGCAATGACGGCGTCTGCGTCCGCCATTTGCGGGACCCGTTTCGGATTCACGAAGCTGGCGACTTCGAGCCGGCGGACACCGGCATCGACCAGACGATTGATCAACTGGATCTTGGTCTCAGTATCAACCAGTTGCGGTTGGCTTTGCAGGCCGTCGCGCGGCCCGACATCGACGATTTCGACTGTTTCAGTCATCGAGTTGAACGCTCTGCAGGGTGTTTGACATGCATTGTACCGAACGGGGTCTATCTCGTTGGCATCCGGCGACGTGCGCACAGCCGTTGCCCGACACCCTATACTTGTGCGTCCCCATCAACGGATCTTTCAGTCTGACAGTATGAGTGAGTTCGATTTTGACCTCTTTGTGATTGGCGGCGGCTCGGGTGGCGTGCGTGCCGGCCGCATGGCTGCCGGTTTTGGCAAGCGCGTTGCCGTAGCCGAGGAACGTTACCTTGGTGGAACCTGCGTGAACGTCGGCTGCGTACCCAAAAAATTGTTTTCCTACGGGGCGCATTTCAACGAAGATTTTGAACACGCCGCCGGGTTCGGCTGGAAGATTGGCCCACGTCAGTTCGACTGGTCCACGCTGATCGCCAACAAGGACAAAGAAATTGACCGGCTGAATGGCATTTACCGTCGCCTGCTGGACAATGCCGGGGCGACGATATTCGACGCCCACGCCGAACTCAAAGGCCCCCACGAGGTTGAGGTCAACGGCACGCGATACTCGGCTGAACGGATTCTGGTCGCGACAGGGGGATGGCCTTTTGTGCCGGAATTCGAAGGCAGTGATCTGGCAATTACCTCAAACGAGGCCTTCCACCTTGAGCGCCTGCCTGAACGCGCGCTTGTTGTCGGCGGCGGTTACATCGCGGTCGAGTTCGCCGGTATTTTTAATGGACTCGGCGCCCGCACGACGCAACTGTACCGCGGTCCCATGTTTCTGCGCGGGTTCGATGATGACTGCCGTACGTTTCTCGCGGAGGAAGTTCGGAAGAAAGGCGTTGACCTGCGCCTGAATAACGACATTGCCAAAATCGAACGGCACGACGGCGCACTTCGGGCGACGTTACAGGATGGCTCGCACCTCGACTGCGATCTCGTCATGTATGCAACCGGACGCAAACCGCTGTCCGACCAGGTCGGACTCGATACCTGCAACGTCCGCCTGAACGACAAAGGGGCGATTTGCGTCGACGAGAATTACCGC
This sequence comes from uncultured bacterium, assembly GCA_964012875.1. Lineage (GTDB taxonomy): Bacteria > Pseudomonadota > Gammaproteobacteria > CAXGUU01. The sequence goes on from CAXGUU010000009.1 coordinate 19,285, forward strand.
ACCAATGTCGAATCAATTTACGCCATCGGCGATGTCACCGACCGCGTTAATCTGACGCCGGTCGCCCTGGCCGAGGGCATGGCCCTGGTCTGGCACCTTTACCAGGATACCGAAAAGCCGGTGAGCTACGAGTACATTCCGAGTGCGGTATTCAGTCAGCCCAACCTCGGCACAGTTGGCTATACAGAAACCGAAGCACGCAGCAAATTCGATGATGTCGAAATTTACCGCTCGACGTTTACGCCGCTTAAACACACCCTTTCGGGGAGCGATGAAAAAACCCTGATGAAACTGATCGTCGATAAACACACCGACCGGGTCGTGGGTGCCCACATGGTCGGTCCGGATGCCGGCGAAACGATACAGGGGCTCGCGGTGGCCATGAAAGCAGGGGCCACGAAGACGCTGTTCGATAGTACGATCGGCATCCACCCAACTTCGGCGGAAGAGTGGGTGACAATGCGCGAACCTGTCTCGTCGTGAGTTGCAGAACTCAGAACATGACCGTAACACCGCAAACGTAACAATCCGCACCAGTTCTTTTCCGGAGGATCACATGAAAAACCGACTGAAGGCACTCCTGTCCTGCGCCGCACTAGTCGCCGCGTTCAGTGGTCATGCAATCGCGGCAGACCTGTTGAAGGTCGGCGACACGGCTCCTGACTTCAGCCTGCCAGGGTCGGACGGTCAGCTGCACCGATTGTCTGACTACCGAGGACAAACCGTGGTTCTTGCATGGTTCCCGAAAGCATTCACAGGCGGCTGAACGGCCGAATGCAAGTCGCTCCGTGAGAGTGGCGAGAAGATTCGTGCATTTGATGTCAGCTATTTCATGGCGAGCTGTGACGACGTGGAAAAAAACACAGCCTTTGCGCAGAAAAACAGTGCTGACTATCCTATCCTCAGCGACCCGGACAAAACGACAGCCAATGCTTACGGGGTATTAATGGCGGTTGGCTATCCGAACCGCTGGACCTTCTACATCGACGGCGCGGGCAAGATCGCTTACATCGACAAATCGGTCAGCGCTATCAGCGCGGGGGACGACATCGCTGCGCGCCTGGCGGCACTTGGAACGCCAAAGCGGGAATAGGACTATATCGATACCCGCCCCTGCGAGGCTGTGTCGCCCCGGAGGCAGACTCGATGATGCCAGTGGGGAATAATGAGGAATTCAACTCGGGAGGCTGAACGATGAGCGATTTACAGAGCGCCGTGACCCTGGTGAAGGATGGCATCCATAATCCATCCGAACCACGACACTTTATGCGCGTCATCGAATGTTCAAATCAGGTCACTGCGACTCTTGATGGCCTCGAACTTGCCAACTCTCGGCGCGCGTTGAAGGTCAAGGAAGTCGGTTTCGATATTTATGACACCGTTTTCTATTTTCCGCGGGAAGACGTCTCAATGGCGCGCCTGTCGAAAAACGAAAAGACCACGCATTGTCCACTCAAGGGTGACACCGAATACTTCGATATCCAGACTGATGATGGCCAGAAGGAAAATCTTGCCTGGTCTTATGATCGAACCATTGGCATCGCGGATGTGATCAAAAACTACATCGGCTTCGATACTCGCGGCGTGCAAGTTACTGAATACACAGCTGGGAGCTAGCCGCTGATTGCCGAGCGCCTTAAGGGTATACCCGGCACGTGGCGCTAGGCGGTCGCGGCAGTCCCGGCCGCGGTTTCGAGGCGACGGGTCACGACTCTGAATCGTCCGATCAGAAAGATGCCTGCAGTCATGAGACAAATCGTCAGCCCCAGCCAGATTCCAACGGCGCCCCGCTCGACAACCCGGTCGAGGATATAAATCAAGGTAAATCCAATGCCCCAGTAGTTAAAGGCATTGAGCAACATCGGAACCCGCGTATCTTTCAATCCGCGCAGCGCGAAAGCAGCCGCCACCTGGATGCCATCGCCGAGCTGAAGAAATGCCGCGACGATGAACAGGCTCACGCACAGTGCCGCGACTTCCGCTTCCTGCGTGTACACAGCGGTAATCTCGCCAGCAAACATTAACGTGGTGATTGTTGAAATGCTCGCTATCGCGCCACACAGCACCATACCGGTGAAGCCGATGCGACGGGCCCCGGCAATATCGTCACGCCCCACTGCCTGCCCCACGCAGACGGTCAATGCCATACCCAAACCGAGTGGCACCATGAACACGAGCCCTGAATAGTTGAGTACGATCTGGTGCGCTGCAACGGCCGCAGTTCCAAGTCGTCCCATCATCAAAGCAACCGCAGTAAACAACCCTGATTGCAGAAATAGTGACAGGCCAATTGGCGCGCCCAACACAATCAAGCGTCGGAGCGTGTTCCGATCCGGCAGCTCCCACTGATACCAGATCTGAAATGCTCGATAGTGTGGCGACCAGCGCGTATGCAAAGCCAGCATCAGGAACATCAGCCAAAACGCGATGCCATTACCCAATCCACTTCCAACCGCGCCAAGTTGAGGCGCGCCGAACGCACCGAACATGAAAGCGTAATTCAATAACACGTTCGTCGGCAGCGCGATCGCCATGACGGTCATCACCGGAACGGTCCTGCCGACGCCTTCGGTCATCTGTTTCAGCGTGTGGTACGCGTAGGCGGCAACGACGCCCCAACTCAGCGCATCAAGATATCCTTGGGCCAGCGCGCAGACCTTCGTGTCAATTCGCATCCACAGCAGCACGGGTTCTATCGAACGCATGAATACGATGACTATGGCCGCAACCGCAAGACTGAGCCAGAACCCCTGACGGGTGTCGCGGCCAATCGCGCTCAGCTTGCCAGCACCGAAGTGCTGGGCGACGGTGGGTCCAAGCGCCATCACGATACCAAGGCCCAGCAGGAAGATCGCGATCCAAACGCCCGACCCGATGGCGACAGCCGCGAGTTGGGTAGCACCAAGCGTGGACGCCATCAGCGTGTCAGCGACAGTGACCGCAATACTCGCTACGTTGTTGATAATCAATGGCCAACCGATCCTGAAAATCGCCCGGACATCGGCCACTGTCTGCGGTCGAAACAGGTTCATCAGGATTGATTTTTGCCTAAAACCTTGGCCCGTAGAACGAACATTCAGCACCAGCTACGGCGCTGTTCCGGTCGCGCGAGCCCGGCGCTTCAAAAAGCGCGGTGAATTCACGGTCCGCCAGGCAGCCGAGCGCGAATTCGCACTCAGGCCGCATGTTCGATGCGGGGGACCGCCGCAAGTAACTGCCTGGTATAGGGATGTTGGGGTTGGGTCAGGATCGATTCGACATCGCCGTGCTCGACAATCTGCCCCTGATACATCACCGCGACGCTATGGGCGAGGTAGGCCACCACACCGATATTGTGGGTTACGAACAGGTAGGTCAGTCCGAGCTGATCCTGTAAGTCGCGCAACAACTCCAGTATCTGCGCCTGAACTGAGACATCGAGCGCGCTGGTCGGTTCATCGCATACGATTAGCTCAGGGTCCACCGCCAGCGCCCTGGCGATACATATTCTCTGGCGCTGGCCGCCGGAGAACTCGTGTGGATAGCGCAGTGCATGGGCCGCTTCAAGGCCTACCTGAGAAAGTAACTCGCTGACCCGGGCGTTTCGCGCCTCGGCGCTGTCACCTATGCCTTGCGCGATCATCCCTTCCTTGATGATCTCTCCCACCGTCATACGCGGATTCATTGACGAATAGGGATCCTGAAACACGACCTGGAGGTCGCTGCGATAGCTCCGCAAAGTGCTGGCCTTGAGCTGCCTCAAGTCAGTGCCGCGATAGGTCACGCTGCCGCTGGTGACATCGGTCAGCTGCAGGATCCCTTTCCCCATCGTCGTCTTGCCCGAGCCGGATTCTCCGACTACCGCCAGCGTTCGGCCTCGCTCGACTTCAAGATCGATGCCATCGACCGCCTTGACGTGGCCAACTGTCCGTTTGAACACGCCACGCTTTATTGGAAACCAGACCTTTAAGTCGCGCACGGTCAAAATGGGTTCAACCGACTCCGATGATGGCCGATGCCCTTCCGCGACGCGCTTCTCCCAGCTCGGCAGGGCCGCGAACAGCTGCTTGGAATAAGGGTGCTGCGGCGCCTCGTAGAAATCATCCTTTGAACCCTGCTCAACGATCCTGCCCTCTTTCATCACGACCACGCGGTCGGCTACCTGATGAGCAACCGCCAGATCGTGAGTAATGAACAAAATGCCCATCGAGCGTTCGCGTTGAATTGAGCGAATGAGATCGAGCACCTGCGCCTGAATCGTCACATCGAGTGCCGTCGTCGGTTCATCGGCGATAAGAAGATCCGGATCGCCGGCCAGTGCCATCGCAACCATGACACGCTGCTTCATACCGCCGGAGAACTGATGCGGGTACTCGCGAATCCGATCAAGCGGATTCGCGATACCGACTGCATCGAACAACTCGACGACACGATCATTCAACGCCTGTCCGGACAGGCCCTTGTGTCGTTTAAGCGTTTCGCCGATCTGGGCGCCGACAGTCATCACGGGATTCAGCGATGATTGCGGTTCCTGAAAAACCATGCCGATTGCTGAACCACGAACATCCCGCATCCGAACTTCCGGTAAACGGAACAGATCCTCCCCCTTAAGCCTGACTTCCCCGCTCACCACCCGGGCCGCCGGCGGCAGCAAGCGCGAAACAGCGAGCGCTGATAACGACTTACCGCTGCCCGATTCTCCTACGAGCACCACAGTTTCTCCGGCAGCGATCTCGAAGCTGACGCCATCAACGGCGCGCATCAGGCGCTCACCGTGACCGAAATGAACGGCGAGATCCCTGACCTCTAGCAGTTGGTTGGACATCGTCAGGACCCCTGTGTCAAATCATCAAATTGAAGCCAACCCGGATGCGGCCTGAAGCGCTCGCAGTACTCTCGCTCCAGCGCATTCAATCGGTCCATGATCTCGGCGACGCCACGATCGCGAGCATATACGATGGGCCCGCCGCGAAAAGGCGCAAACCCGGTACCGAAAACCATAGCGGCAGCAATCGATCAGCGCGCTTCTCGTAAGCGCGGATCGAAGGCATCGCGCACGGCATCCGCAAACACGTTCGCTGCGAGCACCAGGGTGAACATGAAAACAAACGCCGCCAGCAACGACCACCAGACGACTGGCTCGCGTGCCAGTTCAAGACGGGCACTGTTAATCATATTGCCCCATGATTCCATGCTCGGATCAACACCAATGTTGATGTAAGTCAGGGCGGCCTCCGCAAGTACCAGGCCACTGAAATCGAGCACGATCGATATCATGACGATATGCATGACGTTCGGCACAATGTGCCGCGCAAGAATGATCCAGTGCCGCACGCCGAAGCCCTTGGCCGCCAGAATGAAATCAGCCTCCCTAAGCTTCAGCGCCTCGCCGCGCAGGTAGCGGCACAAACCGGTCCAGGTCGTGACACCTAGAATCATGCACAAGGCCAGCAGTCTGAGGTCGGCGCGCGCAGCAAGGCTGGTGAATTCAGCAGCATTTCGCGCCATATAGACTTCAAGCATGAGGGCCGCGGCCGCGATCAACAGCACACCGGGTATCGAAGAGAGCGTCGTATACAGGTACTGGATGATGTCGTCGACCCAGCCGCGAAAGTACCCGGCGGCGATCCCCAGCACAATAGCAAAAGGCAGCATCACGAGCGTCGTTAAGGTGCCAATCAGCAAGCCGGTCCGCACGCTCTTAAGCGCCTGATACATCACGTCGTTCCCGACCTTATCGGTACCAAGAACGTGGTAATGGGGAGCCAGCGCGGCGATCGCCCCACCGACCATGCAGATAACCCCCACGGTCAGCAGAATCGCCAACCAGGGCATCGGCGTCTGACCGCGCACGACGGTGCCAACCGAGGCCGCGATACCCCGTTCATCCCTGCGTGCGACCCCTGCGACCACTAACGCCACCGCAACCAGCCACACCAGCAGCCCCGACACGAGACCGCTCAATCCCCGTCTGGTGACATCACCGCACCATTCGCTCTCCGGGTCATCGAGGTGGGCGCCACCGAATTTAAGTCGCGGGTAGTCCCGACGGGTCGTGCCGTCGCCTAGTTCAATGGTTTCTTTGGCAAAAGCGTGCGTCGCGAACGGTGCTGAATAAGTCTTCTCAACGTTCGTCTTCAGCGGACCGACCAGCTGGTCGAGGACACTGGTAATCTCCCCGCTGTATGTGGCCGCGCTGCTGTCACTCTCGATTTCGGGATGAAAATGGCATGAATCGAGGACCGCGACGGCCACAAAAAATAACAACACTACCG
>CAXGUU010000010.1:0-24907 GCA_964012875.1 uncultured bacterium
ACCGATGCTGGGGGAGCATACAGACGAAGTTCTCGGAGAGCTTGGTCTCGACAGCGGGACGGTCGCCAAACTGCGCGATGGCGGCGTCGTAAGCTAACAGGCTTGCTGATTCAGCGTTGGTCGCCGGCAAATAACCGTCACTGTAGAAAGGACACACATCATGGATAACGTTTCGATTCTCGCACCCGCGGCAGTACTGGTTCTGTGGTCGCTGGTGATGCTGGCAGTACTTACGGTAACGCGCTTTGCTGCTTTCGGCGCCGCGGGCGTATCGCTCGGAAGTACACCTGCCGGCGCTCGCTACGCGGATGTCGAGGCCGATATGCCGGCCAGAACCAACTGGATCTCACACAACTACACGCACCTGATGGAACAACCGACGATTTTCTACGCGATTGTCGTCGTGCTTGCCGTCGCTGGTGCGGGCACCGGTATAAATCTGACAGCGGCTTGGGTCTATGCCGGCATCCGGATTGTCCACAGCCTGTGGCAGAGTACCGTCAATACGATTCCGGTCAGGGTGACCCTGTTTGCCTTGAGTACTTTATGTTTATGGGTATTGGCGGTTAACGCGATCAGGGCGACCTTGCTGACATAGCCGAAAGTCAGCCAGTTAAGAGCGCCGGTCGCGGCGCAATTACGCTTGCGCGCGCACGATCCACACGGCGCCCGGGAAAACGACACCGCTATCGGTTAGTCGCGCTTCGAATGCAGCGCGCATGGCAGCGACAGCCTTTTCCTGCGCTGCAGGTTCAGCTTCTTCTATCGGTTTGGCTGCGGGCCCCATGCTCGTCAGCCAATCCAGTGTTTCGGCGACCGTGCCCAGACTGACGTTTTCATCGACCGCATTGAATTCGATATTCTTGAAGCCCGCGCCGGCCATCAGTGCCCGGGTCTGTTCCTGATCCCCAAGTGAAAAGGGCCCGGGCGCGCCCGGCGCCGGCTTCTCGGGTGGTGTTACGAATTCGAACGCTGCCTGGGCGCCTTCACCCATCCAGGGATTTTCCTTGATCGTTCGCCAGCACATGAAACAGGCGCGCCCTCCGGGTTTAAGGGCCCGGTGAATATTGGCGAACGCGGCATCCCGGTCGGGGAAGAACATGACACCGAATCGTGAGGTGAAGACATCAAAGGAGTCTGGTTCAAAGGCATGGGTCCCGGCGTCCGCTGTAAGGAATTCCAGGTTTTCCAGATGCCCGAAGCGCTTGCGCGCGAGGGCGAGAATAGGTGCCGATATATCCGCACCGATGACATGTCCCTCCGATCCAACTGCGTCAGCGTATGCCGCGCTGGTCGGGCCACCACCGCAGCCAACATCCAGCACCCGTTCTCCGGGTTGAGCGGCGACGGCGTTGACGAGGTGTGGGGTGAGGACTTCCAGCATGCGCTCGAGTCGATCGATAAACCGGACCCAGTTGCTGCCCCCTTCTTCGTTCCAATAACGCTCTTCGTCGTGCGCATGTGCCATGGTTTTCATTCCTGCGAAAATGACCGATAAAAGATAGTGTGACGTGCGCGACTCACGTCGCGCAGGGAATTCCGGGGCTGGTCATGGGAGGGCGAGACCTGACCGTTGCCGGTATAAAGTCTTCAGCGTCCACTTCAGAGGCGGCGGTGTCAGGTAGTCCGGGGAGCGGCATGGTGTATCTCATTCGCGTCCCGGCCGGCGCCAGGGGCGAGGCCCGGAACCCGTCGTGTCACCGATTGGTTCGAAAAAACGATTCGATACCTGGCGTTAGACTACCTCATCCGACAGAAAATTGGGCCTGGCCTTGGAAATGCGAAGAGACCAGGGCGGGCATTCATTCTCGAAAGTAAGGGGCAAAGTAATGCGAAACTGCTGTGTGCAAGGAGGCGGGGCACACGACACGCGGGAGGGATGGCGCGACGATGGGCAATCAGGGGCTGTACAAGGCCGTAAATTTTCTGGCCGTGGCGCAAAACAATTTGGTCGGGGCCGCATTCGGGGCTCGGCTGGCGTCAGCAGCGCAGGAGGCCGACGCTGGTGCCAGCACGATGATGTTGCTATTCCGGATGGGATCGAGCTGGTGGGTGTGGCCTTAGATCGGCAAGAAATTCTGGCCCAACGATTGGTGATGTCGATGTTGGCTGCGCGTGCGAAAGTCGAATGACTGAAGCGAACTCAGTGGGTGGCCCGGCGTGTCCGTGTGGCGCAGACGAGGCGCTCGCGAGCTGTTGTGGGCGCTTCATCGACGGTGATGCCCTCGCTGAAACAGCAGAACAGCTCATGCGCTCACGCTACACCGCGTTTGCGCTTGGCAATGAAGCTTACCTTCGGGCTACTTGGCATCCGTCGAGTTGCCCTGAAGACATTCATGTTTCGCCGGAGGTCAGATGGATCGGCTTGCAGATAAAGCGCACTGAGCGTGGCACTGCCAGGGACCGGACGGGCGTCGTCGAGTTTGTCGCACGCAGCAAGCGCGGCGGACGCGCGCGCCGGCTGCACGAAACGAGCCGCTTCGTACTCGAGAATGGTCGCTGGCTTTACCTGGGGCCAAAACTCAAAACAGGCCCTAATACCAGCGTGCCGGAGTCCCCCTAGGCCTAGGGTGCTCGCCTTGTTCCACTTGGGGAAAAGATGAGCCCCGTGGGTGGGGCTCGTTATAATTATCAGAGGGTTTGCAGCTATCCCAGTGAGTCCACCAGCGTGTAGCGATGGCGGCGAGCGCACTATATGCGACGTTGTTTATCGGTGCACAGCGAAAATGGGCCGAAAACCAGTGGTATCTGTTCCTCACATTTTCACAGTTCCGAAAGACCTTAGCGCTTTCGCTAACTGAGGTCATACACCTTGCCGACATTCTCAAACATGACCTTTTGCTGAGTTTCTTTGGAACATGGCGCGAGGAGCGTTTTCAGAGACTCGATGTAGTCATCAGTGTGATCGGGATGTGGAAAGTCGCTGGCCCAGAAGAATTTGTCATTGCCGACGTGTTCGATGATGTGGGCAAGCGCACGTTCATCAGGGTCGGCCGAAATCCAGCACTGGCGATCAAAGTAAAAGCTGGGTTTTTCCTTAAGTTGGGTCGTCGCTTTTAACGGCCCCTCCCACACCGCGTCCATGCGGTCGAGCAGGTAACCAATCCAGCCGGCCTGTGATTCCAGCACGACCACTTTGACCTTCGGGAAACGTTCGAACACGCCATAGTTAAAGCAGGACACGAAGGCCTGCATCATGGACTGCCCGACGAGAACATCGAAGTAAAAATTGAAATCGACGGGCTCTGGTTGCATCAACTCATCAAAGCGTTGGTGTTGACTCATTGATGTCGGCTCAAATGAGGGGTGCAGTCCGACGGGGACGCCGAGAGATTCAGCACAAGCCCAGAAGGGGTCATAGTAAGGGTGACCGTGCGCTTTCCGCGTCATCGTGAATGGCAGGACCATGGCCCCGATGCAACCGGTATTGACGGCGCGTTCGAGTTCGGCGACCGCGAGATCGACGTCGGCCAGAGAAATGTGCGCGATCGGGTACAGTCTGCCTGGCGCCTCGCCGCACATGTCGACGATCCAGCGGTTATATGAGCGACAGTAGGCCTGCGCAAGTTTCGGATCTTCGATTTCCGCTTCCCATAGCAGGCCCAGCGTTGGGTAGAGAATGGCCTGGCCAAGCCCTTCGCCGTCCAATCGCTCGACGCGGGCTGCGGCATCGTACGACGCTTTTGGACAGCCCCTCGCATAGGTCCGTTCGGGAGACGGCACGATATCAGGGTCTCCCATGGCACCTAGGATGCCGGCAAAACCGCCGCAACTAAGGCGAGACAGCTTGTTGCCCCACCAGAAATACTCAAGGCCGTCGTCGCCCACTTCCAGTCGGATCGCCCGGTCCTTGAATTCAGGGTCGAGATATTCCCTGAGGGCGTCTATCGGTTCTAATACGTGGCCGTCGCAGTCGACAGCGCCATTGGTATTTACATTGGCTGCAACAGCCAAATCGCTCACAGTTGCCATGGTTCACCCTCCCCAGGAGAAACGTCTAATTGGGCACGTATGTAATGTACCGCCGAAATTGGGTAAACGGCAACACTGACGGGTGAAGCGATTACATATACTTCTTTGCAACGGGACGGAACACTGCAACTGTGTTCGGGTATCCGGAGAGTTCGGGATGGATCCTCACCGGCTACTTTTGCCTGGTCAAATATGATGAGTAGCTAAGTAGCGCTTTAGGGGGGCTAACGGCAGCAGCCTACTTCCACGCTACTCGACGGACTGGCTTGATTTTGCTTAGAAATCTGCGCCAGACTTCCGAGATGCTCCGATCTACGCGATATTTCGCGACGACGTCTAGCTCAGGAGTGAGTTTGTAAACGACCGGGCTGGCGGTAGGAATTCGAAACGCAGCCGCTTGTTCGTCGTTCAGATTTTCCACAATTCGCGTGATACCCCGTATGCTTGCAGTGTGCGCGACGACCAGCACATTCTTCCCCGCCATCAAGTCCTTTTTCGCGAATTCTTCCCACCACGGCTCTATGCGAATGGCGGCATCCTCCAGCGATTCGGTGGACGGAAGCATGTCGATAGGGATGTGAGAGTATTTTGGATCTTTAGAAGGGTGTCCCGGGTGTACGACCGGCATCTCCGGCGGTCGTGTCCGATAGTCCCGTCGCCAGCTAATTATCGCATCTGCACCGTAACGTATAACCGTATCGTGGCGATATTGCCCCTGGAGTATGCCGTAGTGCCGCTCGTTCAACCGCCACTCGCGCGAGATAAGATGATCGTCTAGCTTCAATGCTTCTGCGATTGGCTTTAGTGAGTCTGCGGCTCGCATAAGATAGGACGTATAGACCTGTTCAAAGACCATTGAACTTCTTAGCAGCGCTTGCGCCGCCCGCTCGGCCTGTAATAGGCCGCGGTCGCTAAGTGGCACATCGTCCCAGCCGGAAAATTTTTTTTCACGAACGGAGACAGATTCACCGTGTCTTAGCAACACAAGATTGGTGGTTGCGGGCATCGCGTAAGGGGAATTCTCAGTCAGTGCGCGTTCGGGTCGAGGCGATTTCGAGCTCGGTCGGTGGCCGGGCCGTTTAAGGTACCTTTTGCTGGTTCCAGGAAGTAAATCTGATTGAAAAGCCGCTCATTTGGAACGGAATCGTGATCACGATCGCGTCGTAAGCATATTCCTCGAGAACAACCAAAGGAGTCCGCTGGTAACGACACCACTAATCGCCGTCGCGATTCCCGCGCCATCCAGTTCATAGCGGAGGATGAACGTATGGAATCCGATTAAAAAGACTACCATTCCAATCAGGCGCGTGAGTACGACGCCACGGGCGTTACCGGCCGAGATTAGCATCGGTTCGAGGGGGACGTTATCGTTGTAATGAGACCGCCAACTCCTAGCCACAACATAAGAGCGTATATGATCACATATTCATCGCCAGCGAGAGCGGAAATCAGGCTTTTTCCGAATATGACGAGCACCAAAAATATTCCGAGCATGGCTGCGCCAACTATTGCCATGCTGCTGCGCACTACCCGGCGTCGAATTGCATCTTCGCCCCGCGACCCAACGCAAGCACGCTCGCATTTTTGAAAGGGCGATGCCAAGGTTTGGTGTCCGACTTTGTAGGCTGTGAATTGTGGTCTTTGTTCAAAGCGGGCTACGGCTGGTGCGTACCTTCATGTAGGATTAAGGCAGTCTTTTCCACGTATTTCTGGCTTCTAGGACCGCGGGGGCAGAAACGGAGGATTCTCGACACTGTCAGCGAACAACAAAATGGTGTCAACAGACGTCGGGCGGCGAAATGGCTGGCAGAAAATGGCCTACTAAGGCACGGATTCGGACTGGAATTCGTAGAAGGGTGCGTTGGTAGTTAGCAGAAAGAATTCTGATTTTTGGATCGTCCATTTAGCGCGCGGGTAAAGACTAAACGTGCTTTGCCATCTGATGTTCGTAAGATAGTTTGAGGAAGGTAATCAGTGCCATCGAAGGTCGTCATCGTAGGTGAAAATGAAACTCTGATCTGGGCTCTCAACAGTTCTCAACGAATCAAACGCCAGATTCAAGCTTGCGGGATGGTCGCATCAGTGAGCGACGATGATTTTGCCGAGGCGGAACAGACCCTAGTCCTGAATTCGAACTACGTTTTCGAAACGTTAACCATCGAAGGTTTCGCGGCTCGACCTGACACTGTTCTTCGCGCTGATGACGGCGGAATTGCCGCGATTCGGTGTACTGGTATGTTTGTAGAACAGGGTCTAGAGGCTATGCGCGGAAACCGAGCGCTGCCCGAGCACTTGAAAACGATTCGGGCTCAAGAACTGGCAGGCTACAACTCCAGGCTACGCAAAACCCAACCCCCGCTGCTGGAAACAGTTCGGGCAGACAATGCTGATGCGCTGGAATCACTGCTCTATGGCAATTCATACAAAGGCGTCACGGATCTCGTGACGAAGTGGTGGTGGCCGCGGCCGGCGCGGGTCATCACTGGATGGTGCGCGCGATCGGGCATTACACCGAATCAGGTCACCCTGACCGGTTTTGCGCTGGTGATTGCCGCTTACTTCTTGTTCGGGGCGGGACAGTATGCCGCCGGGCTCATGTGCGGTTGGATAATGACCTTGCTGGACACGGTTGACGGTAAGCTGGCCCGCGTCACGGTGAATTCGAGCAAACTGGGCCATGTACTCGATCACGGTCTCGACATGATTCATCCGCCGTTCTGGTACGCGGCCTGGGGCATGAGCGTGTTGGGTACTGGTGGCTGGCTCGGTTTCACGACGATGGATGGTTGCTGGCTGGTAGTGCTCGGGTATATCGGTGGACGCTTTATAGAGGCCTCATTTCATTCACTCGGCGCCTGCGGTATGTTCGCCTGGCGGCCCTTCGATGCCTGGTTCCGCCTCGTCACTGCTCGGCGCAACCCTTGCCTGATAATTCTGACGACACTGTTGATCGTCACTGGTCCAACGGCAGCATTCTGGGGCGTGGTTGTCTGGACGGTTCTGTCGACCTTCATCATGTTGCTGCGTCTCATGTATGCCACGTTTGTTCGCCTGCGTTCAGGGCCGCTCGACTCCTGGCTCAAGGACAGTGCCCGGGCCGCGCGCGAGCATCCGCGGTCCTACGCCGAGTTTTCGGGGACCAGGGGTGCGTTTCGCTGAGCATTGTCACGGCCCGATCCACGGCTCCGGATTTATTCCATAAATTCCCAATGGGGTTGGCGGCGCTAGTTTCTGCCTCTCGCTATAATTTGCCTACGTTTGTCCATCGCTTTCGAGGAATCGTCCATGCGCAAGTACCTGCACATCGATCTAAATGACCGCAATATTCGCGAAGAAGAATTCACCGGAGAGCAGAATGCGCGCGCTGGCCGCTACCTCATCGCCAAGACCCTGGTCGAAATGGATGTCGCCGAGGTTGACCCCTTAGGCCCAGAAAACCCGCTGATTTTCTCGGCAGGGCCCTTCGCCGGCAGCAATTTCTCCAACGCCAACCGCACCAGCGTCGGCTGCAAAAGCCCACTGACCGGCGGCGTCAAGGAAGCGAACGCAGGTGGCTCATTCGGGCTCGCAATGGGCCAGTTGCATATCGCCGGCTTTAACCTCTATGGCGAGTCAGACGACTGGGTTGTGATTCACATGCACAAGGACGGAAAGATCAGCTGGGACGACGGCACGCCCTATCTTGGTCAGGGCACTTTCGAGACGGCCGAGCTGTTGCACGAGAAGTACGGCAAGAAAGTCAGCCTCGCGATTTGCGGGCCGGTTGGCGAGTATGGTGGCTTGCTCGCCGGTATATCGATGAGTGATACCGATCGCCGACCCACAAGACTGGCCGCCCGGGGCGGCGTTGGTGCAGTCATGGGGGCCAAGAAGGTCAAAGCGATCGTGATTGACCTCAACAAGATGCCGACTTTCCATGACCGCAAGAAGTTGCTCAAAGGCATCAAGGATTACGGCCAGAAGCTGCAGGCCGACGAAGCGGTGAATTTACTTAAAGATTACGGCACTGCATTCATGGCCGATTACACTAACTATGTCGGTGGATTGCCGGTCAGGAATTTCACCTCCGGGCGCCAGGTCGAACCGGAGCAGGGCGTGATGTACATGGGCGGCGATCACATTCGTGAGCGCAATAGCGAGCGCGGTGGCACAACCTCGCACGCCTGCATGCCCGGGTGCATGATCGAGTGTAGCAACGTCTATGCCGACGTCGATGGCAACGAGATTTCTTCACCCGTCGAATATGAAACGCTCGGGCTGCTGGGCACCAACTGTGGCATCACTGACCCGGACGAACTGGCTCGCCTGAACTGGCATGCGAACAACCTGGGTGTTGATACCATCGAGACCGGCGCGATGATGGGCGTGCTACTGGAAGCAGGGCTTGCTGAATTCGGTGATACCGATTTCATGACCACCGCTATGGCCGAAATTCTAAAAGGCACCGAGCAGGGTAGGATCTGGGCGCAAGGTACGGCCCGGGTCGGTGAGCATTACAAGGTCACGCGCACGCCGGTGATAAAGAAGCAGGGCATCAGCGCCTACGACCCTCGGGTCATTGAAGTGACCGGGATCACCATGATGGTCACCGCGCAGGGTGCCGATCACACAACCGGCAATGCGCCCAAGTACGAATGCAGCGGCAAGGATGTCGATGAACTGGTCGACGTTAGCATGGAAATGCAGACCTTGTGCGCGACCGCAGATTCGCTGGGCTTGTGTGTGTTCGGCCGCTCAGTGACCAACGCGCACATTGAAATGATAGTTGAACTCATCAACGACGCCCACGGCTGTGATCTCAAACCGGAATTTTTTATGCAGCTCGGCCGCGAAACGCTCAGGTTTGAGGACGAGTTCAACAGGAAGGCTGGTTTTACCGAAGCCGACGACGAGCTCCCAGATTTTTTCTATGAGGAAGCGCTCTACCCGAGTGAACAGGTCGCACGGTTTCATGCGCCCGAAGTCCGCGCATCAATCGAGCGGTGGTGGAAAGAACACGCTGCCTGAGTAAACCGGAATAAACCGGGGGCAGACCACCTTTTTCGTTTTTCGCGGCATAGCGGCGTCGGCTCGGTGCCGGTCGAAAAACGTGGTCTGACCCCTAAAGCGGAAAGTCCTCGACCACGTTGTGACCGTAAATCCAGCCGGGATCGGCAAACTTCCCGCCCTTGAAATCATCCCCGCGCGCGTCGCGGCCGACGGCGTGATGCAATTGCCTCTGTTCCCATGCTGCTGGCTGGATCCTGGTTGTGTGCTCCAGGCCCGCTTATTCATAGGATTTGAGTGCTTTGGCGCGGTCAAGTCCAGCGATCAGGGCCGCCGCGAGAACCCAGCTGTCTTCGATTGCCATGACCAGTCCCGGAGCAAGGTAGGGTGCCATCGGGTGCGCTGCGTCATCGAGTAAGGTGATGTGGTCACTGGACCGGTAGGGCAGTGGCGGGCGACCCAGCAGCGCCCACTTGTAGCATTCGCCGCCCCGCGTCCTGTCGACCAGGGTGCGCACGGTATCGTTCCAGTGTTCAAAAGCGGTCTTTAGTCCGGTCGCCTCGGCTTTGACGTTCCACGATTCGTCGACCCAGCCCTCTTCTTCTATCAAGGCGACATAGTTAATCAGTTCCCCGCGCCTTACCGGGTAAGCCACGACATGTTTTCCGGGGCCGACCCAGATATCGAGTCTCCCGGCTGACGATGTGGCGCCGATATCTTCAGCAGCAACCATACCGTAGTAGGCAACGCGGCCAGTGAATTCGGTCGTAACATTACCTTGCAAACGCTGCCGTACGATGGAATGAACGCCGTCTCCACCGACTGCGGTGTCGGCCGACACTTCCGCACCGTTCGCGAACTTCAATGTGACGCCTTCCGAAAGTTCCACGAGGTCTACCAGACGATGATCGAGGTGAATTTTGATAGCGTCCGATGCGTGGGTAGTCCGGGTCAGCAATGCATGTAGGTCGGAGCCATGAAAGCTGTAGAAGGGCTCCCCAAAGCAGGTGATAAATTCATCGTCGAACAGTTTTCAAAATTGACGTCGCCAGATGCGTAATGCTGAGTCGCGATCGAGCGGCGACCACGTCTAGGGCATCGCCGAGACCGAGCGCCCGCACGCCCGGCGGTTAGTCCATCTAGTCCGGCGCCGACGATGGCGATTGGGGCGCGACCACCCGCCCGCGTCACTCGCTGAAGGTCGCCGTTACATGCTCCGTATCGAGGTACTCGCGAATCGTGGTGAATTTCCCGTCCCGCACTACCATCATGAAGTGGTAGAGGTTGTTATAGGTCCTGCCATTCGCAATCTCGGCGTAAGATTCAGCCTCCATCGAGACCCGGTCATCCTCGGCGGTCAGCGAGGTCGGTGTCACGCGAATGCCTTTGGGTGCCATTGACGTGACATTGCCCAGGAGCGCTTTGAATTCGGCCTTTGTATAGGTTCCCGAGAGTGTCGTCGAGCCAGCCACCCACCAGGTGGCGTCATCGGCCATCATGTTGACGGCGTCGTCGTAGCGCCCGGACGAAAATGCTTCCCAGAATGACATCACGAGCGCCTTGTTTTCTGCTGCAGACATGGATAATCACCTCGCTGGTAGGAGCCGCCAAGCGTAATCGATTTTGCGGCACGGTGTTGGCCTGGGGTATGTGCCGAATCCCCATCATCCACATTCGGCGCTGGCCGTGTACACTCCCGGGCTGCTGAATATTTCCCCCAGACAGGTTCAATGCGACCCATCGATTATTTTGACCGCGCGGCACGACGCGCGCCCGAGCGTCCTTTTTTAATCGGGGAAGACACCCGCTACACCTTTGCGGGCGCCGACAGGGCGATTACAGCAACGGCGAAAGCGCTCTACGCCAATGGATTCGAGCGCGGAGATTCCGTTGCCGTCTACTCTCCGAATCATCCCACTGCCGTTATCGGCGTGTTTTCGAGCATGCGGGCCGGCGGCGCTTGGATTCCGGTTAACGCCAGAAATTCTGCTGAAACCAACGCGGAATATATGGCCTATGTACGTACCCGATGGCTGTTCTTCCACAGCGACCTGGCGGACGAGGCGACCTATGTGATCGAACGCCTGCCGGAGCTCAAGGGGGCGATCTGTATCGACGGCGAAGCTAATGACTGCCCGTCACTGGATACATTCTGGGCCGGTGGGACATGCACCGAGCTTCCCGATCTTTCTGATCCGTTCGGCGCACCGGACGCCGTCTTCTCGCGCTGGCCGACCGGCGGCACTACCGGACCCTCCAAGGGCGTGGAGATTTCCAATCACAACGTCGTCACCATGTTTGAGCTTGGCCTGAAACACTACGTGGGCTCAAAAACTGACGACATCGTGCACCTCGCAGTCGCACCGATTACTCACGCGGCCGGTATCATTATCGGCATCTTCGCCGCAGAGAATGGGGCGACGGTCATTCACGGCAGCTTCGACGCCGGCTCCGTACTGCGCGCCATCGAACAGTACCGGGTAACGCATGTTTTTCTGCCACCTACCGCGTACTACGCCTTGCTTGATCACCCCGACGCGCGAACGACGGACTGTTCCAGCCTGCGTCAGATTCTAATCGCGGCCGCGCCCGTGTCGCCGGACAAATTCAAACGTGGGGTCGAGGTTTTCGGGCCGGTAATCTGCCAGTGCTACGGCCAGGCCGAGGCGCCGATGCTGGTGTCGATGCTGCCCCCCGAGGTGGTTGCTGCTTCGGCAAATGGCGATCGTCCCGAGCGGCTGCAAAGCTGCGGTAAGGTCACATCGTGCACCCAGGTCGGGATTCTCGATGATGACGGCAACGAGCTGCCGCGCGGTGAGCGCGGGGAGATCTGCTGCCGTGGTCCGCTGGTGACGCTGGGGTATTTTGAAAAACCGGATGCCACCGCCGAGGCGCGCAAATTTGGCTGGCATCATACCGGCGACATCGGCTACCTCGATGACGACGATTACCTATATATCGTTGACCGTAAAAAAGACATGATCATCAGCGGCGGCTTTAATGTCTTTGCTACCGAAGTCGAAGCGCCCATTCTGGCGATGCCCGAAGTTCTGGAATGTGCGGTCATCGGTGTGCCGGATGAACGTTGGGGGGAGGCCATCAAGGCCATCGTTGTATTGAACGAAGGCGCATCTCTGGACGACGTCACCATTGTCGAGCGGGTAAAGCCGAAACTTGGTGGCGTAAAGACACCGAAGTCGATCGAGTTCTGGGATGAAATTCCCAAAACGGCTGTCGGCAAGACCGACAAGAAAGTTATCCGCGCTCGGTTCTGGACCGATAGTGAACGTGCGGTTAACTAGAAGCGGTCTCAAAAATAATTACTGTGGCGGCGCGGGCGCAGGATAAGCTCGGCCCCAATAGGAGCCCGACGCGGAGCATTCTGTCATGCACGATCTGATCGACCAGGCGATCGCACTGCGTCCTGCTTTGCGCGCGGCGGCCGCACGGGTGGAAGCCGACAAGCGCATTCCGAGTGAAATGATGGATGCGCTGAACCAGTTCGGTGCCTTCCATCTTCAGGTCACTTCGGCCTACGGCGGACCCGGTGCCGACACCATGACCTTGCTGCGTGTTATAGAAGAGCTTTCTCGCGGCGATCCGTCTACCGGCTGGTGCGCCATGGTCGGTTCGGAATCCAGTGGCTGCGTTAACGCTTATGCTGCCGCTGACGCGGCGCGCGCTATGCTGAATGTGGGCGGCCCGGGCATCGCGCTGACGGTCGTGGGTGACGGCAAGGCGGTTTCGGTAAGCGGCGGCTTTGAGGTCAGCGGCCGCTGGCGTTTCGCCAGCAATTGTCGTAATGCCGCCTGGCTTGGAGCATTCGCGGTAGTAGATCAGGGAGCAGCCAGCGAGCGGCGTTTGATGTTTTTTGTTCCGGTCGAGCAGGCCCGACTGCTCGATACCTGGAACCCGAGCGGTCTCGTTGGTACCGCCAGTGATGATTTTGAGCTGTACACGGTTCACGTCCCTGAGGCGTACGGTCTGGATCTCTTCAGTCGCCCGGTCGACCCGGCCGTCACATGGCGTTTCCCAGCCAGTTTGCGTTTTGCTATGAGCAAGGCGGCGGCCATGTGCGGGATTGCGCGAGGGGCGATGGATCTGGTTCTACCGATGCTTGAGCGCACTCCCTTTGCCGGTGCGCACCCGGCACGAGACGAGCCCCGGGTACATATCGCGCTGGCGCAGGCTGAGGCTGCGATAGAAGCTGGTCGTGCGTACCTGTATCAGAATGTCGGGGCAGCCTGGTCACACGTCGAGAGAGGTGGTGAGCTGGACCTTGAGCGCGTTGCGGCTGTCCGCCTCTCGATCGTGTCGGCAGCGAAACGTGCGCTCGAAGCAGTGGATCTGATGCAAGGAATGGCCGGAACGACCGCGGTGCTTGATGTGGACTTCGATCGGTTCGTGCGCGATATCAATGTCGCGCGGCATCACCTGCAGCTGCAGCAGCACGTGGTCGAAGATGTCGGGCGGGTCCTGCTGGGCAAGACGCCACGGAACCCGATGTTCTAGATTGACCCAACTTTTCAGCGCTACAGGAACAACAGCAGTGATCAACGGTATGACGTCAGCCCTAGTATCGGGCGCAAGCCGGGGTATCGGGCGCGCGATTAGTTTGGCGCTGGCCGGAAGCGGTTTGCGCTTGTGTCTGGTTGGGCGTTCTGAAGACGCACTCAGGGCCGTCGCCGAAGAATGCCGCGAGCATGGCGCAGAGGCTGAAATCCTGAGTGGCGATTTGACCGATCGCAGGTTTCTCGATGGCGTCGGCAAGTCAGCCGAGGAGCGAATTGGCCCGGTCGATATTTTGATTAACAACGCCGGCATGGCGGGTCGGGGATCGGCACAGGATCTCGATCTCGCTCAGTTCCGACGCTTGCAGGAGCTCAATCTGAATGTCGCGGTGTCCTTGTCTCAGCAGGTACTGCCCGGGATGACCTCGCGCAAGCTTGGGGCCATTATTAATCTCTCTTCCATACAGGGCCGACATACGCTCGCCGGAGGCGCGGCTTACGTCGCCAGCAAGCACGCATTGAATGGTTTTACCGGGTGTCTGTTTGAGGATGTGCGCGAAGCGGGCATCAAGGTTTCAACCATCATGCCTGGTTTTGTCGAAACTGACTTGACGGCCGGCCTCGAACTCGATGCCCGGAAGATGATTCGAGCCAGCGATGTCGCCGAGGCGGTGGTGTACGTGCTCGGGACTTCAGCGGCCTGCTGCCCCACTGAAATTGTCATTCGTCCGCAACGTGCACCGTGAATCTAGTCTACACCTGGGTACGAAAATGACCTGTGCACCGCGATTTTAGACTCACCTCGAGACGTGCCGGCCAGGGTCGGAAAATCCCCGACCATGAATGGCAGGCCCGGTGAAAAAAATTCAAATCTGATTGGTCGCTACCAGTGCGATCGGGTCCTTGGTGAAGGGGTTGCCGGCATTGTCCGCCGCGCCTACGACCCCTTGGTGGACCGTACTGTCGCTATAAAATCGGTGCGCGCTGAGCGTTTGATCGACGAGGAAATGCAGCACGTTATCGCCCAGTTTCACCATGAAGCGCGGGTTGCGGGTAAGTACGCGCACGAGAATATCGTCGCCATCTTTGACATCGTGAGACACGATGGCCTTGGCCATATCGTCATGGAATATGTCGCCGGAGCATTTCGATAAAAGCCGCCGCATTACTTCGCTCACTGATGTCTTCGCACTCGGTACGACGGTGTACCGTATGCTGGTCAAGGAATACCCGTTCGCGCGCGAGAACACGGTTGAGAAAAACACGTATGCACATCCGGTACCCGTTATGGAACTACAACCAGAGATACCGCGTAACCCCGGGCATGCCGAAGACATCCTGAACCCCCGCGTCCTGTAATGCCCGGATGAGCCATTTACTGACAGACAGCGTATCTTTCATTGCGTGATGTCGCCGGCTCTTTACCGCGCTATCTTACGCGCACCACCCTGTTCGGCCGGAACTGATAGGTCGACTTCGAAGCGCACCGGCATGAGATGCAGATCGACGACTGCAAACGTTCCGGAAATCGCGTGATTCGGTCTGGGCTGATCTTCACCGACTACCGCGGATTCGAATGTATTCAAGGCCGGCTGACCACGCAGTACGCGCTTGAAGTCGTAGGCCGCTTCGAACTGTACGAGCGCCGCCTGGCCGCTGACCTGCGTCACGTTCAGCGGCGGCGAATACTTAACCGCTGCACCGCTCCCCACCAGCGGCACGCAGTCAACGGTTGTCGTTTCCAGGACACAACCGCTCTCAGTTTCGACACGGCCGTGGATGCGGTCGTATGATTCGCGCGATTCGATGGTAGCGGTTTGGCATGGAAAGCCGTAACGGGTAGTGAAAAATTCGCTGGCCTGGTTGCAATCGGAAAATGCGCTTTGAATATAGTGGCGAGGTTTTATACCTGTGCGACAGGCGATGCCGCAGTAGGCCAGGTTGAATGCGCCCAGCGGGCCGCCCCTGGCGCGAATGAAGGTCACGCCAATTAACGCCGGCACACTTGGATGAAGGCTCGGGGGTAGCAGCGCCTGGGCGTCCCGAATGCGGATTTCGAACGGGCTGTATGCAATTTCGGCGTCAGTGATGGTGATTGTCCCTGTAGAAGTCGGGTCAAGCGGAACCATGTTGACGGCGACAGTCGCGGGGTCGCGCTTACCGTAAAGCAAGACCGTTTCTCTCATCCCCCCGATACCTCGAGCGCCGCGTCTTCGGCAAAGTGGGGCATGACCTTGTCTGCAAACAAGCGCAGGCTGTCCAGGACCGCTTCCTGTTCGAGGTGCTCGCGCGCCTGCACCATAAAGATCAGGTGATCGGCGCCCGCTGCCTCCCAGCGCCCGATTGTTTCAATCAACGCCTCCGGACTGCCAAAGCAGAGGCCGCTGGCGGGTGGCTTCTTGGCTTCGTCGGGGGCATTGGAATCGGGTCGCAGGGCGCCTAGAAGCCCAATCGCTGAATAGTTATTGGCCGGATAGGCCTCAGAAATTTCGACCGTCTGGCCTGCCATGTAGCCGAAGTTTGCGATCAGTTCATGGCCCTTCTCCCTGGCCAGGCCGTCGTCCGGATGGCAGTACATCCAGTTCGCGATAGCGATCTGATCGTTCACGAACGAACCCACCGGCCTGCAATTTTTGATGCGTTCGCGGTATTCAGCGATCCGCGGGATATTACGCTCAACGTCCATGATCGAGAGAATCAGGGCACCCATGCCGCGCTCGGCCGCATCAAACTCAGTCCCCGGTGCTGTGACGGCGACCCACATCGGTGGGTGCGGATCCTGAACCGGCTTCGGCAGCACGCAGCGTTCCGGCATGGAGAAGTAGGTGCCATTGTAGGCAAAGCGTTCTTCAGTCCACATTTTCGGTATGACGCGCGAAAACTCATCCCAGCTGCGCTTGGTGTCGTCGACTGCGGCATTGAAGCCACCCAGTTCGTTCCAGGTCGAAGAGCGGCCGGTGCCGAATTCGACCCGGCCGTTTGAGAGCATGTCCAGGAACGCTGCCTTTTCCGCCCAGCGAATGGGCGAGTGCATGGCCGGCACACAAGTACCGATGCCAAAACCAAGGCGGATATTCTTCGTTTCCCGTGCGACGGCGGTCAGGAACATGTCCGGGCAAGATGCGTGGCTGTATTCCTCCAGGAAATGGTGTTCGACGCACCAGATGCTGTGAAAACCAAGCTGATCAGCGAGTACGGTTTGTTCAATCGCGTTCTCGAATACCGCCCGCTGTATTTCCGTCGTGAACGGGCGGGGTGTCGACAGCTCGTAGAACAGACCAAACTTCATGACTCGGGACCCCGTAATTTTTAGTCGTTCAGGATGTGGTAGACGTTGTACTCAACCCGTCCCGGCAACAACCGGCCCTGGCTGACACAGACAATGTTGTTCAGCCACTTGTACCTTTCGTGGCCGGTCTGAAAACGCGGCGTGGTAAAAAAATACTGGTCGCCGTAATCGGTCTGGCCCTCGCCCGCTATGGCAGCGGCCGCCGCTTCGGTCATTTCGAGTTTGCCGTTGTACTGCATGTAGACAAAGGCGCCATCGTCAGTTTCCATGGTGACGCGAACGTCCAGGTGACCATAACCATCGCTGACGTGCAGCCAGTCCGCGCCGGCAGCATCGCGAAACTTACCCTTGAGCTTCGGGCCGTCGAATGCACCACCGTGGACTTCAACAATCAGGCGTTCGCCATAGGCACCCCCCCCGACTTCAACGCTTTCGCCGAGAACGGCGTGATAGTTCATGAGTAATTCAGTTTTCATATGAGTTCCTTTTTAGGTCGGTCCGTATTGATTTACGTGCAGGTTGACGGGGATTTCGCTAACCCCCGCACATGTTGGCAAGAGCCTGTTATTCACGCACGCCTTTGGGCGCCCGTTGTTTCATAAATCCGAACATGTATCCGGCCACGCGGCGCATTTGAATCTCTTCGGCACCCTCGGTGATGCGATAGCGTCGATGGTGGCGGTAGATGTGTTCGAACGGTTTGTGTCGAGAATAACCCATGCCGCCATGGACCTGCATGGCGCGGTCTGCAGACTCGCAGCACAGGCGATTGCCCCAGAAATTGCACATCGAAACCTTGTCAGACACGCTGAACGCACCATCTCTATCCATCAGCCACGCGGTTTTGTGGATCAGCGCGCGCAGCATTTCGCACTGGGTTTGCAGCTCAACCAGTGGAAACTGAACGCCCTGGTTTGTCGCCAGCGCTTTACCGAAGGGCTTTCGCTCCTTGGCGTAGGCAACCGCCTCGTCGACACAGAATTGCGCGGCGCCAAGGCTGGAGGCGGCCTGGCGAATGCGGTTTTCGTTGAAAAAGTGCTGGACGACCTGCAGACCGCGGCCAACCCCACCAAACACTGCCGCGTTGGGCACATAAACATTGTCCAGCGAGATGTGACCGTGATCAGTTGGCATGTTGAACGTCCACAACAGCTCTTCAAGGCGAAATCCTTCGGCATCGGTTGGCACGATAAACGCCGTGATGCCCTCGCCATCACCAGCGCCGCCACTGGTTCGAGCAAAAATCAAATCGGCGGGCGCGGTATGAATGCCAGTATTCCAGGTTTTCTCGCCGGTGATTCGCCAACCGTCGCCGTCCTCAATCGCGACAGTTTCCATGTGGGTGGCGTCAGAGCCGTGGTCAGGCTCGGTGATGCCGAATGCAAGAAAACCGTCGCCCGTCGCGAGCGGCTCAACCCATTCAGATTTTTGCGCTTCGGTACCGTACTCCAGCATCAGCAACAGGCCGATGTTGTTCGCCACAATGGCATGCTCGTTCTGCAGGTCGCAGTGAAGGCCCAGACCTTTGCTCGCCAGATGCTCTCGAATCACGGCCATGCCGAGGTTAGTGCCATCGCGTCCGCCAAACTCTTTTGGAAACGCATAGCGAAAATGCCCAGCGGCGTCAGCCCGCCGACGGGCCTCGGCCAGCAGAGCTTCCCATTCTTCGCGGGGGCGGCCGCCATTATCCCAGTCGGTTCGTGCATGCTCCCGGCGGTGATCAAAAAAACGGATGTTGTCGTGTTCGGCTTCCAGTGGTTTGATTTCAGCTTCGATAAAAGCGTCAAGTTCGTCCAGGTAAGCATCGAGTTCGGGCGGTAAATCAAAATTCATGACACTTCAGCCAGCAATTCGCGCGAGATGATGACACGCTGAATCTCACTGGTTCCTTCGTAAATCGATGTCACGCGAGCGTCGCGCGCATAGCGTTCGACGGGGAATTCCTGGGTATAGCCGGCACCGCCGAGCAATTGAATGGCGCTGTAGCAAGCGCGGTTGGCCCATTCCGAGCAATAAAGTTTTGCCATAGATGCCGCCTTCATGTACGACTGCCCCGTCTCCTTAAGCCAGGCCGCATTCATGGCGAGCAGGCGTCCGGCTTCACGTTCGGTGTAGGCGTCAGCAAGCGTGAATTGAATGCCTTGAAAGTCAGAAATTTTCTGACCGAACTGCTCACGTTCAGTAGCGTACTGACGGGCCACGTCGATGGCTGCGGAGCCGATGCCTAAGGCCAGCGATGCGATGCCGATACGGCCACCAGTGAGCTCGCCCACCGCTATGCGAAAGCCTGCGTTTTCGTCCCCTAACATGGCGTCCTGACCGACCCGACATTCCTCGAAAATTACCGGGTTGGTGCTTGAAGCCTTTTGCCCCATCTTGTGCTCGGCTACACCGACCGTTACCCCCGGGTTGTCAGCCTCGACCAGGAAACAGGAAATCCCTTTACCGGGCGGTGCGTCCGGGTCGGTAACCGCCCAGACTACAAAAACACCCGCATATTCTGCTGAACTGATCCACATTTTGGTGCCGTCGAGGATCCAGTTGTCGCCATCTCGGGTTGCTCGCGTCGATACGCGGGAAGGATCAGAGCCGGCGTGCGCTTCCGACAGGCAGAATGATCCGCAAGCGAATTCGCCGCCGCAAATTTTGGGAATGTATTTTTCTTTTTGTTGTCCTGACCCGATTGCTTGGATGACCTCAGATACCAGGTTGTTGACCGACATCGACACGCCGGTTGAAGCACAGGCTCGCGAAATTTCAGTCATGGCCACGCTGAAGGCCACGACGCCCGCACCGGTGCCGCCGTACTTGGGGTCAACATTCAATCCCATGAAGCCAAGTTCAGCGAGTTGCTTCAGAATGCCAAGATAGCGTGGACGATTGGCCGGGTCTTCGAGTGAGGCAGCGATTGGGGCCAGTTCAGTCTCAGCAAACCGGCGAGCAGTCTCCTGGATCATCGTTTGTTCTTCGGTCAGCGCTAGGTGCATACGGCGGAGATTCCGTGAGTGATGGTCAAGTGTAGCGCCGGATTGTATAACGCTCGCCGGAATCGCTTCATCGTCGCCTGTCCCATGCGTTTGAAAGACTGGTGTTATGCTTCGGGCCCGGTTCCCCGTACTCGTGCAACTTTCTGCTCTCGGACGTCTAATACCGTGTCTTCGACCTCAACTCGCTGTAATGACGAATTCCGTGACGCTATTAACCAGCGCCTGCGCGAATTTGCGGTCGAGGTTGCGGTCGACGAGGCGGTGCGCCCAGCGGCTGTGGCCGTAACTGTTGTAGACGGTGGTTTTGGCGCTGACCTGCCCGGGATGCCGAAGCATGATGACCGGCAGGATTATGCAGCATTGATTTTGACGCGTCGCTCTTCCCGCTTGCGCAAGCATGCCGGGCAATGGGCGTTCCCGGGTGGTCGTGTGGATGAAGGTGAGAACGCAGAAGAGACAGCCATGCGCGAAATGAGCGAGGAAATCGGCCTCCATCTCTCACCCACCCATATCCTAGGCCGCCTTGATGATTTCGTTACCCGCTCGGGCTTCCGTATAACACCGGTCGTTTTCTGGGCCGGGTCGATAGAAGCCTTTGCACCGAATCCCGACGAGGTCCAATCAGTGCACCGTATTCCCGTACATGAATTTCTTAGAGGCGACGCACCAATGCTCGACCATAGCGAAGGCGAAGGGGATGCACCGGTCTTACGTATGCCAGTGGGTGGCGATTGGATTGCAGCCCCGACGGCCGCAATTATTTACCAATTCAGGGAGGTATGCGTGCTAGGGCGTGACACGCGTGTCGCGCATTACGATCAGCCTAAGTTTGCGTGGCGCTAACTGCGAGCTTAAGGTGTAACCGACCCTTCTAGGACGTAGCCAAAAGCGATGGCGGCTTCCGGCACGTTGTAACCTGCGGTGTTGGCTTGCACCGTGCCAGCGACCGCCGTTGGCGAACCTGCACCGCCTAACCCAAAAAAGGTATGGCCAGAGAGCGAGCATCCGTTGGAACCAGCCGCACAACTATTGTTTGGAGAGCTGAATGAACTATCCGTAATGGACGAGGATGCAATGGAGCCGGCAAGATGAATCTCATGCACCTGATTTGCCCGGTTAAATGTACCTGCTTGTTCTGAACCACCCAGAGACCAGCTTCCACTATTGGCCCCGTCATTAAATGAACCTGAGAACGATGCGTTCATTGAGCCATCGTTGAAAGCGACCTGAACAGACGCAGTGTCCAGCGTCCCAACGACTTCCGGCATTCGATTACCATCATTCTCAAAAATCAATGTTGGTGAAGTGTTACCCCGAAGTACGTTATATGTGCCCGTTTTGCCGCTGTTGATACCTGGTATGTCTATTTGATCGGTTGGTACTTCAAACGTAACAAGATGGGCGCTACCGAGTTCGGCGGATAAATTGTTATGCCCGGCGCTATAGTTACCGGCGGTAAATCGCGCCCAACTTGCGCCTAGTGGCACGTAACTGTCGGATTCAGTGGGAGAGCTTCCGGTAGCACCAAACGTGCAGGGACCGCAAGGACCCGCATTCGTTTCAGAATAAAACGAGGTGGGAATGCCGTCGGTCAGTTGTGCGGAGTCTGCGCCTACGATGAAATGAACGACCTCGCTGCTCAGTCCAGAGTTGGCGCCGCTCGATACAGAGTTGCCTTCGCCGCTGTTGGAGCGCTCGGTGAATGCATGCGCGAACGCGACGTATTGTCCGGCAGGCGCCGGGCCCGAAAAACCGGTTTGACCTATTTGCTGATCCAAATTCACGCCCGCCGATGCGTCCGTCTGCAGGCCGAACCCGGCGACACCGACGATTGGTGTCGGCGTGCGAATTTCGTATGAAAGCCCGGCCGCGAGTGGGGCTGGCGTGCCATCGTGCGCAAAGAAGCCTTCCAAAAAGGTGTAATAACTACCAGAGCGAGCGCTCGCGACTACAGACCGGTCGAGAAAAGATAGCCGGTCCGGGTGGATGATGAGCGAACCCGTTACTGAGTAATCAACAGCGCTGTGGTTGACCGTCATATCTACCGCGCCAGTCAATGACCCGAACTGGAAGGACAACGCTCCATCAATTACTCCTTCGCCGATGGAGTCTCCGTTCAGGGACGTTGAGTTGGTTCCACCGGTGAAATAATAGTTTGCATTAGCAGAGAGCGGCACCGCGTTCGGTGTCGGTCCAAATATAAAATGATTGCTCTCGTAGCCGACAAGATTTGTGACGCTGGCCCGAACGTCGCCTATTATCGTGCCCTCGCCAATTTCAACTGTTATGTTCAGCATTTTGCCATTCTGAAAACGGCCTTTGAGCAGCTGGCCGTCACTGGTGTAGCCGTAATCTTGTTGATCGATGGAGGCGGGTCTGGAGTTCACCTGTGCAATCAGCGACGAGTCGACACCGTCTAGTATTGCTAGCCCAGTACTGGCTATTTCGGGATCTGGCGAATCTAAGAAAGCTTGCCGGAGCGCGTTAGGATCATTCGTGGAGGCGAAGACCACGTCGTTGCCGTCGCCTTGGTGACTAGCGGAGTTGTTGTAGTTGTAGTTGTTACCGTAGTCATACACGTCGTTGTTGGCATTGAAGGCATTAGAATCTGCATCAAAATCGCCTTGGTGAGAGTCGCTATCCACCGAAATTAATGCTGTTGGTACGCCGTCCTTGAGCAAGACCGAGATGTTTTCACCGGCGACAGCCGAATGCTCAATATCAAAGCTGTCGCTTAAACCATCGAAGCGATAGGCCACTGCGATGGATTGATCATGTGCAAGGAAGAGATCGGACCTGCAGCTACCGCTTGCTTCGCAGGATATGCCCGACTCGTCGACCTGGACCCCTGCGGTGAAAATTGGCTCGACAACGTTCTCGGTTTGAAAAGCGTCTCCTTCGGCTAAGCTTCTTTGAAAAGCGTCTCCTTCTTCTGATCCTTCTCCGTCACTTTCACCACTTTCACCACTTTCATCACTCTCATCTTCAGACTCGTCTAAAGCAGCTTTACGGGCTACTTCCCGTCTCTCGCCGAATCCTGGAATATCGAAACAGGAAGCACCGTCGCAGAATTTTGCATCTCCTGGGTTTACAGGTCCGTTGAAAGCACCTGAGGATAAATCCCAAGTACCGTCGTATCCAATCAGGGACGTGCCCGGACCTTGAGCGCCGCAATTCGCATCGCAGTGGCTGACTTTGCCGGCGGTACCTCGAATACCGATGGTAGCTACCCCCGTACGTAGACGGAAGTTTTGTTTGTTAGACCGACCGATTAAGCCGGTTACGAGTCTTACACTCCCACGGACGAGGTTTATGAAACTCTTTTCGTTGCCGTCCTGGCTGCCCTCGAAGTGATAGTTCTCGATCCTGTATTCCGTGTTGGGTTGGAGTGCGGCGCGGCCGCCGTCGGTAAACCGCAACTGGGTACGTCCGTTACGTGTGACGACGGTGTCGCCGGGGCCGAACACGTCACCGCGTTTCAGCGCGCGCCGGGCACCACTGCTTTGCACGGCTTCGACTTGGCCAAAGGCGTAAACAACTTTCCCTGCGGGTGTGGCAGCACTTGCAGTAACCGCAGCCATCAGCAAGCCAAGCCCAATTAAAATCGAGGTTAGAATCTTTTGCATGGTGACTCTCACGATGCTCAGAAATCGTTGCGGAACGTCACCATGACCTCGAATCGATCGTAGTCGTTGATGACAATGTTTGACTTATTGTTCGTGTAGCCGATATGTGGTGTGACGCTCCAGTTTTCATCGTATTGGAAACGATATTGGCCGATCACACTGTAAAAATCGTCGTCGCGTTTGACTAGAAACGCTGGGTCGGGTTCGTCGTAATCACTGTGCTGGTAGGTCATTGAAACCGAGAATGTGTGGCGCTCTGCCGGCTGGTAGCTGGCGCCCAGCCGGCCGCCAAAGAACTCGCGACCGAAATGATCGCCCCGAGAGTTGCTTTGGGTGTCATCAAAACCACCAAACACGCTGGCGAATACGATCGTGGTTCCGCGCAAATCTGCGAACGCGTGTCCGTAGCCAACGCCACCGGTGAAGCGGTTGACGTCACGGATGCGCTGTTCCGGATAACGAACTAGGGAGAAGTTTGCAAAGGTCGTGATTTGATCGTACTTGCTAGGCGCGTATTGCCATTCGGTGGTCGCGCCGACGCTCTCTTGGTCACCGCGGATATCGGAGCCACCATCAATTTTTGCGATGTTCGCGTCGGCGGCGAGGCTGAAAGTATTCTTGCCTTGGCGCTTTTTGATGCCCAGCTGGCCGCTGCCAACTAGAGATGAGAACTCGGCTTCGTCGACCGTTAGTCGGTGGTCGAGACCGATGCGCCCGAACAGACTGACGCCTCGTTCAACATCCAGCGGGGACGTGAATCGGGTACCAGCGCCGATGGTCCAGATGGGGCTGTTTTGAGCGCCGTCGATAAATACACCGAGATTATTGAGAAGCGGGATCGGGATAAGTCCGTTGACGCTGGTCGCGCCGTTGACATTGGTGTCGTAACCAATCGCAGTGCTGACCCACGGTCGAAATCTCGTTCTGGTTGCATCGTGGAATAGTTCGATGTTCGACATGTAGCGCTCGATTGTCTGCAGCGCTTCAGGCGGGACGTCCATTGCCTGCACCTTTTTAAATTCGGCCTTGGCATCGTCCGTTTCGCCAAGTGCCAGGTAGGCTCGCGCCAGCTCGGCGCGGGCCGGCCCGTGCTCAGGGTTAAGGTCTACGAGCCTTTCTAGTGCGAATACGGCGTCTAGTTCGTTGCCCGAATCAAGCGCCGAAAGGCCGAAAAGGTAATCAAAATTAGCGACGCCTGCGAGGTCATTTTCTAGAGGCTTGAGAATATCGTAGGCGGCCCTAGCGTTGCCTTCGTCGAGCAGCTTTTGGGCAGCGCTGAGCGGGTTTTCATCGGCTTCCGCCACCGTTAGGATGGCAAAGGTGAAAAGTGTCAACAGTCTTATGTGTATCATCGACGTGAGCAACAAAAATCTTTGTCTTAGGCCCTGATTTACCTCGCTTGGAATTGCCCCAAGCGCGCGCGAATTTTCGCATAAATGCGGCTGCTCGACTACTGAAATGTCATGGTTTTACAACCTCAGAAAGCCTAATCGTTGATGGCGTTGTTGCAGGACAACACCGAATACAGCTGCCTCA